>NZ_JPII01000048.1:0-299776 GCF_000832025.1 Shewanella sp. cp20 | reverse complement strand
TTAATTGTAGAATAACTACTTATCTAAAAATCCTGCTTTGTTCTCAAGCGTTTTTCCTGCGCTATTTCTGATCACATGTTTACTGTGATTGGTATAAATTGTATTAGCAAGCAATATTAATCGAAGAAAAACGCCGTCATCTCTGACGGCGTTTTTTATGGATACAAGCTGGGTTAGGGCTAGGTTCAGACCGGGCTTAAGCTGATGGCCCCTCACAGGCAGTGCCTTGCAAAACCGCATTGTAGCGGGCAAAACCGGCCTCGAGATCTTTGATGAGATCTTCAGGGTTTTCCAGGCCTACATGTAATCGAATCAATGGCTTGCTGCTGTCCCACTGGGTGGCGGTGCGCAGCTTGTCGATGCCGAAGACGCCCAGGATCAGACTCTCGTACCCCCCCCAGGAGAAGCCCATCTTGAAGTGCTGCATGTTTTCCACGAAGGCGGTGATCGCCTTGATGTTGCCGCGCTTGAGCACGAAGGAGAAGAGGCCGTTTGAGGCGCTGAAATCCCGCTTAAAAAATTCATGTCCAGGGCAGGTGTCGAAGGCGGGGTGACGCAGATGATCTACCTCGGGGCGTGTGGCCAGCCAGTTGGCGACCTCGAGGCCATTCTTCTCATGCTGTGCCATACGCACGCCCAGGGTGCGCAGGCCGCGGCTGGCGAGATAGATATCATCCGCCGAGGTGCATTGTCCCATCAGGTAGCTGTTTTCCCTCAGCTGGTCCCAATGGGCCTGGTTGGCGGTGGCCGTGCCCAGCATCACATCCGAGTGACCGACGATATATTTGGTCGCCGCCTGAATCGAGATATCGACGCCCAGCTCGAAGGGACGACAATTGATGGGCGATGCCCAGGTGTTGTCCAGCATCACCACCAGGTTATGTTTGTGGGCGATGGCGCTCAGGGTCGGCACATCCTGCACCTCCAGGGTGATGGAGCCTGGAGACTCGAGAAACAGCACCTTGGTGTTAGGGCGGATAAGCGCCTCGATGCCGTCGCCGATGAGGGGATCATAGTAAGTTGTTTCTATGCCGAAGCCCTTGAGCAGCTTGTCGCATAGATCCCGGGTGGGTTCATAGGCGGTGTCGACCATCAAGAGATGATCGCCCGCCTTGAGGAAGGAGAGCAGGGCGCCTGAGATGGCCGCCGAGCCAGAGGGATAGAGGGCGGTGCCGACGCCACCTTCGAGTTCGGCAATCGCCGCCTGAAAGGCGAAGTGGGTAGGGGTACCGCGGCGACCATAAAACATCTCGCCATTGGCGCGATGCTTGGTGGCGTGGCGCATCTCTTCTATGGTGTCGAACACCACGGTGGAGGCGCGAAACACAGGCGGGTTGATCACCCCCTTACTCCATTTCTTGTCGCGGCCGACGCTGACTATCTTGGTCTCTCTTTTCATCCCATACTCTCGTGTTGGCAACTAAGTGTAGCCATCTTAACATCTATACGGCCAAATGAAAGTGAGATTTATTGGAGTCGTTTCCGCTTTTTCTGAGCCTTATTAGTCCTGAGCCCTATTAGGCCTCTAGCGGCAGACGGACATGGATAACCACCCCGACGGCCTGATTATCCTGCATTAGGTTTTCGGCGCGAATGGTGCCGTTATGGAAGTCGGTGACCAAGCGGGCGATATAGAGGCCGAGTCCAAGGTGAGGCTTGTCCTGCGCCTTCTGGGCACGTACAGATACCATAGACTCGAAGATCTGCTCGCCCATGTTGGCAGGCAATGATGGCCCCTGATTGCTGACACTCAGTAGCGCCTGTCTGCCCTTGGCCTTGAGTGACACCTTGATCGGCGTATCGCTCTGACTGAACTCGATGGCGTTGGCGATCAGCTTATCCATCAGCTGGGCGATATACTCGGGAACGCCGCGCATGGTCATGGGTTCCTTATCGATCTCCAGCTCAAACACCTGATTGGCATAGGTCATCTGATAGCCCTGCATGCAACCGGCGACCACCTTGGAGAGGGGGAAGTTGTCCACCTCGGCATCGGTCAGTGCCTCTTCGAGGCGAGTGGCCTCGCTCATGTTGTTGAGGATCATGTTGAGTCGGCTCACCCCTTCGTGGGCTCTGTCCACATACTTTTGATGTTGGGGCGGCAGATCCTGGCTGTTGAGATGCTCGAGGGACGAGCGCACCACGGCCACCGGGGTACGCAGCTCGTGGCCCAGGCGTGAAGACATATTCTCCAGATAGTGGGTATATTGGCTCAGGCGCCCGACGATGCTGGCAAAGCTGCGGCTGAGATCGCCGATTTCATCGCGCACCTTGGAGCCGACGATCGCCTTTCTGATCCTGCCTTGGCTGTCGATGGCCTGCTCGGCATCATCCCTCAGCTTACGGATGCGGCTGGAGATGCTGGAGGCGAAGAAGAACAGGGCCAGCGTGCCCATGCTCATAATGGTCAAGATGACGTTGAACAGCTTCTCCAGCGCCTTGTTACGCAGGGTGCGGATGCCGTGAGTGGTCTCTTCGGCGATCACCACGCCCATCACGTCATCGTCTATCCAGATAGGGCTGGCGGCCGCCAGGATCACCGCCTTGCCGTCTGGGGTTAGGCGCCAGGTGGAGCCAAATTGGCCGGCCAGGGCCTTGCGGATATGGCTGCCCTCCAGCACGGTAGAGTCCTTGAGCGAGTCGACGAAATGCTTCGGCGGTGTGGTCAGAATACGATAGTAGAGCGGGTGCAGGAACTGCTGCTTAAAGCGGCCCCAGAAGGTATCCGGCGTCTGCTCGGTCGCCGTCTGCGCCCACACGTTGGTGCTGCTGTAGATGTCGCCCGACTTTGCCAATACCCGGCCGTGGCGGTCCACCACCCAGATCCGTGAGCTGTTATGGCTCATCCCCTTGATGATGCTCTCGATCTCAGGCGAGGGCACGAGCACTGTACCTAGCTTGCTGACATCATCTGTGGCCGAGGTGCCGACTATCGCCTCGACATGACGTTTCTTCCTGTCGTTGACATCGACGATGGCAAAGCCCAGCTTGCTGCCCACCATCTCCAGCGGCATCCTCAGCTCGATATTGTAGCCTTTGTCGGTTTTTAGCCACTTGCCCTGGATGCGCACCTCTGGGGTGACCGGCTGTGACTTACGGGGATCGGCGGGAAGCTCGAAGGCGCTGATCCAGCCGTCGCGTATGGTGGCCACGATATAGCGGCGAAATTGGCCATCGGGCGCCAGGGTGGCGATGGCCAGATGATCGTTGTTGTCGATGCGCAGGCTGTTGGTGCCGCGGTAGATCACCTTAGGATCTGTCACCTCGAAATAACCATAGAGGTAACCGGCGTACTTACCCACCATGTGGGTAAAACGGATGTTGAGCGGCTTGCCGTCATCGGCCTTAAACAGCTGATGGTCGGCGCCGTAGGTCAGGGCGCGGTGACGATTATCGGCCCATTCGCCCAGCTTGCCGTCCAGATGGATAGGGCCGGTTAACGGGTAGGCGTAGAGATCCCGTCCCTTCTTGACCTGTGACAGAAAACTCGCCTGCTTGTCGAACAGCTTAGGGCGTTCATGCAGGGCGGTGGCTAGCGCCTGGGTCGTGCCCTCCAGGGTCTTCTCCTGACCGTGGCGCAGGTATTTTTCCATCTCCCACACATATTGGTAGCCAAGCCAGGGCAGGCAGAGCAGGAAGAGAGAGAGTATGGCGACCTTAGTGCGCAGGCCGATGGGCAGATTAAACATGCTTAGTCTTGGGTATCCCAGCGGTAGCCCATGCCGTAGACGGTATCGATGCAATCGAACTCAGGGTCTTGGCTGATAAATTTCTTGCGGATCCGCTTCACATGGGAGGTGATGGTGCTGTCATCTACATAGATCTTGGCATCTTGCATCAATGCCTGGCGGCTACGCACGTGGCCGGGGCGCTTGGCCAGGGCGTGCACCATCCAAAATTCGGTGACCGTCAGTTCGATAGGCTGCTGTTTCCAGTAGACCTGAATGCGGTTGACATCTATGGTCAGGTTACCGTGCTCTATCATGCCATCTTGCGGATTGGCGCCATTTTGGATGTCCGAGCGCCTAAATAGCGCGGCCAGGCGTGCGATCAGATGGGGGAAGCTGACGTCTTTGCTCAGGTAGTCGTCGGCGCCCAGTCTCAGGCCGCAGACGGTGTCGAAGTCACTGTCTCTGGCGGTCAAAAAGATGATAGGCAAAGTGTTCGACATGGCCCTGAGCGACTGGCACAGGGTAAAGCCTCCGTCTATCTCATCTTCCAGGCCGATATCGATGATCGCTAAGTCAGGCAGACGAGTGTTGAAGGCCTCCATGGCGCTGGGGCGATTAGCGTACGCCTGCACAAAGTAGCCTTGCTGTTGCAGCACCTCTTTGTAGTTCTCGCGGATAGCCGCCTCATCTTCAACTATTGCAATACGCTTCATGATCCATCCATTACAGCTTAGTGTTTCTGGAGTGTGACTATACAGCAAAATACCGGGGAGAAAAGTGGCCCGGGGCAAATGCCATTTTCTTGCCACATTTGGTCTGCGCATCGTCATTTTTGTACCCCTGACTTGCCATTTCACTCATGTTTAATGACCTCATCGACAGGAACCACAAGGTTCTGATTAAACCCATCCATGTCAACTTGAGGATTTTCCCATGAAGAAGCAGATCATCGCCGCATTAATCAGTGTTTCATTATTTGGCAGCTCAATGGCTTTCGCTGCCCCCGCAACTCAAGCGACGCAAACGACAAACAGCAGCTCGACTGATGAAGAGGCGCTTATCGGTGTCGGCTCAGGCATAGTGCTGGGCGCCGTGGTAGCCGGCCCTGTGGGCGCGATTATCGGCGCCTTTACCGGTGGCATGATAGGCCAGACGGTGGCCAACGACAGCGAGATCAAGCAGCAGCAGGCCGCATTAGCCGAGAAGGAGAGTCGCCTGATGGCGCTCAAGCAGCAAAACGAGGCGCTGCTGACGGTGCAGCAGGAGTATCAAGAGCCAAGGTAGAACTGGCTCAGCTCAGACAACATCAGGGCACTCGCCTGGAAGAGCTGGCCCTAGGCCTCAACGTGCAGTTTAAGACAGGATCTTCGACCGTCGAGCCTCACTTTAAGGGGCAGCTCGATGAGGTGGCCGATGCCATGGCAATCTCGCCCCAGCTCAAGCTGGATCTGACTGGTTACGCCGATAGACGCGGCGACAGCAGCTACAACCAGGCGTTGTCTGAGCAGCGCGTCGCCGAGGTAAGAAGTTACCTGGTAGCTAAAGGCGTGGATGAGGCCAGGCTCGATGCCAAAGCCTATGGTGCCAGCGCACCGGTTAAGGATGAACAGAGCTTCGAAAATGATTTCTTCGATCGCCGCGTGACCATCAAGTTGCTGCCTGGCGATACCGCCCTGGCTTCAAACTAGATTTTGCACCATGAAGCAACGCGTAAAAGGAGAAATAAGATGTTGCCACGCCCGTATCTCAGGATGAACCAGACCGACCTTTGCCCCCCGAGGGGGGCGTTTTTTTCTCGCCAGCGTCTGGTACTTGCCGCCTTGGTGTTAAGTGTTACTGCGCTCGGCTCGGCGGCGCCTGCCTTTGGGCGCATGAGTCAGCTATCGGAACCTAATGTGCATGGCGCCAGATTTGACGAGCAGCTGCATCATTTTGACCTGCCGGCAGCCGACGAACCTACTCTGGGGCAGGGCGTGCTCGAGTATCGTCTAAATGGCGTTCAATTGGGCAGTGGCCTGCCGGCGACGGCGCTAGCGGTGGATACCCAGGTGCAGATGAACATCTCCGGCTGGATCAACCGGGTGTCGGTGAAGCAGGTGTTTGTCAACGACACTGCCCACTGGCTTAATGGCCGCTATCAGTTCCCGCTCCCCCATGATGCGGCGGTCGACAGCCTTAAGTTGCATATTGGTCAGCGGGTGATCGTCGGTGAGATCCAGCCCAAGGAGGTGGCCAGACAAACCTTCGAGCAGGCCAAAGTAGAGGGCAAGAAGGCGAGCCTGGTGAGCCAGCAAAGACCCAATATCTTTACCTCTGAGGTGGCGAACCTAGGGCCGGGAGAGGCGTTGGTCGTTGAGATCGCCTATCAACAGCAGGTGCGCTATCAAGATGGCGAGTTTAGCCTGCGTTTTCCTACGGCCATCACCCCGAGATACTTCCCCAAGGGTAAGGCGCAAAACTTAGACCATGAATCAGGCGCGGTTAATGAGGAGTCGCCGCATATGGCAACTTCTGTGGGCACGGCACCTGACGAGCAGAAGCTCTATCTGGATGTGGTGCTGGATGCCGGCATGGCGATCGCTCGTCTGGAGACCCCTTATCATCAGATGCGCCAGACTCAGCTTGGCGGCACCAAGATAGGCCTGAATCTCACCTCTAGCCTCAGGCCTGACAGAGACTTTCTGCTCAAGTGGCGCCCACAGCTTGCGGAGCAGCCGAGCGCCGTGATGTTTGCTCAGCTTGGCAAGACACATCGGCAGCTAACCGTTTCTGCCGCTGGTAATGATGAGGCGCAGAGCGATGAACAAGGCATGCAAAAACTTGCTCAGAAAGACAGCTACGCCCTGGTCATGCTGATGCCGCCTCAGGATAAGGCACGCCTGCGTCTGCCAAGAGAGTTAACTTTGGTCATCGACACCTCGGGCTCCATGAGCGGCGACTCTATCGCTCAGGCCAAGTCGGCTATCTTAAATGCCTTAGCCGGGCTGAGTAGTCAGGACACCTTCAATGTGATCGCCTTTGACAGCAGCGTGCGTAGCCTGTCGCCGGTGGCGCTTTCGGCCACCGCCGCAAACCTGGGCAAGGCCAACCTGTTCGTGCAGAGTCTTGAGGCCGATGGCGGCACCGAGATGGCGCCGGCGCTGCTGCGGGCACTGAGTCAGCCGGACACAGGCGTTTCGTCCATTGCTTCATCGGGGAGAGCCGAGCGGTTGAAGCAGGTGGTGTTTATTACCGATGGCGCCGTGGGCAACGAGGCGTCGCTGTTTGCGCTAATCGCTGCCAATATCGGACATCAGCGCCTGTTTACCGTAGGGATAGGCTCGGCGCCGAATGGCTACTTCATGGAGCGTGCCGCCAGGGCGGGACGTGGCACCTATACCTATGTGGGCAAGATAAGTGAGGTGGACGCCAAGATAGGCGAGCTGCTGGAAAAAATTGAATCGCCTCAAATAAGCGATGTGACGCTGACCCTGGATGATGGCTCTATTCCCGACTACTGGCCGGTACAGATCGGCGATCTCTATGCCCATGAGCCCATCATGGTAGCGATGAGGTTAACCCCTGCTGAACGAGCCCGAAGCGATGCCCTGATCATCTCGGGCGATCTCGATGGCAAGCACTGGCAGCGTCGTTTGGCCTTGGTGGGGGGCGAGAAGCCCAGGGGAATCGATCTTATCTGGGCGCGTAATCAAATTGCCAGCCTGCAACTGAGCAAGAATGTGCAGAACCAAGCCGCAATAAAAGAGCGTGTCACCCGACTGGCGATGGATTATCACCTGGTCAGCCCTTACACCAGCCTGGTGGCGGTGGATAAAACCCCTTCACGTCCCGAAGCGATGGACGCCTTGGAGCTGTTTAAACCCGCACCTATGCCTGTGCAATCTCAGTGGCCGCAAACCGCTACCGAGAGCCGTCTCTATCTGGCGCTGGGGGCCATGATGTTGCTGCTGATCGGCGCCTATTGGGTGAGTTACCTTCCCTGCTTGCAGGGGCTGTGGCGCAGACGCCAGGAGGCCTGATGATGAATCGTCGCAGACGCCTGGGACTCAGGCATGTCCTGCTGTTGACCGCACTGATGGCGGCCATGACACTGATCTTTAAAGGAGGTTATATGCAAGCCAAGGCACATTTTGCTCAGTTCCTCATTGAGCGGGCATGGGATAGAACCCTAGCGGACCGTCAAGCCCACAAGCCATGGAGCTGGGCCGATACCTATCCGATAGCTAAATTGCATTTTGCCGACGAGCAGGGGCGGCGCCGCGGTGCGCCCCTCTATGTGCTGGCAGGCGCCTCGGGGCGCAATCTGGCCTTCGGGCCTGCCGCGATCCTGGCGGATAATCAGATCAATCACTGGGGCAATACGGTCATTGCCGGTCACAGGGATACCCATTTTGCCAGGCTAGAGGGGATCTACCCGGGGCAGGTGATCACCCTGCAGGACGCCTCGGCGCAGGTAGTGAATTATCGCGTGCTGGGGACTCAGGTGGTGGATGAGCAAGATACGGCGCTGCTGGCTCAGGAAGATGCCCTGCGCCTGACCTTAGTGACCTGCTACCCCTTCGATAGCTTAGGCGGGCAGAGCCGCCAGCGTTTCGTGGTGATTGCCGAGCCTATGGCGGGTGAGGCGGCGGTGGCGACGCGTTTACCCGCGTCATCAGAGCCAACCAAGTCATCGGGTCGACTCCAATCGTAGGCACTAGAGGGGCATTACCCGATTTCGGCCCAGGTTCTTGGCGTCATAGAGGAAACCATCAGTGCGCTCGATAAGCGATTCGAAGGTGTCATTTGGCTGCCATTCGCTGACCCCGAAAGAGGCGCTAATCTTATCGATTGTCTGATTCTTGCGTCTGTCCTTGAGGGAGATCTTCTCCAGGGCTCGGCGCATGGCATCGGCCAGATGGCGGGTCTTGCGTTGATGGCTGTTGGGCACGATGAGGGCAAACTCTTCGCCGCCATAGCGATATAGTTTGACCCCGTCACGGCAGGATTCGCTGAGGCGCTTGGCCACCGCTTGTAACACCTTGTCGCCGAGATGATGGCCATAGGTGTCGTTAAAATTCTTGAAATGGTCCACATCGGCCAAGATCAGGCAGGTGCCTTCAGGGCTCTGAGCCAGCACGCCCTTAAGATCCTGATCGAAGGCGCGGCGGTTGAGCGCGCCTGTGAGGGCGTCATGATAAACGTCTTGTTCCGATTGTTTCAGGGCCTCTCTCAGGGCGGCGATCTCTTCCTGGGCCTTGTCTAGGCGACCGGTAAAATACTCTGTACTCTGGCGTATATCATCGGATTCTTTCACCAGATCACGTACCAGACCCAATACCTTCTCTAGGCTCAGGCCTTCCTCCTCGATACGATTGAGGCGACTGAAGTTGCTGTCGACCTTTTGTTGAAACGCGGTTGCGTCTTGGTTGGTATCCTTGATCGATTGTGACAGCTCTATGGTCATGGCCTCCAGATTCTGGCGCATGTTGAGCACGTTAACCTCGCTGGGATCGGCAATATGCTCGCGGTAGAGCAGCTCGGCAGTGACCGGAGGGCAGGTATTGTGCTCATTGACTATCTTATCCATCTTGGTGATGAGTTCGGGGTTTTGCTGGCCGACGTAGGTATACCACAGGGCATAGTTGGTGGGGGTCGTCGGGATCTGATGCTTGAGCATCAAGGGGACCGCTTTCTTGAGGTTGATAGCGGCTTCGCGTAGCAAATCTTTGCTCATTTCGACTCCAGGATAAGGTGAGCTCGGCGGTGCCAAACAGGTTTCGGCGGTGCAAAATAGCTCTTAGGGCACAAGTTGGCAGCTAGTTTCCTTAATGGGTGGCTATGTAAAGCATAGCCACCAAGTCGACTCCCTGCCTTTCTATACTAGTGAGCCTTAATGCAGACTTTGTTGATTTGGCGCCCATTTTAACCAATCGGGATCCAGTTTGGGCTGCAGGCTAAAGATCTGATGCTGACCGATGCGATTTTGCTCTGTGGTCGCCGATTGGGTGGCCACGCCAATACCACCGGCGATGATGGTCTCCAGTGAGCCGGTTTCGATCTGTGCGCCGGAGAAGAGGCCGAGATCGACCTTGATGCCCGACAGATCCCAGAACTGACTGCTTTGATTGATCAGATGACGATAACCGCTGGCCACCTGGGCTGTCATCTCGACCTGGGTGCCAGTGGCGGACAGTTGTACCTGCTTGACTTCGCCTATCTTGATACCACGGAAGATGATAGGGGTGCCTATTTTGACCGAGCCTAGGTTGTCATCCACTAGAGTGAAGGTGAGAGCATCTTGAGCGAGTAATGCCGGGGACTCGACGCTGCCCATAAAGTCATGCACTGTATTGCCACTCTCACCCGGTAGCACGGAGACATAGGGGCCGGTAATTAGGGTCTCGGCGGCCGTGATGCCTGAGAGGGAGATATTGGCGTCGACGATAAAGTATTGGGCATCGTCGGCCAGGAAAGGTGCTGCGTAGTCGCCATAGAGGTAGGCGTCGACGCTGACACTGTGCAAGTCTTGGGATAGTTTAACCCTCTCGACTTGCCCTATCTGATGGCCCTGATAGCGGATCGGCGCGTGGGCACTCAGGCGTGTGCTGGCATCGAACACTATGCTGATGGGGGTTGCCTTAGCGCGGGCCAAGGTCTCTGAGCCATAGAGGTGGCTCTGGTTACCGATATCGTCTTTATCCAGCAGCCCGAGGGATACGCTGCCCTTTAATGCGCCCTCTAGCGGCGCCACATCCAGCTTGACGCCATTTAGGCTGGCATCGACGCTCAGGGCACTGTTACGCCAGAAGATGGTGCTTGGCTTAACCAGCGAGGCGAACTGCTTGTCGATACCCAGCTCGATGGCAAAGTCTTCGCTGCTGGCACGCCAGTTGACTCCTTGCACCTCACCGATCTGCATCTTCTTATAGTAGATAGGGGAGTGGGCGGCGAGCCCGGCACCATCTGGACTCGCAAGCACTATCTTGAGGCGATTCTGCTTAGCGAGGTAACCCGCGGCCTGCTTGGCATTGGCAAACAGCGGCAGTGATCTCTTAGGATTGACTAATTTCTTACTGTGGCCCTGCATCAGGCTGATGGCGCCTTTGGTGAGGGTGGACAGATCCCGGGTATTGACGTTGATGCCGTCCAGGGAGGCATCGATCGCCAGGGCCGATTCGGCAACGAAGTAGCTACCCTGATGGATCAGCTTGGCAAATTCGGGCCAGATCTGGATGCGGTAGGCTAGGCCGGAAAAGTCAGGTTTAAACTCGACACCGTCGACCTGACCTATGGGCAGTTGTTTGTAGCGCACCTCGGCGCCTGCGCTGATCCCTGGGTTTTCCTCGGCGCTCAGGCTGAGCAACAGGGGCGGCTGTGTGTGTTGCGGGGCCTTGGTCAGCAGTGGGTAGCTGGCCTGATGTTCGCCGTTGCCGGGCATGAAGGCCACCACATTCCCCGTAACCAGTCGGCTGGCATGTTTGATGCCGCTAAGCGATAGATCGGCGCCTTCGAGCCAGAATTGACTGTCTGTGCCGAGAAGCTCGGCATATTGGGTGGCGATATTCGCATCGAAGGTCACGCCCGACTCGGTCAGCTGGGTATGGGTGATCTGGCCTATGGTGATGCCGCGATAGACGATGTCGGCGCCTGTGCTTAGGCTATCTGCGTCATCGGCCGTGAGGCTGAAGCTAATGCCGCCCAGGGCATGCTCTTTATCCTCGAAGATGGTGAAGGTCTGATTGACGTTCGCCTGCTCGCTGCTGCTTTGTGAAGAGAAGCTGACGCCACCGGCGAGTATGGCCGAGAGGCTCTCTGTCTTGACCTTGATGCCAGATAGCGAGGCGTCCAGCGCCAGCCCGGAGACATTCCAGAAGCGTGAGTCCTGTTTTACCAGGTGGGCATACTTCTTTTCTATGTATGCGTTAAAGAGGATGCTGTCGTCGTTCACCAGGCGATAGCTGACTATTTTGCCGACCGGGATCTGACGGTAAAACACCTGTGAGCCCACATCCAAAGAGCCGAGGGATGGGCTGGTGAGTTCGATCATCAAACCATCTGAGCCCGGCGCCACCGGCGGGGCCTGATCTTCGGCGGTAAACTCGTTCTTGTAATCGCCTTCGCCTGGCTGGATGGCGATATAGTTACCCGAGAAGAGGGCGTCTAGCCCCTCGACACCCGTGATCGATGCCTTAGGGGTCACCAGCCAGAACTTGGTCTCATCACGCAGGAAGGGGGTCGAGCGATAATCCATCAGCAGATCCACATAAACGCCCTGGAGTTGATCGTCGATACTGATATCAACCACCTTACCCACGGTTAAGCCCTGGTATCTGACCAGCGTCTTACCCACGTCTATCCCTGTGGCGCTGGGAAAATGGATGCGCACCTCGACGCCGGACTCGCGAATGCTCTTGATCCCGAGCCAAGCTCCCAGGGCCAGAGCGATCAGAGGAAGTAGCCAGATGGGAGAGAAGAGTTTTTTCTTAACGACTTTTGGTGTTTCAATTTGTGTCATCTTTCGATTCCAATCGGTCCCAGAGTAAACGCGTGTCTAATACTTTTGCGGCCAGCTGTGTTAGCAGAATCACCAAGGCGAAGGCGGTGGCCGCCGGCGCCGGCTTGGCATCCCAAATCTGTCCCATGTTAATGAGCGCCGCGGTAATGGAGATCACAAACAGATCCAGCATGGACCAGCGACCAATCCATTCGATGATATGAAAGCCTGCCATGAGTGTTTTTTTCGAGATCGGCAGGCGATAGCTGATCGCCGTCAGGTAAAGTGCCAGGCCAAAAATTTTCAACATGGGCACTAAGATACTGGCGGTAAACAGAATAATGGCAATAGGTAAAAGGTCTAGGTGCACCAGGTGGTTGATGCCGCTGAAGATGGTGTCCTGGCGTACCTGCCCCTGACTGGTCATGATGGTGATGGGGTAGAGGTTTGCCGGAAAAAGCAAGATGGCGGCGGTGATCAGCAGCGCCCAGCTCTTCTGCACACTGGTGCGATCGCGGCTCTGCACCGCCTGTCCGCAGCGTGGACAGCTGCCCTGATCGAGATGGCACAGAAACTTACAAGTAGGGCAGTTGGTCAGCCCCAATGATTCGCCCTGGGGAGGCCTGCTGAGCTTACTCATCCAGCACGCTCCACATATGCTCTATGTCATATTCCCTTTGCATGAAGATCACCATGATAAACAACATGGTGAAACAGAAGGTGCCGATTCCGAAATAGAGATCGGTGTAATCGGAGAGCTGAAATACCGAGACGAATATGCTGATCATGTAGATCTCAAGCATGGAGAGCTGCGCCAATAAACTGTGCTGCTTCAGCAGCTTCTTATAGATATTGCGAAAGAAAGGGGTCTTGAGTCGGTATTTGACGATCAGGACCTGGGTGAGTATCGATAGGATAAGCAGCCCAGGGGCGATCACCGCCGCCACCAATACGGCAATGCCCACCACCCAATAGCCCTGAGCGGCCACGGCCATAGCGCCTCCGGCTATGGTGGTGGTGCGAATGCTGCCTAGAAAATGCATCTCAAGCACAGGAAAAAAGTTGGCGGGGAAATAGAGCACCAGCGCAGTGATACACAGGGCTAACATGCCGTTGACGGAGCAGTAGGGGGTATCATAGAGATTGGTATGGCAGCGTGGGCACAGGGCCCGCACCCCAGTTGGCAAGGCGCGTTTTCTCACGACCAGATCGCAAGCACGGCAAAGAACGATACTCTTATCTAACACCTCTGTTTTCATATCTGTTCTGGGGCGCTTCCTGTCATCTAAGGCTATATCAATAGTGTGAATTTCTTGATATAGACCAGTAATCTATTGCCTATAAGATATTACTATAGTCAATCTATTGAAATACCTAATAAGGTGGCGCCTAAATCCGGCGCCAATAGTTGCGCAGATTCTAACAGATAAAGTTTGAGACTTGCATAAGAAGTTGTATTTATGAGATTCTACAACTGTATATAAAAACAGTGTGAGGGCGAATATGGCAGTTATAACGAAATTTGTCGTAGTCAGAGAAGGGGTGGAGAAGATGACATTCACATCTAAGAAGGAGGCGGATGCCTACGATAAGATGCTCGATATCGCGGATAATCTTCTTCCTTTTATTGAGCAAGTTGATTTAGGCTTAGATGAAAATGCATTAGAACAACTTTGTTTCTACATGGCAGAACATAAAGATCAGCTCATGGGACTCTTGAAAGGCGGCGCCGCAACCAAGGCTGCACCGGCAAAGAAACCCGCCAAGAAAGCTGAAACGAAAACATAAATTGTTAGGAAATTTGTATGAGTACACCTTGTTACACGACGCTTACCCGTCAAGTTGAAGCCCTGTTTAGCGGCGAAGATAACCTCGTCGCGGCGATGGCAAACTTCTCGGCGCTGCTCAACGAGCATCTGGATGATATTAACTGGGTCGGCTTCTATCTGCTGCAAGGTGATCAGCTGGTGCTGGGCCCCTTCCAAGGCAAAGTGGCTTGTACCCGTATTCCAATGGGGAAGGGGGTATGTGGCACGGCGGCCCAGAGTGATACCACTCAGCGTATCGAAGATGTCCATGCTTTCGACGGCCACATCGCCTGTGATGCCGCCAGTAACTCGGAAATTGTGATCCCACTGCGCCGTGACGGTCAGGTGATCGGCGTACTCGATATCGATAGCCCCTCCTTCTCTCGTTTCGACGAGGCGGATCAATTGGGGCTAGAGTCCTGCGTAAAAAGTCTGGAAAAGGCTTTATTTGCTTAAACTACAACCAATTTTGCACAATTGATGGTCGCTTTCGTCTGGCGCGCCCTTATAATAGGCCGCTTGATGAATTCAAAAACACGCCGTGAGATTTTTCATTAGTTGAAATGAATACATGGCGTTTATTGACTGTAATTGATAAGGTATGTTGGATTGTGTGGTCGCCGCCTAGCGGCATGTAAGCGACCCGATGTCTAACCAATATGAACGACACGCCAGTGCCGACGTTAACCCGGCGAGGTGATAGTCCCTTTTAAACTGTGGAAGTAATGATGGAATCAACAGAAAAGTTGACCGACACCAACGCAATTCTTGCGTATTTATATGAAACATTTCCTTTATGCTTTATCGCTGAAGGTGAAACTAAGCCTCTAAAAATAGGATTGTTTCAAGACTTGGCTGAAAGGTTAGCTGATGATTCTAAAGTCAGTAAAACGCAATTAAGAATCGCCTTACGCCGTTACACCAGTAGCTGGCGTTACCTGAAAGGGGTTAAGGCTGGGGCACAGCGTGTCGATCTTGACGGCAACGAGTGTGGCGAGCTTGAGCAAGAGCATATTGACCATGCACAGGCTACACTGAAGGAGAGTCAAGAGAAGGCTAAGGCAAAGCGTGCTGCGAAAGCGGCGGCAGAAAAGGCCGAGAAGCCTGGTCCTAAGTCTGAGAAGAAAGCCTTCAAGAAGCCACAGCCTAAGCGCAGCAGCAAACCAGCGCCTAAAGCGGCTAAGCCACAGGTTGAAGCCAAGGATTTAACCCCGGCAACACTGACCGAGTTGAAACCAAATCAACGCGTGAGTGTCAAACTAGGTAAATCACCTGTTGCAGGTGTTGTCCTGGACATCAAGAAAGAAGATGTTCAAGTACAGTTAGATTCAGGATTGACGGTAAAAGTCCCGGTAGAGCATATCCTGTTATAACTGTTCATCGTTTAAAAGGAGTAACTTGTTGATGCGAAAACTCACTCTGGCAGCATCCATTGCCAGCATCTTTGTAGGATTCTCGGCATGGGCACTGACGCCCAGTATTCCATCTAGCGAGTTGCCCTCTCTAACGCAAGAGCCGCAACATAAAGTAGCGAGCAAGCGAGTGACGGGTCTGTTCACTCGCGCCCATTATCATAGATTCGATCTGGACGATGCCTTCTCCGAGCAGGTGTTCGAGCGTTACCTTAAGCAGCTCGATTATCGCCGCAATGTCTTGCTTCAGAGTGATGTCGACAGTTTCAAGCCTTATGCGACCCAATTTGACGACATGCTGAAAAGCGGCGATCTCACTGCCGCCTACAAGATCTTCGATCTGGTGCAGCAGCGTCGTTATGACCGCTTTGCCTACGCCTTATCTCTGCTCGACAAAGAGATGGACTTCAACGCCCCCGGCGACAGCTATCAGTACGACAGAGACGAAGCCGCTTGGCCAAAAGATGAGGCCGAGCTCAATGAGCTGTGGCGTCAACGCGTCAAGTACGATGCTTTAAACCTTAAGCTGACCGGTAAAAACTGGGATGAGATCGTTAAGGTGCTCGAGAAGCGTTATAACAATGCTATCAAGCGTCTTAGCCAGACCAAGAGTGAAGATGTCTTCCAAGGTGTGATGAACGCCTTCTCTCGCAGCGTCGAGCCGCACACCAGTTACCTGTCGCCACGCAACGCCGAACGTTTCCAGATGGAGATGAACCTGAGCCTCGAAGGCATAGGCGCCGTGCTGCAGATGGATGACGACTACACAGTGATCAAGAGCCTGGTGGCTGGCGGTCCCGCGGCTAACAGCGAAAAGCTGGCGCCTGAAGATCGTATCGTGGGTGTCGGCCAGGAAGGTAAAGAGATAGTCGATGTGATTGGCTGGCGACTGGATGACGTGGTCGAGCTGATCAAAGGGCCTAAGGGCAGTAAGGTCATTCTGCAGATCCTACCTAAGAAGGGCGGCTCATCTGCCAAGCCAATCGACGTGACCATAGTACGTGACAAGATCCGTTTAGAAGATCGCGCCGCGACCTCAGAGGTGATCGAGCCTGAAACCGGTAATTATGCCGGCCGCAAGGTCGGGGTGATTAAGATCCCAGGTTTCTACATGAACCTGTCTCAAGATGTCACCAAAGAGTTAGTCAAGCTCAAAGAGGCTAAGGTTGAAGGTGTTGTCATCGACCTGCGCGGCAATGGCGGCGGTGCATTAACCGAAGCGACGCTGTTAACAGGCCTGTTTATCGAGCAAGGCCCGGTAGTGCAGATCCGTGATGCTAACGGTAAGGTGTCGCAAAATCGCGACAACGACGGCCGTGTGACCTATTCTGGTCCGTTGACCGTGATGGTAGACCGTTACAGCGCCTCGGCGTCAGAGATCTTCGCCGCCGCATTGCAAGACTATGATCGCGCGCTTATCGTGGGTGAGTCGACCTTTGGTAAGGGCACAGTGCAGCAGCATAAGAGCCTGGGCCGTATCTATGATATGTATGACAAGCCTATCGGCCATGTGCAGTACACCATCGCCAAGTTTTACCGTATCAACGGCGGTAGCACTCAGCTCAAAGGTGTGACACCGGATATTCCGTTCCCGAGTGCTCTCGAGCCGGGCGAATACGGTGAAGCCGAGGAAGCCAACGCCTTGCCTTGGGATAAGGTGCCTGTGGCCCAATACGGTACGCTTGGGGATATCACCCCCGAGCTAGTGACCAACCTTGATTCGCGTCACCAGCAACGTATCAAGAAAGATGTTGAATTTGGCTATATCGATCAAGATATTGCCGAGTTTAAGAAGAGCCACAAAGAAACCAGCGTCTCTCTGGTAGAGAAAGAGCGTGTGGCCGAGCGCGAAGCGAACGATGAGAAGCAACTTGTTCGCCTCAACGAGCGCCGTGCGGTGGCAGGGCTAGAGGCACTTAAGTCTCTGGATGACGCCGAAGAAGATGTGAAGGCGCCGGACGCATTTCTCGACGAGACAGTCTATATCACTCTGGATTTAGTGGATATGGAAAGAGTGGCTAAAAACCAGGCGAAATAATATTGAGCCAAATTTTTTAAAAACGCGCTATTGGCGCGTTTTTTTATAATCTTTTCAGATGAGGGAATCTAAATGGCACAGGTTAAGGCCAAATATTTAAAAGACTATCGCGCACCAGATTTCACAATTTCTCATGTGGATCTCTCTTTCGTGCTCGATGGTGCCAATACTCAGGTCACCGCGGTGAGTCAGGTGAAGCGTTTAAACGACGCCGGCCAGACGTTAGAGCTTGATGGTGAAGGGCTGAGCGTGAGCCAGCTACTGCTTAATGGTAAGACTCATGATTATCGCGTCACCGATGGCCAGTTAAGCATAGAAACCGACTTAGCTGACTTCGAGTTGACTATAGTGACTAAGCTGGATCCCCAGGCTAACCTGGCCTTAGAAGGTTTATACATGTCTGATGGCGCCTATTGTACTCAGTGTGAGGCAGAGGGTTTCAGACGCATCACCTATTTCCTGGATCGCCCCGATGTACTGGCGGTCTACAAGGTGCGTATCGAAGCCGACAAGGCGGCGTTTCCTTACCTCTTGAGTAACGGTAACCGAGTTGATAGTGGCGATCTTGAAGGCGATCGCCACTTTGTTTGCTGGGAAGATCCTTTCCCGAAACCGGCATACCTGTTTGCCTTGGTAGCTGGGGACTTCGATCTGCTCGACGATAGCTTTACCACCAAGAGTGGCCGCGAGGTGGCCCTGCAGGTCTTTGTCGACAAAGGCAACCTGCACAAGGCACACCATGCCATGGCTTCGCTGAAGAAGTCGATGGCCTGGGACGAGAGCCGCTTCGATCTCGAATACGATCTGGATATCTACATGATAGTCGCGGTGGACTTCTTCAACATGGGCGCCATGGAGAATAAGGGCCTCAACGTGTTCAACACTAAATATGTGTTGGCGGACAAAGACTCGGCGACGGACGAGGATTACCACGGCATCGAGTCGGTGGTGGGGCACGAGTATTTCCATAATTGGACGGGTAACCGTGTCACCTGCCGTGACTGGTTCCAGTTGAGCCTGAAAGAGGGCCTGACGGTATTTCGCGATCAGGAGTTTAGCTCAGACGTGGGCTCAAGGGCGGTCAACCGTATCCATGCCATTAAGGTCATAAAGAACCAGCAGTTTGCCGAAGATAGCGGCCCTATGGCCCATGCGATTCGTCCCGAATCTGTGATTGAGATGAATAACTTCTATACCGTTACTGTGTATAACAAGGGCGCAGAAGTGATCCGCATGATGCATACCCTCTTGGGTGAGCAGGGCTTCCAGGCCGGAATGAAGTGTTACTTTGAGCGCCACGATGGTCAGGCGGTCACCTGTGATGATTTCGTGGCGGCGATGGAAGATGCCAGCGGCGTGGATCTGACTCAGTTCAGACGCTGGTATAGTCAGTCTGGTATTCCAGAACTCACGGTTGAGGAGCGCTATGATGCCGAAAAACAGGAATATCGCCTGAGTCTGCGTCAACACACGCCACCGACGCCGGAGCAGAGTGAGAAGTTGCCGCTGCATATTCCGCTCGATCTCGAGCTTATCGGCAGCGATGGCCGCTCGCTCCTTAGCCAGGTCTTTAGTATCACAGAGGCAGAGCAAGAGTTGGTGTTTAGTGACATGAGCGAGCAACCTGTGCCTTCGCTGCTGCAAAACTTCTCTGCGCCGGTGAGGCTCAACTTCGACTATAGCGTGGATCAACTTATCCACTTGATGCGTTACGCCAGCAGCGAGGTGGCTAAGTGGGAGGCCTCGGCGGCACTCTTTAGTCAGGCGGTTTGGCAGAATGTGGCGCACCTTAAGGCGCAAAAGGCGATGTACGTCGACCCTCGTTTGGTCGATGGCGTCAAAGGTTTGCTGCTAGACGAGCAACTGGATCAGGCGCTGCTCGCCGAGGTGCTTAAGTTCCCAAGCCTGAATACCCTGGTAGAGCAGGTGAGCCGAGTGGATCTCGATGCCCTGGCATCGGCCCGCGAATTTATGCTGGAGGAGATCGCCTCAGGTTGTGAAGATGAGTTGCTGGCACGTTATCGTGAGCTCTTATCTTTTAACAGCGCCGGAGCAAGGGCCCTTAAGAATGCTTGTCTGGGATTATTGCTACAGACCTCGGATGCGCATCAGAGCCTGGCTCAGCATCAATATGAGCAGGCAGCTAACATGACAGATAGCTTGGGCGCGCTGGCTGCGCTTAATCTCGAACAGTCTGAGTTGCGTACCAGCCTGCTGCAAGATTTTCAGCAAAAATGGGCCGACACCCCCTTGGTAATGGATAAATGGCTGACTCTGGAGGCGTGCTGTCCGGGTGAAGATCGCTGCGATGCGCTGCGAGAGCTTACTCAACACAGTGCCTTTAGCTTTGCCAATCCAAACCGGGTGCGCTCCTTGATAGGCGCCTTTGCGGCGGCCAATCCTGAGGTGTTCCATCGTATCGACGGCAGCGGCTATCGATTCCTGACCGAGGCAATCATCAAGCTCAATACCCTGAACCCTCAGGTGGCGGCGCGCATCATCACACCGCTTATTCAGTTTAAGAAGTTTGATGAGCAGCGCCAGAAGCTTATGCGAGCTGCCCTGGAAGAGATTTTGGCCTTGCCGGATCTGTCGAAAGACCTCTATGAGAAGGTGTCTAAGGCGCTAGCATAGCGCCCTAGCTTAAGGCCCTAGATTTAAGTTCTAGATAAGCGCCTAGCCTATGCGCTAGCGATTGGCCTAAGATAGAGAGGGCGGGGTGCTTGGCATCTCGCCCCTTTTACTGTTAGATGATAGATTATGATGATATTTACCTTTCCCATGCAGGTGAGTTACCAGGAGTTTCTCAATTATTATCAAGGCAGTATTGATAAGATTGAGGTGAAAGACAGTTCTGGTAAGACACTGTGGATCCACGCCCGTCACTTCAGACCCTTTCTGACTACTTCCGGTATCAGGGGCTACTTTCGTCTACAACTCGATGATGAGGGTAAACTGGTTTCCCTCACCCAGCTTTAACTTTTTTAGAGTATATACTTCAAACGAGTGATTTCGTTTTATCTCTGCCTCAGTTCACTAGGATACAAGTTTAATTACCTGTTTATGCTTGCTTTTTCAACGGACGTTTTTCATCTGGTACGACTTGTTATAAAGGATTTAAATCGTGTGTTTGAATTTACGTAAGCCCTTTAGCTTAAGTGTACAAATATCAAGGTAATTTTCTGTTTTTTCGCCTTGCTCATCACCCCTAAATGCTGTAACAATGGTGTTACCTGTACGCTAACAAGATGTTGGCCACCATTCCTATAACAAAGAATCCAGCAGGTTACGGAGAAGAGCTAAAATGAAAAACGTTAAAAATGGCTTTAACAAGTCAGCGCTAGCTTTGGGGATCGTCGCAGCGTTGAGTATTGGAGCGACATCAGGCGTGCAAGCCGTGTCGTTCGATTGGGGAGAAGTGCAAGGCTCGTTCGATTCAACATTCAGTGCCGGTGCAAGCTGGCGTGTTGAGGAGCGAGACTGGGATAATCAGATTGGTAAGGTGAATCACCCGCGCTTCGACTGGTCAAATTATTCTGCATTCGGTAACACTAAATATACCTCGGCCGAGATTTGGGCTCAGCCGGGTTCTTACTCGAGCAACGGTGACTTGAGTAACATGCTCTATTCTCAGGGTGACGTAACCTCAATGGTGTTCAAGGGATTGCATGAATTGTCGCTTAAGTATGAAAATTTCGGTCTGTTTGCCCGTGGCATGTACTTCTACGATCAGAAGGCCAACAACGGCAGCTATGGCTACAGCGACCCGATAACCGGCAAGGAGTATGATCCTTGTGCCGATTCGGAAGCCTCTAAGGTGCAGTGTAAAGACGTGCGCCTGTTAGATGCCTTTATCTATGGTGACTTCGATTTCAACGACGGTGCTAACCCTCTGAGCGTTCGTATCGGTAACCAGGTGGTGTCATGGGGCGAAAGCACACTAATTCCGCACGGTATCGGGGTGATCAACCCAGTCGATCTTAACATCCTCAATGCGCCGGGCGCCGAGCTTAAAGAAGCCTTTAGACCACAAGGCATGATTTGGGCGTCACTGGGTGTAACAGAGTCTCTTTCTGTCGAAGCCTTCTATCAATATGATTGGGAGCCTGTTTGGGTACCCACCCCAGGCTCATACTTCTCGACCAACGATTTTGCCGGTTACGGCGGCTACTCGCAAAATGCCCAGCTCGGCTTTAATGCCAACCCTGACATCAACCTAGAGTTCCTGATAGACGAGTATCAGAAGCTGGCGGCCATGGTGGCATCGGGTCAGTATGATGCGGCGACACTGGGTTCATTGGCGTTAGCCTACCCGACTAAGGTGACCCTGATGCAAGATCAGGCGAGCGCCAGCGATTCGGGTCAGTACGGTATCAAGCTGGGTTATTACGCACCTGAGCTGGGCGAGACTGAGTTTGGCTTCTACTACATGAACTATCATAGCCGTCGTCCGCTGATCAGCGGCACCGCGGCGAACTTTACCCAGGAAGCGATTGGTCAAGACTTAGCGACCCTGGCAGCCCTTGGGGCAACCGGCGGCACTGTGGATCGTCAAACCTTGCTGGGTCTGGAAACCTTCTCAAAGGCGCAGATCGAATACCCAGAAGATATCAAGCTATACGGCTTTAGCTTCAACACCCTGATCGGCGATACCTCTGTTGCCGGTGAAATTGCCCATCGTCAGGATGAGCCACTACAGATTGATGACGTTGAACTCCTGTTTGCCGCTATGCCGCAGCAGCTGGCAAATGCCGGGCTTCGTCCAGATCTAGACGGTATCTCACAGGTGAAGGGTATTGGCTCAGGTGAAGCCGCAGAAGGCTATATCCGCCGCGATACCACTCAGGCACAGGTAACCTTTACCCATCTGTTCGGTCCGACATTGGGCATGGATAATCTAGTGATGCTGGCCGAAGTTGGTGGCGTGTGGATCCACGACATGCCAGGCTTCGATGAGCTGCGTCTCAATGGTCCAGGCACGGCGCGTTCGGGTGGTAACCCAGATATGCCAGGTATCATCGAGGCGGTACATAACGGCCCTGAAACGAATCCGTTCCCAACGGATTTTGCCTGGGGTTATCGTTTAGTGGCTAAGGCCGATTACAACAACCTGTTTGCCGGTGTAAACATGTCGCCGCGCATCATCTTCTCCCATGATGTTGACGGGATCACCCCAGATCCTATGTTCCTGTTCACTGAAGGTAAGAAGTCCGTCGCTATCGGCGTGAACTTCGATTATCAGAGTCGTTGGGGCGCAGATTTCTCATACAACTCCTTCTTCGGTGGTGTCGGCACGACGAATCTGATGTCAGATCGCGATTATGTGTCGTTTAACATCAAGTATTCAATCTAATTCACAAGGACAATAAGAATGAAAAAACTAACACTATTGTCGGCAGCTGTGATTGTCGCATTGACCGCACCAACAGCCTTTGCAAAAGTTTCAGAGGCGCAGGCGGCCAAGCTTGGCACCGAACTCACGCCACTTGGCGGTGAAAAGGCGGGCAATGCCGATGGTTCTATCCCGGCTTGGGATGGTGGTATCACCAAGCCTGTCGCCGGCTACGAGAAGGGAATGCATCATCCCGATCCTTTCCCGAACGACAAGATTGAATTTACCATTACCAATGCTAACAAGGCGCAGTACAAAGACTACCTGACCCCAGGTCAGATGAAGTTGTTCGAACTGTACCCTGATACCTACAAGATGAATGTCTATCAGACACGTCGTACCGCTTCCGTACCTCAGTTTGTCTACGACGCAACCAAGGCCAATGCCACACGTGCCGAGCTAGTGGCAGACGGCAACGGCATCTCTGGTGCCTCAATTGGCGTGCCTTTCCCGGTGCCACAAAATGGTCTTGAAGCCATCTGGAACCATGTGCTGCGTTTCCGTGGCGTAGACGTCGAGACGGCCCGTAGTCAGGCGGCACCAACGGCATCTGGTGGTTACACCCTGGTGGAAACTGCCGAAGAGATCCGCTTTCAATATTCGCGCCCTGAGATGACGCTGGATAAGTTAAAAGAGTCTAATACCCTGTTCTACTTTAAGCAGGTGGTGACTCAGCCAGCACGTCTGGCGGGTACTGCGCTACTGGTTAAAGAAACCATGGATCAGGAAGCACTGCCACGTCAGGCCTGGACCTATAACACAGGACAGCGCCGCGTTCGCAAGGCGCCAAACGTTGCCTTCGACACGCCGGGCACCGTATCTGATGGTCTGCGCACCACAGACGATTTCGACATGTTTAACGGCTCACCGGTTCGATACAACTGGGAGCTTGTGGGTAAGAAGGAGATCTACATTCCTTACAACGACTACAAGCTGCACTCAGACAAGTTGAAGTATGAGCAGATCCTCAAGCCTGGTCATATCAACCCAGATTATGTGCGCTGGGAAAAGCACCGCGTATGGGAAGTTAAGGCACAGCTTAAGGATGGTATGCGTCACATCTACAAGACCCGCGTCTTCTATCTTGATGAGGACTCTTGGCAGGTGGCTATGGCGGACATGTATGACAACCGTGATGAGCTTTATCGTGTAGCCGTGGCACACGCCATCAACTACTACGAAGTGCCGACTCACTGGACCACACTTGAAGTGATCCACGATCTGCAGTCTCGTCGTTACCTGGCCATGGGCCTGGATAATGAGGGTCGTATGTATAACTTCGATGCCAAGCTTAGCGAAGCGAACTTTACGCCAGCGGCATTGAGACGTGCTGGCATCCGCTAAGCACTCGTTCGTTAAGGACTTTTTTAAGCACTTATTTTAAGTACTTTTTAAGAACTTAGGGGAGAGGGGCCTGTTGGCCCCTCATTTTACGAAAGGAAGTTTGTATGTGGTTTAGCATGCTTCGGCTTGTCGCTTTATCTTCTCTGTGTATTGTCACCCTAGCCGGGGCCCAAGCGGCAACCGAGGTGGCATCTTCCGATATTCAGCCGCTGGCGACACAATCCCTGGTATTGGATATTGCCAAGCAGGGAGAAACTATGATTGCCGTGGGCGATCGTGGCCATCTATTTCGTTTTACCGACAGCTGGCAGCAGGTGATCTCACCGAGTCGCGCCTTGCTGACCAAGGCAACGCTGCTGACACTAGAACTGGGTTGGGCTGTGGGTCACGATGCCACCATCTTACATACCCAGGACGGGGGCAAGAGCTGGGTGGTGCAGATGCGTTCCCCCGAGATTGAAAAGCCTTTCTTGGATGTGCTCTTCTTCGACGCCAACCATGGCATAGCGATTGGCGCCTATGGACTCTTCTATCGCACCCAGGATGGCGGTAAACAGTGGCAGCAGGAGTTTCATACCGAGCTCTTATACGAAGAGGATCAGGCCTATCTCGATGAACTCAAGGCGGAAGATGAAAGCCTGTATCTAAAAGAGCGCAGCACCTTATTACCCCACTTTAATCGTGTGGTTCGTCTAGCCGATGACCGCCTGCTGATGGTGGGTGAACTTGGTCTGGCGGCCGAGTCACAAGACAATGGCCTTAGCTGGCAGCGTATCGAGTTTCCTTATGAGGGCTCGCTGTTTAATATCTTAGTGGCCAAGCAGGGGATCTATGTGCTCGGCCTGCGTGGGCACCTGTTTAAGAGCACCGGCGACCTAGAGCAGTGGCAGGCAATTGAGCTGCCTTCCAAGTCGACGCTGAATGGTGGAATTGTGCTGAGTGACGATAAGGTCAGGCTGGTCGGCAATGGCGGCGTGGTGATCGACGTAACCGCCGATGATGGCGTGACTATGGTGACCCAGCGTCAGGGGGAAAACCTGGTGGCTATCGGCCAGGATAAGTCAGGTACATTGTGGATTGCTGGTACCAAAGGCTTAGTTGCATTACAACAAAAATAATAAGGCCATGGCATGTTAGATAAATTAGTTAATGGATTAGAATCCTTCCTGTTTCGGCAACGGGCCTATGTGATATTCGCCTTCTTGCTGGCAACCCTGTTTCTCGGCTTTCAGGCCAGCCATCTGAAGATGGATGCGGCGTTTGTTAAGAATATCCCGCTTAATCATAGCTATATGCAGACTTATCTGAAGCATCAGAAGCAGTTTGGCGGCGCAAATAGCATCATGGTGGCGGTGGAAGATACCAGTGGCAACATCTTTAACCCCAACTTTTTCGATACCTTAAAGCAGGTACACGACCAGCTGTTCTTCATTCCTGGTGTCGATCGTGCCCAGGTTAAATCACTCTATTCGCCATCGACCCGATTTACCGAGGTGGTGGAAGATGGCTTCGCAGGCGGCCCCGTGATCCCGGCTGATTTCTCTACCACGCCTGCCGGGCTTGAGGTGGTGCGCAGTAATATCGAGAAGGCGGGTATCGTCGGGCGCCTTATCGCCGAAGATTATTCGGCGGCCATGGTGACCGCTCAGCTGATGGATTTCGATCCGCAAACCGGTGAGCCACTCGATACCTTGGCCTTTGCCAGTCAGCTCGAGAAGGAGCTGCGCGGCCAATATGAAAATGACAAGATAAAGGTTCATATCATTGGCTTTGCCAAGATGGCCGGTGACGTCGCCGAGGGGGCCAAGGGGGTCGTGCTCTTCTTTGCCATCGCCATCTTAGTGACCGCCGTGATGGTGTATCTCTTCTCGCATTCGATCAAGCTGACCCTGCTGCCGCTGGTGTGTAGTTTGGTGGCCGTGGTCTGGCAGCTGGGCTTGCTGACTGTGGTCGGCTTTGGCCTGGATCCCATGTCGATTCTCATCCCCTTCCTGGTGTTTGCCATCGGGGTGAGTCACGGGGTACAGATGATCAACGCCGTCAGACGCCGCGTGGGTGAGGGGGAAACGACTAAGGCGGCCGCCGCGCTCGCCTTCCGTAGCCTGCTGATCCCTGGTGGGGTGGCGTTGCTCTCAGATACCGTGGGTTTCATGACGCTGCTGGCTATTGATATCGGCATCATCCGCGAACTGGCGATCTCGGCATCTCTGGGTGTGGCGGTCATCATCCTGACCAACCTTGTGCTTCTGCCGCTGCTGATCTCCTTTACCGAGGTTAAGGCGCTGCCGACGAAGTCGAACGGCAAGGTGGATGCGCTTTGGCGTAAGCTGTCCAATTTCGCCACACCTAAGTATGCGATGGTCGTGTTGATTGCCACCGTTGCCCTCTACGGACTGGGGCTACAGCAGGCCAACAAGATGAAGATTGGCGATCTGCAGGGGGGGGCGCCGGCATTGCATTTTGACAGTCGTTATAATCAGGACACCTTCTATATTACCGATCACTTCTCTATTACGACGGACGTGATGACGGTGATCGTCGAGGCCTTTCCCGAGGCTTGTACCTACCATGATGTGCTGACACAAATCGATGAGTTCGAATGGCAGGTGGCTAATACCCCTGGGGTCGAGTCGACCGCCAGCCTGGCGTCTATTGCCAAGCGGGTTAACGCTGGTTTCAACGAGGGTAACCCTAAGTGGCAGGTGCTGCCACGTACCACCGCAAGTCTGGTGCAGGCGGTAGGGCAGATCCCGACCACCTCGGGTTTGCTCGACGGTAACTGCTCTGTGATGCCTGTGTATCTGTTCCTTAAAGATCATAAGGCGGAGACCATTGAGCTGGTGATCGATAAGGTCAAGACGCTGTCTGCCAAGATGGATAACGACAAGCTCAAGTTCAAGCTGGCTTCTGGCCCGGTTGGGGTAATGGCCGCGACCAACGAGGCGGTGGCCGAGGCACAGTTGCCTATGATGCTCTATGTCTATGGCGCCGTGTTTGTCCTCTGTCTCATCAGCTTCAGATCGATTCGCGCGACTGTGGCGGTTATCCTGCCCCTGTATGTAGTATCGACCTTGGCACAGGCGTTGATGACTCAGCTCGATATCGGCCTGGCGGTGAGCACGCTGCCGGTGATCGCCTTGGGCGTCGGTATCGGCGTCGACTATGGTATCTATATCCTGTCGACCATGGCGGTTAAGCTCAGAGACGGTATGCCGGTGCAAACCGCCTATCACCAGGCGCTGATTGAGCGGGGCAGTGCGGTGATATTCACCGGCCTGACACTGGCGATTGGCGTTAGTACCTGGTTCTTCTCAGCGCTTAAGTTCCAAATGGACATGGGCATACTGTTAACTTTCATGTTTTTGGTGAATATGTTGGGGGCAATAATTATTTTGCCTGCGATAGGTGCTATTTTCTGGCGTAAGCCGCGATAGCAGACTGAAAGAGAGAGCATTGGCTCTCTCTTTTTTTGCATAGTTACGCTCACTTTACGATTGTTTTTTCATCATGCACTCCGATATGGCCGCAAAACCCCGGGGGATGAGGATCTACCACTAAAATAGTTCTCGAAAATTGGCACATTTAGTAATAAACTTCGCGCTATGACTTAGGTCACATAATTAGATTTGGCCTGTCATATGCTCAAGCATCCATAAAATTACAAAAACGCTGCCATAGACCCTAAAGGAAACAGCAACATGGCCTTGAAAGATGCAATGCCTTCAGTACTACTCGAGAACGTAGTCAGCCTAATTCATTCGAAAGTTCCCAATACACAAGCCAAACAAGTTGAACAGTTCGCAACTTGTATTTATGCCCATATGTCGAAAGATGACTTGCAGCACCGCAATGACAGTGATCTTTACGGCGCCGTCCTCAGCCTTTGGAATGCCGCGAACAAGACGCCTGTTGGCGAGACCCATATTCGCGTGTTTAATCCGAGTCAATCTAAGCATGGTTGGAAATCATCCCACTCAATCATCGAGGTGATTCAACCAGATATGCCTTTCCTTGTTGACTCTGTAGGCATGGCGCTTAACCGCATGGGCATCACCACTCACATGATGTTGCACACGCCGTTAACCGTGAAGCGTGATCAGGGCGTGATCACTGGTGTTAGCTACAACGACGATAAGGATGAGAGCAACGACAAGGTTGCCGTGTTCCTGATCGAAGTCGACAGACTGAGTAGCGATGCCGATATCAAGAGCCTGGAGAAAGAGATCCAATCTGTATTGGGTGATGTGGCTGCATCGGTCAACGACTGGCAGGCGATGTCTAATAAGCTAAGCGAGACCATCGCCGAGCTGGCCGACCGCCCTTTCCCGGGTAAGAAGCGTGATCTGGATGAGGCCATCAACTTCCTGACCTATCTCAACAACCATCATTTCACCCTGCTGGGCTACCGCCGTTATGACTTGCACAAGGTCGAAGGTGATCTCGAGTTGTTGCCAGTTAACGAGACCAGCCTTGGTCTGATGAATGTACCGGGTAAGCCTAAGAGTTCTAAGGGACTCATGCTCTCTAGCCTGTCAGATACCGCACGTAAAGAAGCGCTCGACAACAGCCTGCTTATTCTGACCAAGAGCACAGAGAAGAGCCGTGTACACCGCCCAGCCTATGTCGACTATATCGGCATCAAGCGTTTCGACGAGCAGGGTAACGTGATCGGTGAAGATAGATTCATCGGTCTGTATGCCTCAAACCTTTACAACCGCAGCCCTCGTGAGATCCCGCTGCTGGCAGAGAAGCTGCAGCGCGTACTGGACGACTCTGGCCTGACGCCGCACTCGCACGACTACAAGGCCTTGATGCACATTCTGGAAACCTTGCCACGCGATGAGCTGGTTCAGGCGCGAGAATCAGAATTGGCCAGCATGGCTCACGGTGTTCTGGAGATGCAAGATCGCGACAAACTTAAGCTGTTTGTGCGCAAGGATGGCTTCGGTCGCTTCCTCTCTTGCCTGGTTTACGTCTCTAAAGACAGATACAACACTAAGCTGCGTGAAGATACTCAACGTATTTTGGCGCAACACTTCAACACTAAAGAAGATGTTGAATTTACAACTTATTTCTCTGAGTCTACGCTCGCGCGTACTCACTATATAGTTAAAGTCGATAATAATATTACGGATGTAGATGTGGCTGCCATCGAAAACAATCTAATTGAAGCTGCGCGTTCATGGGAAGACAAGTTAAACACAGCGCTTATCACTGCCCAAGGCGAAGAGTCGGGTAACCGTCTGGTTAAACGTTATGTGAATGCCTTCCCTCGCAGCTATAAAGAAGATGTGTTGCCTAGCTCTGCCGTGGTCGATATCGAGCATCTGGAAGCATTAGATGACGATCACAAGCTTGGCATGCTCTTCTATCAGCCACAGGAAACGGCTTTAAAAGACAACAAGGTACGCCTGAAACTCTTCCACAAGGATGAGCCAATCCATCTGTCAGATGTATTGCCTATGCTGGAAAACTTCGGCCTGCGTGTGATCAACGAGCGTCCCTATGAAGTGATGACCGCCGATGGTTCAACCTTCTGGATCTTGGACTTCTTGATGACAGTGCAAGGCGCGGCGGTCGATAATCTGGCCGATAGCCAAGACAGATTCCAGACGGCCCTGTCTCAGGTATGGCGTAAAGAATTAGAAGATGACGGCTTTAACCGTCTGGTATTGGCAACTGGCCTCTCTGGCCGCGAAGTCTCTGTACTGCGTGCCTATGCTAAGTATATGCGTCAGATCGATGCGACCTTCAGTCAGGCCTATATCGAAGAGACCTTCAGCAGCTATCCACAAATTGCCGATCTCTTGGTGAAGATGTTTATCCGTAAGTTCAACCCTAAGCTGAAGACACGCACACTGTCTAAGTTTGTTGAACAGATTGATATGCGTCTGGAAGAGGTGTCTAGCCTGGATGACGACCGTATCATCCGTCGTTACCTGGATCTGATCAACGCCACTCTGCGTACCAACTTCTATCAGGTGCTGCCAGATGGTAACAACAAGCCTTACGTGTCATTCAAGTTCTCACCTGAAGAGATCCCTGAGATGCCGCGCCCGCTGCCTAAGTTTGAGATCTTCGTCTACTCACCAAGGGTAGAGGGTGTGCACCTGCGTGGTGGCAAGGTTGCCCGTGGTGGCCTGCGCTGGTCCGATCGTCGTGAAGACTTCCGTACCGAGGTACTGGGTCTGGTGAAAGCGCAGCAGGTGAAGAACACTGTAATTGTGCCTGTGGGCGCCAAGGGTGGCTTCGTCTGTAAGCAACTGCCGAGTGAAGGTGGCCGCGATGCCTTCTTCACCGAAGGCCAAGAGTGCTACCGTCTGTTTATCCGCGGTCTGCTGGATATCTCTGACAACATCATCGAAGGCGAAATTGTTCCTCCAGCGAACGTGGTACGTCACGATGAAGATGATCCATACCTGGTTGTGGCCGCCGATAAGGGCACCGCGACCTTCTCAGACATCGCCAACGCCATCTCTGAAGAGTACGGCTTCTGGTTAGGCGACGCTTTTGCATCGGGTGGTAGTAACGGTTACGACCACAAGAAGATGGGTATCACGGCCCGCGGTGCATGGGAATCGGTTAAGCGTCACTTCCGTGAAATTGGTATCGACTGTCAGACGACAGATTTCACCTGTTTGGCAATCGGTGACATGGCCGGTGACGTATTCGGTAACGGTATGCTGCTCTCTGAGCACACCCGTCTGGTGACTGCATTTAACCATATGCACATCTTTATCGACCCGAATCCTGATGCTGCCAGCAGTTATAAAGAGCGTGCACGTCTGTTCGAGATGCCACGTTCAAGCTGGGAAGATTACAACAAGGACTTGATTTCTAAGGGCGGCGGAATATTCCTGCGCTCGGCCAAGTCAATCACACTGACGCCAGAAATGAAGAAGATGCTGGACACCAAGAAGGCATCGATGACACCAAACGAGCTGCTTAAAGAGCTGCTGAAGATGAAGGTGGATCTGATCTGGAACGGTGGTATCGGTACTTACATCAAGGCGACCAGCGAGACTCATGCCGAGGTGGGCGATCGCGCCAACGACGCACTGCGTGTCAATGGTAACGAGGTTCAGGCGCGCATCATAGGTGAGGGTGGTAACCTAGGTTGTACCCAGCTTGGCCGTATCGAATATGCTGCCAATGGTGGCCGCATGAACACCGACTTCGTTGATAACGTTGGTGGTGTGGATTGTTCGGACAACGAAGTTAACATCAAGATCTTGCTTAACGCCATGGTGGCCGAAGGTGAGATGACAGTTAAACAGCGTAACCGTCTGCTGGTTGAGATGACTGACGAAGTCAGCCGCATCGTACTGCAAGACTGTAAGGATCAGACCCGCACCATCTCTGTGACTCAAGTGCGCGGCGCCGAGCAGTTGAAAGAGCAGATCCGCTTCATCCATTACCTGGAGAAGGAAGACAAGCTCGACAGAGCACTTGAGTTCCTGCCAAGTGATGACGAGCTGGCAGAGCGCCTGGCAAACGGGAAGTCACTGACTCGCCCAGAGCTATCTGTACTGGTAGCCTATGCCAAGATGGTATTGAAGGAGCAACTGCTGACGCCGGAAATTACCGATGATACTTTCCTAAGCCAGCTACTGATCGAATACTTCCCTCGTCAACTGCAAGAGAAGTACAGCGAGCGTATGGTTAACCATCCGCTGCGCGCCGAGATCATCGCGACCTCGCTGGCCAACGAGTTGGTTAACGACATGGGGCTGAATTTCGTTCAGCGTATGCAAGATGAGACAGGTGCCTCAGTCGCCGAAGCTGCTATCTGCTACACTATGGCCCGTGAAGTATTTGGTTTAGCTGATTTAACTAAATCGATCACGGCGTTAAACGGTGTGGTGCCTGCTGTGGTTCAAGGCGAGATGCTGCATCAGTTGCGTCGTAATCTACGCCGCGCGTGTCGTTGGTTCTTACGTCATCGTAACCGTAACCAAAGCATCGAGCAGGTTGTGGCCTTCTTTAGCCCAGTGTTCCAGGAGCTTCGTCAGAACGTTCATCAGTATCTGGTGGAAGATGAAGTCAACGGCATCCGTGCCGAGATTGCAGCGCTGGTGAAAGAAGGTGTACCAGAGCAGGTTGCGACCGATGTCGTGAACATGAGCACACTGTTCTCTGCGCTGGACATCTCGCAAATTGCCGAGCTGGAAGACAAGCCTGTGGCCTTGGTTGCCGAGACCTACTACAAGTTAGGTGCTCGTATCGACCTGCACTGGTTCCTCGAGCAGATCAGTGCGCAGCCAGTGGCGAACCACTGGCAAGCGCTGGCGAGAGCGGCATTTAGGGAAGAGCTCGATTGGCAACAACGTTCACTGAGTTCTGCAGTGTTACGTACCTGCCCATCGGTTTGTGATGCTGACGCCATTATCGATCAGTGGGTCGAATCCAATCAGGGCTTATTGGAGAGATGGTTCCACATGCTTGCAGACTTTAAGACCTCGCAGACCCACGAGTTTGCGAAGTTCTCAGTCGCCCTACGTGAGCTGAATCTGTTGATCCTTCATTGCGAAGGTCAATCGTAAAAAATAAAAATTAGTTATGAGCCCTGGCAATCGCCGGGGCTTTTTTCGGTCTAGGAGAATGCATGTTTTACAAAATCGCACAGAAAGTGATGTTTCAGATGGATCCCGAGAAGGCGCATAACCTTGCTATAGGCGGTCTGAAATCAACTGCGAATTCGCCATTAAACTGCTTTTATGCACAGAAGCTGCAAGCGGCCCCTGTCGAGTTTATGGGATTGACCTTTCCTAATCCTGTCGGTCTAGCCGCCGGTATGGACAAGGACGGCGAGTGTATCGATGCGTTCCACGCCATGGGTTTTGGCCATGTGGAAGTGGGCACTGTGACTCCGCGTCCACAGCCGGGTAATGATCAGCCACGCCTATTTCGTTTAAAGCCCGCCAAGGCGATTATTAATCGTATGGGCTTTAACAATAAGGGTGTCGATAATCTGGTGGCAAACCTGAAGGCGGCCAAGTCGGGTGCCATGGTTGGGGTGAATATCGGCAAGAACAAGGACACGCCGGTAGAGCAGGGCAAAGAAGATTACCTTATCTGTATGGAAAAGGTTTACCCTTATGCCGCCTATATTGCGGTAAATATCTCTTCACCAAATACTCCGGGTCTGCGCAGTTTGCAGTACGGGGATTTACTCGATGATCTATTGGGATCATTAAAAGCCAAGCAGAAAGATCTTGCCGAACGTCACGGTAAGTATGTGCCGATCGCGTTGAAAATCGCGCCAGATCTTGAGCCAGAAGAGATAGAGAAGATTGCCGAGTCTCTGATCCGCAATGAGTTCGATGGCGCTATCGCCACCAATACTACACTGACGCGCGATGGGGTAAGCGGCTTGGTGAATTCTAACGAAGCCGGTGGGCTAAGCGGTAAGCCTTTGAATTCATTGTCAACAAAAGTGATTAAACAGCTTGCCGATTGCTTGAAGGGTCAGGTGCCTATCATAGGTGTTGGCGGTATTAATAGTGCTGCCGACGCGTTAGATAAGTTGGATGCGGGCGCAACTATGGTACAAATTTATTCTGGTTTTATTTATCGCGGACCAGAATTAATTAAAGAGATCGTCGATGCATATCGCGTCAAGAGTAAATAAGATCTTAATTTAGATCTAAAAGCGATCGCGCGATCTTAATTAGATCGCGTTTGATCGCAATAACATGTTGTTATCTATATCATATTTGTAATATTTTTTTTGATATTGGCTGAAATATCATCTATTATCGAGCTGTATTAAGGTATATAGGTACACGTTATGTTATTAATGCCACAAAGGGATTGGCAATGGATATATAACGATTCGTATGGGGTTTTAAGCGTTTCGTTAGGTTCGGATATGGAATTTCTGACTCCCTATAAAACGAAAGCACTTATTCCTGATGCCCTGGCAACCACGGAATTTAATGTCGATCACGCTAAATTCTATATTGAGTTTATTGAGCGTATTGGTAAGTCATTAAATATTGCCGACGCGGTAAGGGTGCAGCTGGCACTTAATGCTACCGCGGCCCATTTTCTGTTAAAACCTCAGATGCCTAAGTCGTGGTTTTTTGAGACTTCTGCCGTCTGTGTATACAGTGAACTGGGCAAGGTGTTTCAGTTGAAATGCCAAGGCGAAGTGGTGCAGGTTCTGGTGGTTGAGTCTAATATTCAGGCCTCCTTGGTGATGTTGTTATCGCCCGAATTGTGCCTGAGTGACAGCAAGGCTATGCGCCAATTCGATTGCATTAAGGTGATGAACGATAGATTACATCCCTTAAAGGCGAATCGTCAGATCGCTGCGGCTTAATAAGCAAGACAAAATTTAATCGAATGGGGAGCCGAGGCTCCCTATTTTTATGGCTGATGTTTTTGATCTATTTATTTTATTGCAATCGTCGACTGTAAATCATTTTTTCGATCCATCAGGCTTGCCTTTCTTTTACTTTCTAATCTCTTCTTCTATTAATCTCTGCTACTTAACTGTCTGTTTTATGATCATTTGTTGAGTTTTGAATCGACAGATTAAAACTTAAAATAAAATCTCAATAATTAGCCGGAGCAAGACAGGCCTAACTGCAGGTGTCACAAGTTTATTGATTTCAAATGCTAGTTTGCAATTCTAGATAGCATGGCGCGCCAAGTTAACTTGGCTTTTCTAACATAGCCAGATGCACTGAGCAGGGTGGTTTAATAAGCGTAAGAAATAAGGTGGTGGGCATAAGAAATTGGTTGTGAGAGCCGGATGTTATTAACTGTTCTGCATACCGTCGACGACTGTCGTCGTATGCATGGCAGACTTAAATAGCGTGATTTGACTGAGGTTTTAGAAATGGTTGCGGGGACGGATTTGAACTGGGGCATACCGTGGACGACTGTCGTCGTATGTATGGCAGACTTAAATTAGATGATTTGACTGAGGTTTAAGAATTGGTTGCGGGAGCCGAATTTGAACTGGGCGGCATACCGTCGACGACCTTCGAAGCTAATATCGCGAGTTGAATCAGGCGAGCTACGATTGAGTATATAAAGAGGGTTAAATCTGAAATTGGTTGCGGGAGCCGGATTTGAACCGACGACCTTCGGGTTATGAGCCCGACGAGCTACCAAACTGCTCCATCCCGCGTCCGTGAGATACGCTGTAGTTGTTTTGATTCTTGCTACGAAAGAAATTGGTTGCGGGAGCCGGATTTGAACCGACGACCTTCGGGTTATGAGCCCGACGAGCTACCAAGCTGCTCCATCCCGCGTCCGAATGTGATGCAAACCGTTTTAATTCTTGTTTGAGGAATTGGTTGGGGTAGTGGGTTTAAATCGACTACCTTTGCTGCGGTTAATATTGCGAGCCCGAATGGGGCGCTTTAACCTTTTACATCACTTTACCGATCTACAATATGCGTTAATCAGAAATTGGTTGCGGGAGCCGGATTTGAACCGACGACCTTCGGGTTATGAGCCCGACGAGCTACCAAGCTGCTCCATCCCGCGTCCGATGTGATACAAACCGTTTTAATTCTTGTTTGAGGAATTGGTTGCGGGAGCCGGATTTGAACCGACGACCTTCGGGTTATGAGCCCGACGAGCTACCAAGCTGCTCCATCCCGCGTCCGGATGTTCACTCTAACCTCTGTGGTGCCTACAGCTTTTGCCGTTGGGTACTCAGTGCGTCAAAGCGGGGCGAACTATATCGACATGAGCGTTGCAATGCAAGTCGCCGTCGTGAATTTCTTACCAAGCGTTTATTTATCAGGCAAAGTGCTGGCTTAACGCGCAAACCAGGAAATTTTAAACCTTCATTTGGCAGAACTTTTTATCATTTACTCTGAGGACAAGGTATAATGACGGATTGATTTTTGAAGTGTGTCTATCTATCCATGTTGAATTTTTTTGCCGCAGCCCCGAGAGGCTATGAGTACGCCCTGTCTTTGGAACTGGCTGAGTTGGGCGCCGCCGAGATTAAGGAAAGCGTTGCCGGCGTCTATTTCTCTGCTCCCCTTAATCTGGCTTACCGTATCACCCTGTGGTCACGACTCGCCAGCCGTATCGTTCTGGTGATCTATAAGGGGCCCTGCGAGAATCCCGAGCAGCTCTACAATGCGGCTTATTGCATCGACTGGCAGACCCATTTCTCTAATAAGAGTAGCTTCAGCATAGATTTTCACGGTGTGGGTGGCTTTATCAAGAACTCACAATTTGGCGCGCTTAAGATAAAGGATGCGGTCGTTGACCGTTTTCGTGACGATGGCTGCTCACGTCCCGATGTGGCCCGTGTCGATGCCGATTTTAAGATAGATGCCCATTATCGCCGGGGTCAGATCACCCTAGGGATTAACTTCTCGGGTCCTGCGCTACATCAGCGCGGTTATCGCTCCACCACAGGGGAGGCGCCGCTGAAGGAAAATCTGGCGGCAAACATGTTGGTTCGTAGTGGCTGGCAGCAGGCGCCTAAAGATCTGCTCGACCCCTTCTGTGGCAGCGGCACCATACTGATCGAGGCGGCCATGATGGCTTGCGATATCGCCCCGGCGCTGCAGCGTCGTCGTTTCGGTTTCGAGCATTGGCTACGCCATCAAAATGCCGACTGGCAGGAGCTGCTTAGTGAGGCAAAGGCCCGCGCCTCTATCGGTATCAAGCGCTGTGAGATCAAGTTTTATGGCTCAGATATCGATTCGCGTCTGGTGGCATTGGCCAAGCGCAATGCCCAAAATGCCGGGGTTGCTGAGCTTATCGAGTTTTCAGTGGCCAACGCCCTCAATGTCACGCCGCCGGTGGAGCAGGGCTATCTGATCACCAACCCGCCTTATGGTGAGCGTCTGGGTAACGTCACCTCGCTGTTGCAGCTCTATTATCAGCTGGGGGATAAGCTCAAGGCCGAATTTGGTGGCTGGCAGGTGGCGGTACTTAACAGCGACATCGAACTCCTCTCTGCTCTTAAGCTTAAGGCCGACAAGCAGATGAAGATGTATAACGGTGCGCTGGAATGTGCCTTTAACCTCTATACCTTGCATGCCAACAGCACCCGACGCCTAGACCCTAGCCAGGTGCTGAGTCAGGGCGGTGAGGTGAGCGAAGTGGCTACAGCCTTTAGTAACCGTATCAAGAAGAACCACAAGCAGCTGAGTAAATGGGCCAAGCGCGAGGGGATAGACAGCTATCGTCTCTATGACGCCGACATTCCCGAATACAATGTGGCGGTCGATATCTATCTGGATCATGTGGTGATTCAGGAGTATTCGGCGCCTAAGTCGATTCCCGAGGCGGTGACCAAGCGTCGCCTAACCGATGTTCTGCTGGTACTGCCCCAGGCCATAGGGGTCGATCCCGATAAGATCATCCTTAAGACCCGCGAGCGTCAGAAGGGCACTAACCAATACCAGAAGCTGGATACCACTAAGCTCGAGCTGGTCACCACAGAGTACGGTGCCAAGTTTAAGCTCAACCTGAGAGACTACCTGGATACAGGCCTGTTTTTGGATCATCGACTCACCCGTAAACTGGTGGGCGAGAAGGCCAAAGACAGAGACGTGCTCAACCTGTTTGCCTATACCGCAGCGCCTCAGTTCACGCCGCGCTGGGTGGTGCTAAGTCGGTGACCACGGTCGATATGTCTAACACCTACCTTAACTGGGCGCAGGATAACTTTGAGTTAAACGGCCTAAAGGGCAAGCAGTATCAGTTTATTCAGAGTGATTGCCTGCAGTGGATAGATGACTGCGATACCCTGTATGACCTGATTTTTATCGACCCACCGACCTTCTCAAACTCTAAGCGTATGGAAGACTCTTTCGATGTGCAGCGTGATCATGTCAAGTTGTTGACCGCGTTGGTCAAGCTGTTGCGTCCGGGCGGAGAGATCCTGTTTTCCAACAACAAGCGCAAATTCAAGATGGATAGCGAGGCGTTAAGCGCGCTTGGCTTGTCGATCACTAATTTGGATAAGCAGACACTGCCGCTGGACTATAAGCGTAATCCGCACATTCATAACACCTGGTTGATTCAGCATGCCTAACACCAGCGCCTTTATTCTTTTTCATACCGATGCCTGCCATCTTTGCGAGCAGGCTCAGGCGCTTATCAGCGCGCTGAATATCGATTTTGTCTTGCAGGATATCTGCGATGACGAGCGACTGGCGCAGCGCTACGGCGTGCGTATCCCAGTGTTGTTACGTCAGGCCGATGGCGCCGAGTTAGGCTGGCCTTTCGATAACGAGCAGTTGCAACAATTTACAGGAGCATAAATTGAGTCTGGTTCGTATAAATAACGGCTCATTGGCCTATGGCTACACCCCCTTACTGCAAAATGCCGACTTTACCATAGAGGCGGGCGAGCGCGTCTGTATTGTGGGCCGCAACGGCGCCGGTAAGTCAAGCCTGATGAAGGTGATCGGCGGTGAGGTGTTACTCGACGATGGCGAGTTTAACATTGCGACCGACGTTAAGGTCAGCCGACTACAGCAGGATCCGCCTAAGGCGGAGCAGGGCACTGTGTATGCCTATATCTCGGCCGGCTTGCAGGAAGTGGGTGAGAAGCTCGAGCGCTATCATCAGCTTTCTCACGATGTTGCCCATGCCGATCCAAAGGAGATGGAGCGTCTGCTCAAGCAGATGGAGCGTCTTCAATCGGATCTTGATCATCTCAACGGCTGGCAGCTCGATACCCGCATCAATCAGACCTGTGAACTGCTGGGACTAGACGCCGACGCGAGTCTGGCGAGCCTGTCCGGTGGCTGGCAGCGTAAGGTGGCTTTGGCCCGCGCCCTGGTGAGCGAGCCGGATCTGCTATTGCTCGACGAGCCCACCAACCATCTGGACATCGACACCATAGAGTGGTTAGAAGAGTTCCTGCTTAACTATCGCGGCGCCATCGTCTTCATCAGTCACGACCGTGGCTTCATTCAGCGCATGGCGACGCGCATCGTCGATCTCGACCGAGGTGTGGTGACCTCCTGGCCTGGCGACTATCAGACTTATCTTGATGGTAAGGCGGAGTGGCTGAGGGTCGAAGAGGAGAAAAACGCCCAATTCGACAAGAAGCTGGCCGAAGAAGAGGCCTGGATCCGCCAAGGGATCAAGGCGCGTCGCACCCGCAACGAGGGTCGCGTGCGAGCCCTGAAGGCGCTGCGTATGGAACGTATGGCGCGTATCAACCGTCAGGGTGGCGCCAAGATGCAGGTGGCCGATACCGAGCGCTCGGGTAAGCTGGTATTCGATATCAAGGATCTTAACTACAACCTGCCCGACAAGAACCTGGTGAAGAATTTTACCACCTCTGTGATGCGCGGCGATCGTATCGCACTTATCGGCCCTAACGGTTGTGGTAAGTCGACCCTGATCAAGCTATTGATTGGTCAGCTTGCGCCGCAGTCGGGGGAGGTGAAGGTCGGCACTAAGTTGGAAGTGGCTTATTTTGACCAGTATCGAGAGGCGCTGGATCCGGAAAAAACCGTTGAAGACAACGTAGGCGAAGGTAAGAAGACGGTTACCATCAATGGCCAGGACAGGCATATTCTCAGCTACCTGCAGGATTTCCTGTTTTCGCCCATGCGCGCCCGGACACCGGTTAAGGCGCTCTCTGGCGGCGAGAAGAATCGTTTGTTGCTGGCGCGTCTACTGCTAAGGCCGGCAAACCTGATCATTCTCGACGAACCGACAAACGATCTTGATATTGAGACCTTAGAGTTGCTAGAGTCGCTGTTGACCGATTATCAGGGCACTCTGTTATTGGTGAGTCACGACCGTGCCTTTATCGACAACACTGTCACCAGCTCCTGGTGGTTCACCGGCAACGGTGGCTGGAGTGAATATGTCGGGGGTTACCAAGATGCCGTGTCTCAGGGGGCAAAATTTTATTCTGAGGAACCAGTTGCCAAGGAAGCTGTCCAACTCAAGGTTGCCGAGCCGGTTAAGAAGGCCGCCGCTAAGGCGGAGAAGAAACTTTCTTATAAATTACAGAGAGAACTCGATGCCTTGCCTGCCAAGATGGAGCAACTCGAAACCGAGATAGAAAGCTTGCAGGCGGTCATCAATGAAGCCGATTTTTATACTCAAGCACAAGATCTGGTCAGTAGTCGATTAAATGAACTGGCGGCACTGGAGCAGGAATTGGAAGTGTGTTTCGAACGTTGGGAAGAGCTAGAAGCTCTCAAATAGACGATAGAATAATAGGAAAATTACATGAAGTTGAAGTTTGATAGAGCCATCTCTTTAGTTGCCGCCGGAGTGATCACCGCGCTGCAGACGGCTCATGCTGCACCTGTCTATGAGATCCAGAATATCGATGACTATGATCTAAACGGCACGCTAGAGTCGACCATCAACGGCTATGGCATGTTTGTCAATCAGCAAGATAAGATGGTAGGTATCTCTAAGGGTAAGAAGAAGCTTGAAGTAGACGACGAGACTGGTGGCGCCATCGATATCGAAGATGGCATCCCGCCCGAGCAGTTGGTGTCTTACTCTATCAACAAGCCTATCATTGCCAACAACTTCACCTTCAATGCCGATGGCAATGGAGCGAGCGGCAGCTGGATCCCAACCTTCGATTCCGTTTTTGGCACGACGCATCCTAAAGATACCGACGAAGCCTTGCCGGAGACCATTAACTCCATCAATGCCTATTATTACGGCATCAACAACAATGGCATTAAGGTCGGTAGCTATACCGCCCCTGAACTGAAAACCGAATATACAGGTGAGACTGAAGGCCAGGAGTTCTGGTACTACCGTGAATTTGAGGAGCGTGGCTTCCTCAAGACCGCCGAGGGAACTGACATCGCACTGGTACCACCTTATACCGTCTACAGTAAGGATGATACCGATGTGGTCGTGGGTGGTGTGTCGGTTGCAACCGCGATCAACGACAATAACCTTATTACGGGTTATGCGACCACAGATCTGGCCAAGTCGAGTAAGACACGGGTCGATAACTGTATTACCGGTGAAACCTATCCTATCGACGTCTGTGTGCAGAGGGACCAATATCCAGATAGTAACAATGTACGCCGTATTCTCTATCAGACGCGCGGGTTTGTGTGGCAGTTTGATGGCACAGATGTGACACCAACCGAGCTACCGTTAGGGCTTGAGTCGACCTCAGACAGCGTGTTTACCGCTCAAGGTCTTGGTGTCAATAGCCAGGGAGTTGTCGCTGGCCGCTCCCATGTCTACCGTAACGATGATAAGGATAAGTTGGCATTCGATGCCGCCTATTGGGTCAAAGATGCTCAAGGGGCTTACCAATATCACTGGGTGAAGATGACTAACGATCAGCTCTCCTCTGTGGCCTATGACGTCAACGATAATGGTATCTTGGTGGGTAGCTATCGTCGCTACATCGAAGGCTATCTGCGTGACAAGTTCTTCTATCTGGATACCAACGCCGAAGATCCCACCTTCGTGACCCCTAATGATTTCTATAAGGTGATGTCCGACCGTAGCTCTCGTCCACGTGATATTAACAACAAAGATCAGGTAGTGGGTTACGTGGAAGTGACCTCAGAGAAAGAGAAGCCACGTATGAAGGGCGCCTTCCTGTATGACAAGGCAAGCGATGAGTTTAGTGTCATCGATGATCTTCTTGTGTGTGAATCGAAAGGCTATGTTAAAGATGATGCCGGCGAGTGGAGCCGGAATAAGGTCGAGGTGGTCGACGGTGACGGTAAGACACTCTACTACGATAGTGAGATCCGCATCGTAGAGGCTAGCAGCATTAACGATGATGGCACCATAGTGGGTACCGCCTTCATTCGTAAGCCTTCTTACCAATATGATGAAGACGGCAACTTGGTTATAGGCGAGAATGGTAAACCATTGTTCGAACTCAACGCCAATGGTCAGCCGGTAACGGCCTACTTGCCGCGTATGGTGGTGCTTAAGCCAACGACATCGGGCTCAGCTTGTGAAGTAGAAGAGAAAGATGACTCGGGTAACGGTAACTATGAGCGCAAAGGCGCCGCCAGTTTTGCCTGGTTGTTGCTATTGCCTCTAGTCTGGCTGAGACGCCGCGCTCGGGTCTAAGGGCCATTAGAACTTATTGAACTAAAAATCGGGGCTTATGCCCCGATTTTTTATTAATAAGGAACTCATGCGTTTAAATAATAACCCTTTCGAAAGGTAAATTTTTGATTGATCTCGTGATGAAAAAGTTCTATTTCTATGGATGAGGCTTCGGCCTTTAGGATTTGAGAACAGAGGATGCTTGCATGAAAAGACAAAAAAGAGATCGTCTCGATAGAGCTTTTTCAAAGGGATTCCAGGCCGGGATAGGTGGCCGCTCGAAGGATAACTGTCCTTATTCTACTTTAGACTCTAAATCACAATGGCTCGGAGGGTGGCGCGAAGGCGTCGATGGCCGTCTCAGCGGCCTGTTCAACAAGTGATTTAGCTGTTTGCCCTCTGTTTAGAGGGCATTTTCATATCTAGCGCAATGATAATTGCTTAGAAGCTTGAGGTATCGGTAAAGATACCGACTTTCAGATCTGTGGCTGAATAGATCTCGCGGCCATCGACTTCCATCACGGCATCTGCGATACCCATGACTAGCTTTCTATAGACCTTACGCTTGATGGTTAACTTGTAGGTGACTTTCTTGGCATCGGGCAGTACCTGACCGGTGAATTTCACTTCGCCAACACCCAGTGCGCGACCTTTACCCTGGGCACCTTCCCACCCGAGGAAGAAGCCAACCAGTTGCCACATGGCGTCAAGACCCAGACAGCCTGGCATCACGGGATCTGTCTCGAAATGGCAATCGAAGAACCAGAGTGATGGATCGATATCCAGTTCAGCAACAATTTCACCCTTACCAAATTCACCACCGTCATCGTTGATCTTAGTGATGCGATCTATCATCAACATATTGTCGATAGGCAGGCGTGGCGAGTTGGCGCCAAAAAGGTTACCGTGGCCGCAGGCGACCAATTCTTCTTTACTGAAACTGTTAGCTTTATTCATTGTTAACTTCACTCTAGCAATTTGAGTCGCCAAGGTTAGCTAACACGTGTACGCCAAACAACTCCGATCAGCTAGAAAGTTTCAGTTTCTGGAGCAAGTTGGCAAAAAAAGATCGCTCTTCATCGGGATAACCCGCGAGTCCTTCTAATCGCGCCTGCACCATGCCATATAGGCTTTCCTCGGGGAATTGGCCATTGTCATCGCGGCTGCCGGCGGGTTTGTTCATCAAGATGGCCACGGCCTGGTCGGTATGCTCGACTTGGTACAGGTGAAACTCTTTTGCCTCTACGGCGGCGATGACCGCAGGGGCCAGATTGAGTTGCTGAACGTTGGAGGCGGGGATGATCACCCCCTGAGTTCCCGTGAGGCCACGACGTTGACATAGATCGAAGAAGCCTTCGATCTTCTCGTTGACGCCGCCGATGGCTTGCACCTGACCAAACTGATCTATCGCGCCGGTTGCGGCGATACCTTGGTCAATCGGCTGCTCGGCAATAGCCGACATCAGGGCGCAGTACTCCGCAAGCGAGGCGCTGTCGCCATCGATCTCCTGGTAAGACTGCTCGAACACTATGTTGGCATTAAGGTGCAATGGTGCATCTTTACCGAAGATACGGTAGAGGCAGGAGGTGAGGATCATCAAGCCCTTGGCGTGTATGTTGCCACCCAGCTCTACCTTACGTTCGATATCGGCCACTTCACCGTCACCATAGTGCACGGCGGCGGTGATCCTCGCAGGTTCACCATAGGTATATTCGGCGGCGTCTAACACGGTCAGGCCGTTGATCTGGCCAATCATGGCGCCTTTGGTCGGTAGGTTAATAAAGTTATCATCGAAACTTTGTGCCGACAGGCTCTGAGACGCATTGTGGCGAGCCTGGTGTCTGGCGAGGGCCAGAGTGACACTGTCACCATTTAACGCCTTGCTGTTGCCGTAGAGGCTGGCCTGAACCATAAGCTGGCTTATTCCTTGAGTCTCCAGGCTCAGATGGCGTTGATGCTCGGCTAGGCGGGCACTGTGATTAAACAGTGGCGCCAAGGCCGATTGCGTTAAGGAGAGTCCATTGGCGTTAGCAATCTCCATCAGGTAATTGCCATAATCCAACTCGCTAAATTCATTGAGATCTATCTCATCCACTAATTCACCTAGCAGCGGAAAGGCTGCGGGAAAGTTGCGCTCTTCAAGGTAGCTGACACTATATAAGCTGCTACTGCCTACCAGAATGATCTTGCTGTGTAGGGGGATTGCTGGCCAGCCAGAGTGCAGCAGATACTCACCTGCGTGGGCGGCCTCCATCACCAATTCCCACAGCGCTTCGCGTTTCCACAGCGACTCGGCGCAGATAAACAGGTAATCGCAGTCGGCCAGGGCGCCGGGGTGATAGATATTTGGGTTATGACTATCGAGATGACCGATGAGATCCCGGCGTTTAATGGCGCCGCTCAAATAGCGATAAGGCTTGCCCGCCTGGCAAAGGCATTCTTCTCCAGCTTCAGTCTGCCATGCCAGGAGGGCATCCGGTGCCTGGCGATTAAGGTAGTGAGTGGGCCTGTTGCCTTGATAGTCAACTAATGCCTTTATCAACGCCAGCCTATCGATACCGCTTTGGTCGGCCAGGTACATATGTTGACTCTTTGCTTTAGCCAATAGGTTGAAGGCGTCTAGGGTGCGCTCCTGGCCGAGGAGGCGACTGTGAAGATTTGGCTTAAGCTGGTCAACCTGGGGTAAGTCAAATTGGGGCGATAAAGCGGTGGCGTCGATGGAATGTGGGATCATTTCTGGGGTGAATTATTGAAACATGGGCTGATGTTAGCACAGATTAGCCAAGGCTCGATCTTTGTTTCGAGTAGAGATTCCTAAGGTTTCACTTGGTTGTGGTGATTTGTCGACAATCTTAGTGGATTTACTTGGAGGCTGTCGTTAGCCAACACCCATGCTCAAGTGCGCGTGCGAGTCGATATAACGGGTCGATTAGCTTGCACGGTTTAAATCTATATGACGGTTTAATGACCTGCTTCCGGGATGATTTCTCTCTTACTTTGTATCGAATTCGTTACGACTTTAGTCGAAAAACAAGCCTTTTTGTCGACAATTTTATGTGTTTGGCTTGAGAAAGGTGAATTTGGCGGCTATATTGTCGACAACTAATTGTTTGACGGCGATCACAATAATCATGACCCGATACAGCCAAACGCCCGTGACCACGGCAGATAAAACCTTCTATCAACTCAGGCAAGACATTGTTGAAGGAGTGATAGCGGCGGGCGCTAAGCTGAGCGAGACAGAATTGTCGACAACTTATGGCGTTAGCCGGGCTGTGATCCGCGAGGCGATCAATCGTCTCGAATCTTGTCATATCGTCGAGCGCCGCGCCAACGTAGGGGCCAGAGTGGTGGCCTTGAGCGAGGAGGGGCTTCTCGCCCTGTATGAGATCCGTGAATCCCTAGAGGGCATGGCGGCGCGCCTGGCGGCGAAGAACATGAGTGATGAAGAGATAGCCGAGCTCGAAGCCCTGCTTATCAGCCACTTTCAAGACGTCAAACAAGGTGAGTCCTATTACCAAGAGGCCGGCGATGTGGATTTTCATTACCGCATCATATTGGGCAGCAAGAATAAGCATCTTATCTCTATGCTGTTCGACGGCATCTACCATCTGGTGCGTATGTACCGCGTACAGCTTGGCATGGCGGGCCCCAGAGTCACTACCGCCTACGATGAGCACAGACACATAGTGCAGGCGATCGCCAATCGTGATCAGGAGCTGGCCGAGATGCTGATGCGCAGACATATCACCTATTCAAGAAACAACATCAGAAACAAACTCTCATCAATTCAGTCATAAGAGGAAGCGAGCATGAGCGCAGGAAAGAAATTCCGTCAGGCCTTGGCCGACAATAAGCCGTTACAGATTGTCGGTACCATTAATGCCTACACGGCCATGATGGCCAAGCAGATCGGCCACAAGGCCATCTATCTCTCAGGCGGCGGGGTGGCAAACGCCTCTTATGGTCTGCCCGATCTGGGGATGACCTCGTTAAATGACGTGATTGCGGATGTGCAGCGTATCACCTCGGCCTGCGATCTGCCGCTACTGGTGGATATCGATACTGGCTGGGGCGGGGCATTTAACATCGCCAAGACCATCAAGGACATGGAAAAGGCCGGTGCGGCGGCCGTACACATGGAAGACCAGGTGGCTCAGAAACGTTGTGGTCATCGCCCTAACAAAGAGATCGTCTCGGTTGACGAGATGGTCGATCGCATCAAGGCGGCGGTAGATGCGCGCACAGACCCAGACTTCTTCATCATGGCGCGTACCGATGCGTTCGCCCAGGAAGGCCTAGAGGCGGCCATCGAACGTGCCAAGGCCTATGTGGCTGCCGGCGCCGACGGTATCTTTGCCGAGGCAGTTAAAACAGAGGAGCATTACCGCGCCTTCGCCGAGGCCTTAGATGTGCCCATCCTGGCTAATATCACCGAATTTGGTCAGACAGAGCTGTGGAATCGCGAGCAGCTGGGACAGTGGGGCGCCGCCATGGTGCTCTACCCGCTAAGTGCCTTTAGAGCCATGAATAAGGCGGCGGAGAATGTTTATCAGACCATTCTGCGCGACGGCGACCAGAAGGCGGTACTCGATACCATGCAGACCCGTATGGAGCTGTATGACTATCTCGGTTATCACGACTACGAGCAGAAGCTCGACAGCCTGTTTGCCGAAGGTAAGAACAAGTAACACCTAAGGGCCCGCCTAAGGTGGGCCAAATTGACAGTATACCCCCTACAACCTAGATGATGCAGTACTAGGGATAGACAAAAATATAATAGGAAGACGTTATGGTAGATAAAAAATTAGGCGGCGCCGGACTACGTGGACAGAGTGCGGGCGAAACAGCGTTATGTACAGTGGGCAAATCAGGCTCAGGCTTAACCTATTGTGGTTACGATGTCTCGGATCTGGCCGACAACGCCACCTTCGAAGAGGTTGCATACCTACTCTTTAATGGCGAACTGCCCAATGCGGCCCAGCTCGATGCTTATAAGAGCGAGCTGATGTCGATGCGCGACCTGCCGCAGACTCTGAAAGAGGTGCTGCAGCGTATTCCGGCCGATGCACATCCAATGGACGTGATGCGTACCGGCTGTTCTTTCCTGGGTAACCTGGAGCCAGAAACGGATTTCAGCCAGCAGCATAAAGCGGCTAACCGTCTGCTAGCGGCGTTCCCTGCCATCATGTGTTACTGGTATCGTTTCAGTCACGACGGCGTCGAGATCGACTGTGTGACCGATGAAGATTCGCTAGGCGGTCACTTCCTTAAGTTACTGAACGGCAAGACGCCTTCGGATCAACATCGCCGCGTGATGGATGTGTCGTTGATTCTGTATGCTGAGCATGAGTTCAACGCCTCAACCTTCACCGCGCGCGTCTGTGCCTCGACGCTGTCTGACATGTTCTCTTGCATTACTGGTGCTATCGGCTCGTTGCGCGGCCCACTACACGGTGGTGCTAACGAGGCGGCGATGGAGATGATCCAGAAGTTCAGCTCGCCAGAAGATGCCAAGGTGCAGATGGCGGGTATGCTGGAACGCAAAGAGAAGATCATGGGCTTTGGTCATGCCATCTATCGCGAATCAGACCCACGTAACGTGATCATCAAGGCCTGGTCTGAAAAGCTGGCCAAAGAGTTCGGTGATACCTCTCTGTATGACATCTCTGTGGCTTGTGAAGAGTATATGTGGGATACCAAGAAGCTGTTCTGCAACGCCGATTTCTTCCACGCGTCTGCCTACCACTTCATGGGGATCCCGACTAAGTTGTTTACCCCTATCTTTGTCTGCTCGCGTTTAACTGGCTGGGCGGCTCACGTGATGGAGCAGCGCGCTAACAACCGCATCATCAGACCGAGTGCGGATTATATCGGTTCTGCGCCGCGCAAAGTGGTGCCTATTAGTGAAAGATAATTGACCATCTCAAGATGGTCGCGACTGACACGCTACAAAAGATAGGCCCATTTATCAGCCCCGGCGCCTTAAGGTCTGGGGCTGACTCAATGTGGTCGCGTTAACTCATACATAGCTTGGATGATCCTATGAACTCTCTACACCGTAAACCGCTTCCCGGCAGCGCGCTCGACTATTTCGATACCCGCAGCGCCGTCGAAGCCCTGAGCGCCGGTGCCTATGACAAATTGCCCTATACCGCTAAGGTGCTGGCTGAAAACCTAGTAAGGCGCTGCGAACCCGAACTGCTAAATGATGCCCTAAGCCAACTCATCGAGCGTAAGCGCGATCTCGACTTCCCCTGGTATCCGGCGCGCGTGGTGTGCCACGACATTCTCGGCCAGACCGCACTGGTGGATCTCGCGGGTCTGCGTGATGCCATCGCCGACAAGGGCGGCGATCCCGCCAAGGTCAACCCTGTAGTACCGACTCAGCTGATTGTCGATCACTCTCTGGCGGTAGAGCATGCAGGTTTCGAAAAAGATGCCTTCGAGAAGAACCGCGCCATCGAAGACAGACGCAACGAAGACAGATTTCACTTCATCAACTGGACCAAGACGGCCTTTAAAAATGTCGATGTGATCCAGCCCGGTAACGGCATCATGCACCAGATCAACCTGGAGAAGATGTCTCCCGTGATCCAGGCGCGTGACGGCGTAGCCTTCCCCGACACCTTGGTGGGTACCGACAGCCACACTCCACACGTAGACGCCCTGGGCGTTATCGCCATCGGCGTGGGCGGCCTGGAAGCCGAGAACGTCATGTTGGGCCGCCCATCTTACATGCGTCTGCCGGATATCGTCGGTGTCGAGCTGACCGGCAAGCGTCAGAGCGGCATCACGGCGACGGATATCGTGTTGGCCCTGACCGAATTTTTACGTAAGGAGAAGGTGGTTTCTGCCTATCTCGAATTCTTCGGCGAAGGCGCTGCAGATCTTACCCTTGGAGATCGCGCCACCATCTCCAACATGACGCCTGAATTTGGCGCCTCGGCGGGCATGTTCTATATCGACCAGCAGACCATCGACTATCTCACCATCACAGGCCGTGACAGCGAGCAGGTTAAGCTGGTGGAAAACTACGCCAAGACCACAGGCCTATGGGCCGATAGCCTCAAAGACGCCGAGTATGAAAGGGTACTGACCTTCGATCTCTCCAGTGTAGTGCGTAACATAGCCGGTCCTTCGAATCCGCATCGCCGGGTGGCCACCAGTGAGCTGGCCAGCCAAGGCATTGCGGGCGTGGTCGAGCAGGATGAGAAGCTGATGCCTGATGGCGCGGTGATCATCGCCGCCATCACCAGCTGTACCAACACCAGTAACCCAAGAAACGTGATTGCCGCGGGCTTGCTCGCCAAGAAGGCCAACGAGATGGGCCTAGTGCGCAAGCCCTGGGTGAAAACCTCCTTTGCCCCAGGCTCTAAGGTGGCCGAGCTTTACCTTAAGGATGCCGGGCTACTGCCTGAGCTGGAGCAACTGGGTTTCGGTATCGTCGGTTTTGCCTGTACCACCTGTAACGGCATGAGCGGCGCGCTGGATCCTGTTATCCAGCAAGAGGTGATCGACAGAGACCTCTATGCCACCGCCGTGCTGTCGGGTAACCGTAACTTCGACGGCCGCATCCACCCTTATGCTAAGCAGGCGTTCCTGGCCTCGCCGCCATTGGTGGTAGCTTATGCCATCGCAGGCACCATCAGATTCGATATCGAGAAAGATATCTTAGGTCATGATGCCAAGGGCGAGCCGATTCGTCTCAAAGATATCTGGCCGAGCGATGAGGAGATCGACGCTATCGTCAAGGCGAGCGTGAAGCCGCAGCAATTTAGGGATATCTATACCCCAATGTTCGACTTGGCGGTGGACTATGGCGAAAATGTCAATCCGCTGTACGACTGGCGTCCACAGAGTACCTATATTCGTCGTCCGCCATATTGGGAAGGCGCATTGGCCGGTGAGCGAACCCTCAAGGGGATGCGTCCGCTGGCGGTGCTGGGCGATAACATCACCACAGATCACCTCTCGCCCTCAAACGCCATCTTGGCCAGCAGTGCTGCAGGTGAGTATCTGGCCAAGATGGGACTGCCGGAAGTCGACTTTAATTCCTACGCGACTCACAGGGGCGATCACCTCACCGCTCAGCGCGCGACCTTTGCTAACCCTAAGCTGATTAACGAGATGGCGCTGGTGGACGGCGAAGTGAAGCAAGGCTCACTGACTCGTCTCGAGCCAGAAGGTGAGGTGATGCGCATGTGGGAGGCGATTGAGACCTATATGGATCGTAAGCAGCCGCTGATCATTATCGCAGGCGCCGACTATGGTCAGGGTTCTTCCCGCGACTGGGCAGCCAAAGGGGTGCGATTGGCCGGTGTTGAGGCGATCGTCGCCGAAGGGTTCGAGCGTATCCACCGTACTAACCTGGTGGGGATGGGCGTGCTACCGCTGGAGTTCAAGGCCGGTGAGAACCGCGCCACCTATGGCATCGATGGCAGCGAGACCTTCGATGTGATCGGTGAGCCAACGCCGAGAGCGGATCTGACTGTAGTGATCACCCGTCAAAACGGTGAGCGCGTCGAGGTGCCTGTGACCTGTCGCTTAGATACGGCCGACGAGGTGCTGGTCTATCAGGCGGGCGGCGTGTTGCAGCGCTTCGCGCAGGATTTTCTCGAAGCGAATGCCTAAGGCAGTCATAGCGGGTAGGGCAGATGTGTTCTGCCCGTTTTTTTAAGGATAAGCCAATGAAACAGATGAAAATTCCGGCAACCTATATGCGCGGCGGCACCAGCAAGGGGGTCTTTTTTGCTTTAACGGATCTGCCGAAAAATGCTCAGGAGCCGGGCCCGGCCCGTGATGCCCTGCTGCTGCGGGTGATAGGTAGTCCAGATCCCTATGGCAAGCAGACAGACGGCATGGGCGGCGCCACATCCAGCACCAGTAAGACGGTGATTCTGGCTAAGAGCCGGCGCGATGACCATGATGTCGATTACCTCTTCGGTCAGGTGGCCATAGACAAACCCTTCGTCGACTGGAGCGGTAACTGCGGCAACCTGACGGCGGCGGTTGGCGCCTTTGCCATCAGTCAGGGGCTGGTGGATAAGGCTAAGCTTCCTGAAAATGGTATCGCGGTGGTGCGGATCTGGCAGGCCAACATCAGCAAGACTATCATCGCCCATGTGCCTATGGTGGACGGCGAGGTGCAGGAGCTGGGCGATTTTGAGCTCGATGGCGTGACCTTCCCGGCCGCCGAGGTGCTGGTGGAATTTGTCGACCCAGCAGACGGTGAGGGGGATATGTTCCCCACCGGTAACCTGGTCGATAAGCTTGAGGTGCCGGGTGAGCCGGTTTTCGATGCGACATTCATCAATGCCGGTATCCCAACTATCTTTCTCAAGGCGGAGCAGATCGGTTACCAGGGCACCGAACTTCAGGAGGCGATCAATGGTGATGCGGCAGCGCTTGAGCGTTTCGAAACCATACGTGCACACGGCGCCCTCAAGATGGGGCTGATAAAGTCGCTCGACGAGGCGGCGGGTCGTCAGCACACGCCCAAGATAGCCTTTGTTGCGCCGGCTAAGGCCTATACCTCCTCCAGCGGCAAGGCGATTGCGGCAGATGAGATCGATCTGCACGTGCGCGCCCTGTCTATGGGTAAGCTGCATCATGCCATGATGGGCACCGCAGCGGTGGCTATTGGCACGGCGGCTTCGATTCCCGGCACCTTAGTGAATCAGGCGGCTGGCGGTCAGGCTCGTGAGAGCGTGCGTTTTGGCCATCCCTCTGGCACCCTCAAGGTGGGAGCCAAAGCCAGTGAACAGGCAGGCAAGTGGCAGGTCGAAAAGGTCAGCATGAGCCGTAGCGCCCGCGTCTTGATGCAGGGCTGGGTCTGTGTCCCTGAGTCGTTAGGCTAGCGGCCTGCTGAGTCGATAAATTGAGTTGTTAAAAAAGGATGCTACGGCATCCTTTCTCGTTTCTATGGGCTAGCGCATTAATGCTTTAGTATGATTGGGCGTCGAGGGCTGTGGAACGAGTGCTATAATTGTGGCTTAAGCTTTGCTGCGGATAAAAATAGTTCACTTATAATTCATATGCTTAGTTGAACTTAATTTCCGCTTTCTTCTTTATCTCATTTGGGATAAATTACCAAGTGTTGCCGACATGCCGTACATGTGGGCCGAGTATTCGCTGAAGGGTAGATTCACGTTGATTTCCGTATTTTTAGTTGATGACCATGAGTTAGTGAGAACAGGCATCCGCCGCATCCTGGAGGATGAGCGCGGTATCAAGGTTGTCGGTGAAGCAGGGGATGGCGAATCTGCCGTGCAGTGGTGCCGCAATAACGAGGCCGATGTGATCCTGATGGACATGAATATGCCTGGCATAGGCGGACTCGAGGCGACACGCAAGATCTTACGCTATCAGTCCCATGCCAAGATCATCGTCCTGACCATACATACCGAAGATCCTTTCCCGACTAAGGTGATGCAGGCCGGTGCCTCAGGCTATCTAACCAAGGGGGCAACGCCACCCGAGGTGATACAGGCGATTCGTCAGGTGGCCCATGGTCAGCGCTATCTGTCACCTGAGATCGCTCAGCAGATGGCGCTAAGTCAGTTTAATCAGTCGGAAGATAACCCGTTTAAGTCGCTGTCTGAACGTGAATTGCAGATCATGATGATGATCACCAATGGCGAACGGGTCAGTGACATCTCCGAGCAGCTCAACCTGAGTCCCAAGACGGTCAACAGCTATCGATATCGTTTATTTGCCAAGCTTGGGATCAGTGGCGATGTCGAGCTGACCAGGCTGGCGATCCGTTATAAGATGTTGGATACTGGCCAATTCTAATTTGTTAACCTGCGCGATGATGGGCTCGATGTGACAGACAGCTTCAATGCGACCCAATTTTTAAAAACCGTTTCTTCCTCCGCCGGCGTCTACCGCATGTATGACGCCGACGGTGTCGTCATCTATGTGGGTAAGGCTAAAGATCTCAAGAAACGCCTAAGCTCCTATTTCAGACGTAATCTCCCTAATGTAAAGACCCAGGCGCTGGTCTCTCACATCGCCAACATCGATGTGACCCTGACCCCCAGCGAGACAGATGCACTGATCCTGGAAAACGATTACATCAAGCAGTACATGCCCAGATACAATGTGCTGCTCAGAGACGATAAGTCTTACCCCTATATCTTCTTGAGTGGCCATCGACATCCAAGACTGGCCTATCACCGTGGGCCTCAGCGGGAGAAGGGCCAGTATTTTGGGCCCTATCCTAACGGCGGCGCGGTGAGAGAGAGCCTGCATCTGATGCAGAAGCTGTTTCCTATCCGTCAATGCGACGATCTTTACTATAAGGCGCGATCTCGTCCCTGCCTGCAATATCAAATCGCCCGCTGTAGCGCCCCCTGTGTGGGTAAGATAAGCGATGAGGATTACGGCGAGCAGGTGAAGTTGGCGAGCCTGTTTCTGCGGGGTAAGGATCAGCAGGTGATCGCCACCTTAGTAGCTAAGATGGAACAGGCGGCGATGGCGCTCGATTATGAAGAAGCCGCCCGTTATCGTGACCAAATAAGTGCGCTGCGCCGCGTCGCCGAGCAGCAGGAGGTCTCCAGCGATTCCGGTGATATGGATGTGATTGGCGCCTACTATGCGTCGGGGATCGCTTGTTTTCATCTGCTGTTTATTCGCAGCGGTAAGATCTTTGGTAGTCGCAGCTATTATCCGAGTGTGCCCGACGAGACTGAGGTCAGCGAGGTACTGCGCGCCTTCATGTTGCAGTTTTATCTGAATCTCGACAGCCAGCGCACCCTGCCACGGGAGATAGTGGTCAGTCACGAGTTTGAAGATATTCATGAGCTCGAAGACGCGATAGCTCAGGCTTCTAACAAGCGTCTGCTGATCAAGACCAAGGTGCGTAGCGAGCGCGCCAGTTTCTTGCGTATCGCCGATGCCAACGCCAAAAATGCGGTTGAGACGCGGCTATCTCATCAAAATACCGTCGAAGAGCGCTTCCTATTGCTGGAAGAAGCGCTGGAGCAGAGCCAGGCGATCAATCGAATGGAATGTTTCGATATCAGCCATACCATGGGCGAGAGCACGGTTGCCTCCTGTGTGGTCTTTAATCGCGAAGGTCCGGCCAAGGGGGAATATCGTCGTTATAATATTAATGGCATCACCCCGGGAGATGATTATGCGGCGATGAAACAGGCGATCGGCCGCCGCTTCGACAAGATAGAGGCAGACGGTAAGATACCCGATATCCTGTTTATCGATGGGGGTATGGGGCAGCTGAGAATTGCCCAGAAGGTGGTGAATGAAAAGTTTGCCCATCTGGATGTGGCGCCGACACTCATCGGCGTGGCCAAGGGGGAGGGGCGTAAGCCCGGACTCGAAACCCTCATCTATGGGGAAAACGAGGTGGCCTTTAGTTTGCCGGCAGATTCAGGTGCGCTGCACCTGATTCAACACATTCGCGATGAGTCGCACCGTTTTGCCATCACAGGCCATCGTAACAAACGTCAGAAGACGCGTAATACCTCGACACTCGAGTCTATCCCGGGCGTCGGACCAAAGCGTCGGAAGGCGCTGCTGCAATACCTCGGGGGATTACAGCAAGTTAAGGGAGCCAGCGTAGCGCAGTTGTCTAAAGTGCCGGGCATTAGCCTAGAAATGGCACAAACAATACATGATGCGTTGCGAGGGTGAGAAAATTAAGGCAAGATTGGCGCTGCTTTTAGATAATTGGTTTTCACATGCCGTTTAATGTACCGATAGCTCTCACATTTTTTAGATTAATATTACTACCTGTTTTTGTAGTGCTTTTTTACGTGCCCTATAGCTGGTCACCCTTTGCGGCAGCCTTCGTTTTCTGGCTGGCGGCGGTGACTGACGCATTAGATGGCTATGCGGCGCGAAAATTACAGCAATCGACTCGATTCGGTGCATTTTTGGACCCGGTGGCCGACAAGATCATGGTCACCACGGCGCTGGTTCTTTTGGTCGCCGAATATCAGAATATCTGGTTGACCTTGCCAGCACTGTTTATGATTGGCCGCGAGATAGTGATCTCAGCACTGCGTGAATGGATGGCCGAGATAGGGAAGCGCGGTGCGGTGGCTGTGTCCTGGATAGGTAAATATAAGACGGCGGCGCAGATGGTGGCCATCATAGGCCTGATCTGGAAGCCCAATGATTTTCTGACTTATACGGCTATGGCGCTGTTTTATGTGGCGGCTATCCTAACGTTTTGGTCTATGGTGAGCTACATTATGGCCGCCTGGGCAGATCTTACCGACGAATCGAACAATTAAAATGCAATGCGATCACTTAGTGTGCAAACAGTGCATTAAGGTGAAATAGGGCGTTGACACTTGAGGGTAAATCGGTAGAATGCCATTCCGCAGTCAGGGGAAACATTGGTAAGACGCTGACGCGAAATAAGATGAAATAGGCGACATTAGCTCAGTTGGTAGAGCGATACCTTGCCAAGGTATAGGTCATCGGTTCGAACCCGATATGTCGCTCCAATCTTAGCCTAAGGCGCGATGGCAGAATGGCTATGCTGCGGATTGCAAATCCGTCGATCTCGGTTCGACTCCGGGTCGCGCCTCCACTTTATGTTTTAGTGCAAGTATGCGGTAAAACACACTTTGCCCGAGTGGTGGAATTGGTAGACACAAGGGATTTAAAATCCCTCGCTGGTAACAGCGTGCCGGTTCAAGTCCGGCCTCGGGTACCATCATTTGATGACAAAAAGGCCTCAACGCAAGTTGGGGCCTTTTTGTTTGTGTGCAAACTCTATTTACCCTTTATAAATCATATGCCTATCTAACTTTTATCATGTGCTTGATGGGGGTTGGGTAAGTTTGGGAAGTTGCGAATAAGCCCCGAAGGGCGTGGCTTACAGGCCTATCTGCTGTGTTGTGCTTCTTGCAAAGGAATTGGGCCATTTGCCGTGAACCACGCCTGCATCCAGGTCTGTAAGCCGACGTAGAGCACACATGGGACCTGTTCGCATCTTTCTCAGTAATACAACGAACGAATTGTTTAATGGATCCATTATTAAGGTCGTGAATCGATATGCGTAAAATGAGCGGGTTTACCCTGATTGAGTTAGTCGTGGTGATTGTGGTGTTGGCTATTCTGGCGGTGGTTGCATTGCCCAGATTTGTGTCATTGAGCCAGGATGCCCATGACAGTGCGGCGAAGGGAGCATTTTCTTCCTTTACTTCAGGAGTGTCACTCTATCACAGTTGTTGGGCCGCTTCCGGGGCCAGCGGCCATGTGGTCGATCTAGCCTGCTTTGGCGACGGCACAATAGACTCGACCACCACAGGTTATCCATTGGGTAAGACGACGCAAACCGGCGGCAACAACGGTACCCAGTTGCAAGGTGATTTCTGTCGTCAGCTTTGGGAAGGTTTGTTAGATAACAGCGACCACCAGTTAGCATCTCATGATGACGCGTCATTTGGTGGTTCGACCGATATTATCTATTGGTACTCAGGTGGGGACCTAAGCCTCAGTAACACCTATTGTTACTTTAACTATATTCGTGACAACCGTGAAAAAGGGAACGAAAACTGGCAACTAAGGTATTACCCAGCTACGGGGAAAACCCTAATCACACGCTCTACCCTGAGTTGATAGCCCACTCCGCCCAGCATTAATTGCCGCTCTAATCCGCTGTATCAACATGCCCGGTTTGTATGGACCGGGCATTAGCTTATAAAAATTCCGTCTTTAGTCGCCTAGGTTGGCCTGAGATCTATGAGCCATAATTATCCAAGGAGGTGTTTATGGCTTTGAGACGCATTTTCATATTGCTTCTGCTGTGCTGGTCAAGCCTGGCTGTAGCCGACGAGCGACTCGCCGCGGCAAATCAGGCGTTGCTTAATCAGATTGAGGTGATTCATCTTGCCGATGCTTCCAGCGAGTTTGACCATTATCGTCAGCAGCTAGCGGCAGCGCTGCCGTTGCCCCCCGAAAAGCTCTATCCCATTGCAGAGGCGGCAGCCAAATTCTGGCAGCGTCAGGGTATACCGACCGGAAACTTTTCCTCTGAGCTTAAGGATCCCTTTGCCGCGGTGATCGCCAGCGAGCCCCAAGTGCCTGACTATCTGATGTTGAGTAATCGGGTGCGTTATCTGTTGTGGTTGGCCGGTCATGAATCATGGTCGCCGCTGGCCGTGGAAGGCTGGTTAAGGCTTGGCGATAGCCATAGGGCGATCCCTGAGATAAGAGCGCGCCTGCAGGCCCTTGGCGACTACCCCCAGGGCGATACCAGTGAGCAGTACTTTGATGAGACGTTAAAAGAGGCGCTGATTAAGTTTCAGACCCGCCACGGCCTCAAGCCCGATGCCATCATTGGCCCCGCCACCTTGGGTTGGCTTAATCGCACCCCAAGAGCGCGCGCGCAGCTGCTGGCGTTTAATTTTATTGGCCGGGCTAAATATCTTGCCGGCATAGGGGAGCGCTATCTGCTGATCAACATCCCCGCCTACGAGATGTGGCTGGTGGATGATAATCGCGTGGCACTTAAATCTAAGGTGATCGTCGGTAAGCCCTACCGTCCGACGCCCATTATCAGTGGTGAAATAAAAAATTTGGTACTCAATCCCAGTTGGCGGGTGCCCCGTCGCTTGTTAACCCATGATTTGCTGCCCAAGGTGAGGGAGGATGGCAGCTATATCAGCAGCCGAAATTTTGAGGTGTTTAACTACCAGGGAGAGCGTGTCATTAAGAGTGATGATGAGTGGCGCGACATCGCGAAGGGCAAATTTCCCTACCGTCTGGTGCAAAAGCCTGGAGTTGGCAATACGCTTGGGCGGTATAAGTTCTTCTTTCCGAATGAGTATAGCGTCTATCTCCATGACACCTCAGACAAGGCCTTGTTCCAACGTAGTGACAGGGCGCTGTCATCGGGATGCATTCGGGTAGAGAAAGTCGAACAGTTAGCCAACTGGATGGCCTCAAACCTAGTGCGAGATAAGCAGACCTGGGTGCGCATGCAAATTGAGCGAGATAAGACCCAATGGTTTGCCTTCGATGCTGGCCTGCCAATACATCTGGTGTATTGGACCTCGTGGCTGGACGGCGACAATGTTGCCCAGTTCAGGGACGACATATACAAAAAGAATCAAAATATTAGCCTGAGCCTTCAGGCAGCCAAATAGCCGCTAGCCCAGTGTTTATCAGGCTTAGGCATCAACTAACACTTGATCTCCCCGCTATTTAAGGTTAATTTGTCCGCTGTTTTGGTTAAAAAGTAAACGGTGGTGTTGATGTGACGATAGTTTGTCCTGCGCGTAGGCAGTTGTTATTAGGCCTAGGTGGTGTAGCAATGTTTTCTATGGTGCCGTCTAAAGCTCGAGCGAGCCGCTCGACACAAGGAGTAAGAGCCTTAGGGTTTTACAATCGACACACCGGAGAACGAGGGCAGGGAAGCTATTGGGTTGATGGTGATTATCAAACAAATACCTTGAATGATTTTAATCACCTATTGCGAGATCATCGTCAAAACGAAACGGCGCCCATGGATAAGCGTCTATTCGATCTACTGTTCTCGCTGAAGCAGACCTTACAGGTTGATGAAGACTTTCATGTGATCTCAGGTTATCGTTCGCCTAAGACCAACCAGATGCTGGCCAGTCGCAGCTCAGGTGTCGCGAAGAAGAGTTATCACATGAAGGGGATGGCGATGGACATCGCGTTGCCAGACGTCAATCTTAAAGATCTGCGTGATGCGGCGATCTCCCTTAAACTCGGTGGGGTAGGCTATTACCCAAGCTCGGGATTTGTGCACGTCGATACTGGCCCGGTCCGTACCTGGTAAGCTAAATGCCGGTGTTAACTCACTTAAGGTTTGTTAAAGCCGGATCACTGTGCTAATATTCGCCCGCTTTAAATGAGGTCATCGTTGGTCGAAAACGATGACCACCTATATTACTATTGATTTAAGTGAGTAAATTATGTCTTACACAATTACCGCACAAACCCGCACTGAAGTTGGGAAAGGTTCGAGCCGCCGCCTACGTCATGCTGGTAAAGTTCCTGCAGTTATCTATGGTGCGGGCAAAGAAGCCGTTTCTATCGAATTCGAACACCGTTCAATCATCAACATCCAAACTAACGATGATTTCTACAACAACGACATCACTATCGTTCTAGACGGTAAAGAAGTTAAAGTTCGTGTTCAAGCTATGCAACGTCACGCGTTCAAGCCTATGATCGAGCACGTGGATTTCAAATTCGCTTAATAGCGAGTCTGAAATAGAAAAAGCGCCCTGGTGGCGCTTTTTTTATGCCTCTAAGCCGCAGGTTCGGATTCCGAAAGCTTCTCCGGGCAGCTGGCAATCACTATTGGCTCGCCCTGTTCGTTGAGTTCCTCCAAGGTAACATTAAAGCCCCAAAGCCTGTGCAGGTGTTTGACCACCTCCTGGCAGCTTTTGTCCAGAGGAATGCGATTGATGGGGATGTAGCGTAGGGTCAAGGAGCGATCGCCAGAGATGGCCACGCTCTGCACCTGAATGTTGGGTTCAAGATTTGACAGATTGTACTGCTGTGACAGGGTCTGACGGATCTCCTGATAACCCAGGTCATCATGAATCGCCGAAATGCTGAGGTAGTTCTTCTTGTCATCGTCTAAGATGCTGAAAAACTTGAACTGACGAATGATGTTAGGCGACATATATTGGCTGATAAAGCTCTCGTCCTTAAAGTTTTCCATGGCAAAGTGCAGGGTATCTAGCCAGTTGCTACCGGCGATATCGGGAAACCAGCGTTTGTCCTCTTCTGTGGGGGACTCGCAGATACGTCGGATGTCGACAAACATATTAAAGCCCAAGGCATAGGGGTTGATCCCTGAATAGTAGGGGCTGTTATAGCTCGGCTGGGCGATCACATTGGTATGGTTTTTTAAAAACTCAATCATGAAACGGTCGGAGACCAGTCCCTCATCGTAGAGGTGATTGAGGATAGTGTAGTGCCAGAAGGTGGCCCAGCCTTCGTTCATCACCTGGGTCTGTCTCTGAGGATAGAAATACTGCCCCATCTTGCGTACGATCCGCACTATCTCCCGTTGCCAGGGCTCGAGCAGGGGCGCATTCTTTTCGATGAAGTAGAGAATATTCTCCTGGGGCTCGGCGGGAAAATTGGGCGCAGCCTGCTGTTTCTGGGTGTCAGGGGTAAGGGGTATGGTGCGCCAGAGATCGTTAACCTGGCTCTGCAGGTAAGCCTCACGTTCCTTCTGACGGACCTTTTCCTCTTTGAGAGAGATCTCGCTGGGGCGCTTATAACGATCCACACCATAGTTCATCAGGGCATGGCAGGAGTCCAATACCAGCTCTACCTGCTCCTCGCCGTAGCGTTCTTCGCACTCTCTGACATAGTTTTTGGCAAACACCAGATAGTCGATGATCGAGCTGGCGTCCGTCCAGGTCTTAAACAGATAGTTGCTCTTGAAGAAGCTGTTGTGGCCGAAACAGGCGTGGGCCATCACCAGCGCCTGCATGGTAATGGTGTTCTCCTCCATCAGGTAGGCGATGCAGGGATCTGAGTTGATCACTATCTCGTAGGCCAGGCCCATCTGGCCGCGCTTATAACCTTGCTCGGTTTCGATAAACTTCTTACCAAAAGACCAATGGGTATAGCCTATGGGCATGCCTATGCCCGCATAGGCATCCATCATCTGTTCGGCGGTGATCACCTCTATCTGGTTTTTATAGGTGTCAAGGCGGTAATGATCCGCCACGCGTTCGATCTCAGTGAGGTAAGTTTCCAATAGCTCGAAGGTCCAGTCTGGTCCATCATTTAATACAGTGAGCTTCTTTTTTGAACTCATAAGGCCCCCTAAACAGCTTGTTTCTTAAACAGTTCTCTAAATACAGGGTAAATGTCCTCGGCCTGCTTAATGTGCTGAACTGCAATATTGTCGTGAGTCTTTTGTAGTCCTTCATATTCGCGCCACAGAGTTTGATGGGCGCGGTTGGTGATCTCGATATAGCTAAAGTAACGCACCACGGGCAGTAGCTTGTGTTCCAGCAACTGCCGACAGGTGGGGGAGTCATCGGCCCAGTTATCACCATCTGATGCTTGGGCGGCATAGATGTTCCATTCACTCTCGGGGTAACGCTCTCGCTGGATCTCATGCATTAGCTTGAGGGCGCTGGAGACTATGGTGCCACCGGTTTCCTGGGAGTAGAAAAACTCGTGCTCGTCCACCTCTTTCGCCTGAGTGTGGTGTCGGATATAAACCACCTCCAGATTCTTATAGGTACGGGTAAGAAACAGGTAGAGCAAGATATAGAAGCGTTTGGCCATGTCTTTGGTGGCCTGATCCATGGAGCCAGACACATCCATGAGACAAAACATCACCGCCTGGCTCGAGGGCACCTCGCGTTTGGCGAAGTTGTTGTACCTGAGATCGAAGGTGTCGATGAAGGGTACCTTAGCGATCTTCGCCTCTAGCTCTGCTATCTGCTCTTTCAGGGCGATGATCTTTTCAGCTTCCGAGCCGGGAGTCTGCTCAAGGGCCTCTAGCTCCGCCTTGAGCTCATTCAGTAGCGCCTTCTTAGAGGAGGACATGGCGATTCGACGGGCCAGTGATGAGCGTAGCGAGCGAATGATGTTGATGTTGGCCGGCACGCCATCATTGGTAAAACCGGCGCGATAGGTTTGGTACTCTACTAGCTTGTTGAGGCGATTGCGCTGCAGGTTTGGCAGTTCCAGATCTTCAAATAGCAACTCGAGGTATTCATCTTTAGAGATCTGAAACACGAAGTCATCTTGGCCTTCACCGGAATTGGACGCATCTCCCTGACCGCTGCCTTGGCCGCCACCTTGGGGGGGACGTTCAACCTTGTCGCCGCGGGAGAATTGATCGTTGCCTGGGTGAACGCGCTCGCGCATGCCGCCCTGTCCCTGATGAAAGGTTGGCTCGCTGATATCCCTAGTCGGGATACTGATCTTCTCGCCTTTATCTATGTCGGTCACGCTGCGTCTGGTCACGGCGTCACTGACGGCCTTCTTGATTTGTTGCTTATAGCGGTTGATAAAACGTTGACGATTGACTGTACTCTTTCCCTTAGTATTCAATCTTCTATCGATAAAATTAGCCATGCGCACCTCCCAAGACTAGCGGGGAGCAAGCTCCCCGTGTACGGGTGATCAAGATGATTTACGAACCCGTAAATACCACTCAGACAGGAGTCTGACCTGTTTCTTGGTGTAGCCTTTCTCCATCATGCGATTAACAAAGTCGTCGTGCTTACGCTGATCGTCTGTAGAGGTCTTGGTGTTGAAGGAGATGACCGGCAGAAGATCTTCCGTGTTGGAGAACATCTTCTTCTCGATCACAGTGCGTAGCTTCTCATAGCTGGTCCATAGTGGATTTGAGCCCTCGTTGTTGGCCCTGGCACGCAGCACGAAGTTAACTATCTCGTTGCGGAAGTCTTTCGGGTTACTGATCCCCGCTGGCTTCTCTATCTTCTCAAGCTCGGCATTGAGGGCGGCGCGATCGAACAGCTGGCCTGTCTCTGGATCCCGATACTCCTGATCCTGGATCCAGAAGTCGGCATAGGTGACATAACGGTCGAAGATGTTCTGGCCATATTCCGAATAGGATTCCAGATAGGCGGTCTGGATCTCTTTACCGATAAACTCGATATATTTAGGGGTGAGGTAACCTTTTAAAAACTCCATGTAACGCTCAGCCGTTTCGGCAGGGAACTGTTCCTGTTCGATCTGGCGTTCTAGCACATAGAAGAGGTGCACAGGATTGGCGGCAATCTCGCTATGGTCGAAGTTAAACACCTTTGAGAGGATCTTAAAGGCGAAACGGGTCGATAGCCCCTGCATCCCCTCATCGACCCCGGCATAGTCGCGATATTCTTGATAAGACTTGGCCTTAGGATCGGTATCTTTGAGACTCTCACCATCATAGACTCGCATCTTAGAGTAGATAGAAGAGTTTTCCGGCGCCTTGATACGCGACAGTACGCTAAACTGCGCCAGCGTCTCCAGGGTATAGGGCGCACATGGTGCCTGAGCCAACTCTGAGTTGGTCAGTAGTTTCTCGTAGATCTGTATCTCTTCTGACACCCGCAGGCAATAGGGCACTTTGACTATGTAGACCCTATCCAGGAAGGCTTCGTTAGTCTTGTTGTTTCTAAAGCTGGTCCATTCCGATTCATTAGAGTGAGCCAAGATGATGCCGTTGAAGGGCAGGGCCGACAGGCCTTCTGTACCGTTGTAGTTGCCTTCCTGGGTGGCGGTCAGCAAGGGGTGCAGCACCTTAATCGGCGCCTTAAACATCTCGACGAACTCCATCAAACCCTGGTTAGCTCGGCACAGGGCGCCCGAGTAGGAGTAGGCATCGGCGTCATGCTGGGCGTAATGTTCGAGCTGACGTATGTCGACCTTACCCACCAGAGAGGAGATATCCTGGTTGTTCTCATCGCCGGGCTCTGTCTTGGCGATCCCCACCTGATCTAGGATGGCGGGGAAGACTTTAACCACCTTGAATTGGGAGATATCGCCGCCAAACTCATGCAGGCGTTTTACCGCCCAGGGCGACATGATGGTCTTTAGGTAGCGCTCTGGGATATTGTACTCGCGCTTAAGCAGCTCTCCATCTTCCTCTGGATTAAACAGGCAGAAGGGATGGTCGTTGACCGGGCTGCGTTCCCCCTTGGCGCTCAAGACATAGATGGGAACGTGTTGCATCAGCGACTTGAGCTTCTCGGCCAGGGATGACTTACCACCGCCCACAGGGCCGAGCAGGTAAAGGATCTGTTTAGATTCTTCCAGCCCCTGTGCCGAGTGCTTGAGGTAGGCGACGATCTGCTCGATAGCGTCTTCCATACCATAGAAATCTTTAAAGGCGGGATAGCGAGAGATAAGTCTGTTGGAGAAGATGCGGCTGAGCACAGGATCTTTAGAGGTGTCTATGACCTCTGGCTTGCCGATGGCGGTCAGCAAACGCTCGGCCGCCGATGCGTAGGCGATCCTGTCTTCTTTACAGATAGCCAGGAACTCTTGTAACGAATATTCTTCGTCTAGTTTTTTTTCATAGCGCTGTTGATAATGCTCGAAAATGCCCATGTTCCACCCCCTGAAAAGCCAACGATATGTCTTAAGGGACAACTGAAAATCAGTGACCTACTACTAATAATAGTCTGTAAACGAGATCTGCGTATCAAAAAAGACAATAAAAACAATGACAAACATTTGCAAATGCAATAGTTGCAACTGTAGCGGATGATTGGTGCGGGTTTGTGTGTAACCTTTTTAGGGGGCTCGCTCTTCCTCGGATACAAAGCAAACTTAGGTATCTAAAATGCGTATTGGATAGCGGAAGTTCTGAGTCGTTGGCGGGTTTTATCTCACCGTCAACATGGCCGTATTTGCAAAGATGTACTGTTTCTTAGGCAATAAAAAAAGGAGCCGAGAGGCTCCTTTTACACTGGGTCGAATCAGATTAAGCAGCGAAGTTGCTGTTAACGAATTCCCAGTTAACCAGGTTCCAGAACGCTGCCATGTAGTCAGGACGAACGTTACGGTAATCGATGTAGTAAGCGTGCTCCCAAACATCAACAGTCAGAAGGGGGGTAACACCTTCTTCAGTCAGTGGCGTTGCAGCGTTGCTAGAGTTTACGATGGCCAGGCTACCGTCAGCCTTCTTCACTAACCAAGTCCAGGCGCTACCGAAGTTGTTAACGGCTGCATCGGTGAACTGTGCCTTGAATGCATCGAAAGAACCGAAGGCTGCGTCGATTGCTGCGGCGATGTCGCCAGTAGCTGCGCCGCCAGCGTTAGGCGCTAGACAGTTCCAGTAGAAAGTGTGGTTCCAGATTTGAGCTGCGTTGTTGAAGATGCCGCCAGTAGAAGTCTTAACGATCTCTTCTAGGCTTTTCTCGGCAAGTTCAGTACCTTCAACAAGACCATTTAGTTTCACTACATAGGTGTTGTGATGCTTACCATAGTGGTACTCGATGGTTTCCTGGGAAATATGGGGCTCGAGTGCGTTCTTCGCATAAGGCAGTGCTGGTAATTCAAAAGCCATGTTTTTTCTCCATTGACATTCAATTGTCTTTTTAGGTTTGCTCACAGATGCACATTCTACCTGATAAAGTTGTGATGTGAATCATTGTTTGTTTGATTTTTTCGATTAATTCAATCGGTATCCTAACTCGGTGAATAACCCTGAAAAAAGTAGGTTTTCGTTATCTGTGAACCTAGCGTACAATAGACTAAATTTGTTGACGTAGCTTTGCTGCAAAATTTAGGAAAGAAGATGGACACAAACGAAACTGTAGAAAAAATCAAACAGCAAATCGCTGAAAATCCTATCATCGTATATATGAAAGGGTCTCCTAAGCTACCTAGCTGTGGATTTTCTTCGCAAGTGGCGCAGATCATGATTAACTGCGGTGCTCAATTTGCCTATGTTGATATTTTGCAGCATCCCGATATCCGTGCCGAGCTGCCTAAATACGCGAACTGGCCCACTTTCCCACAGCTTTGGGTTGAAGGCGAACTGATCGGCGGTTGCGATATCCTGACCGAAATGTACCAGAAGGGTGAGCTACAAACCCTGATCGCCGATACGGCGGCAAAATATGCAGATCAAGAGGGTGAGGCTTAATCACAGCTGAGGCGTAGTCACAGCTAAGGCCTAGCCATAGTGATTTTGACTTCAGTCAGATTGATATGTAAAAAAGCCCTTCATATGAAGGGCTTTTTTGTGGCTGTTTAGAAATCCTTAGGCGACTTCCTGTTCCTGATTGGCGTGCACCTCAGGCAGCAAGAGGTTCATGGTGATGGCCACTATGCCACATAGGCTTATACCTGTGAGGCTGAAAGAGCCGATACCAAATGCCATACCGCCGATACCAAAGACCAGGGTGACACCCACGATGCAGAGGTTTCTTGGCTCGCTGAGATCGACGTGATTCTTAATCAGCGAGTTAAGGCCGACAGCGGCGATCGAACCGAACAGCAGACACATGATGCCGCCCATCACAGGTACGGGAATGGTCTGCATGAGGGCGCCGAGCTTGCCGATAAAGGCCAGCAAGATGGCGGTGATGGCGGTCCAGGTCATGATGGCTGGATTAAAGGCCTTGGTCAGGGTCACGGCGCCAGTCACCTCAGAGTAGGTGGTGTTTGGCGGTCCACCGAGTGCCGATGCGGCAATGGTGGCGATGCCGTCACCGCTCAGGGTGCGGTGCAGGCCGGGCTTCTTCATATAGTCTTTGCCGGTGACGTTAGAGATCGCCAGGATATCGCCGATATGTTCGACGGCCGGGGCGATGGCTACGGGTATCATGAAGGCGATGGCATGCCAGTTAAACTCAGGGGCCACAAAGTTAGGCATGGCCAGCCAGCTTGCCTGGGCAACCGGGGAAAAATCCACCACACCGAAGAAGAGGCTGAGGCCATAACCGACTATGATGCCCGCCAAAATCGGCATCAGTTTGACGATGCCCTTGGCAAAGATCGCCACTGTGATAGTGGTCAGCAGCGAGGCGAGGGAGATTAGCAGCGCATGTTCGGCGTCGACCAACACCAGGGCGCCATCACCACTCTTGCCCAGGGCCATGTTCACGGCGACTGGCGCCAGACCAAGACCAATTACTATGATCACCGGGCCGACGACAACCGGCGGCAGCAGGCGCTTGATGAAGGCATCGCCTCTAAATTTAACTAAGGTCGCCAGTATCAGATACACGCATCCAGCCGCCATCAGGCCACCCATAGTCGCGGGAATACCCCAGGTCTGAACACCGTAGAGGATGGGAGCGATGAAGGCGAAGGAGGAGGCGAGAAAGATGGGGACTTGGCGTTTGGTCACGAGCTGAAAGAGCAAGGTGCCTATGCCGGCGGTAAAGAGGGCGACGTTGGTATCGAGCCCGGTTAACAGCGGCATCAATACTAAGGCGCCAAAGGCGACAAATAGCATCTGCGCGCCCTGTAGGGGGATTGCTAAACGTTTCATTGTTATTCTCTTTTTATGGCTAAACCGCACAATGTTAACGTCTTGCTAGCATATTTGCACTTATCTTGATCACATTCTCCGGCCTGCCTCGTTAATGGCGGGCAAAAAAGCGAATTTGCCGCTATTTGCAGACAGGCATGGTCAAGGCTTATGTGTTACACTGCCGCCATTGTATTCGTGAATAGATATAGATACGGATGTTTAAGAGTTTTTTATCTGTGATGCTTGCCGGTACGCTTTGCGCCGCGAGCCTTAATGTAGCGGCCGTCGAGGTGACCGAGCTGGATAGAAGTGCGATTAAGATCGCCGACCGTAGCCAGCAGGTGAAGAATCAGGCGCTGCGCCAGGCGATGGAAGAGGTGGTGTTGAAAAATACCGGCGATCGCATGGCCCTTAGCGAACCCCTGGTGGCTCAGGCGATTGCTCAGCCTACCGCCTATATTCGCCAGTTCGGATATCAGGAGCAGGATGGCGAGCAGTATCTGCAGGCCTCGTTCGACCATAGCAAGATCATCAGTCTGTTGCGTGAGGCTAAGTTACCCGTGTGGGGCAAGCAACGACCACTAACACTCTTGTGGTTGGCCCAGGAAAATGAAGGTAAGCGTGAGCTACTCAATGACGCCTCAATGTTGGAGAGCCGTAGCCAGATTGCCAACCTCTCTCAGACTCGTGGCGTTCCTATGTTGTTGCCTATGATGGATCTGGATGATGCCATGGCCATCAGTGTCACCGATGTGCGCGGCATGTTTGCCGATACCGTGGCTAAGGCCAGTCAGCGTTATGGTAGTGACTATTTTGCCATGGTATCACTGGACACTTTGCCCGACGAACTGGTGAATATTCAGCTCGCCCTCTATCCAACAAGCAGCGATCAGCCATTATTTAATCCTTTGATCACGCTGTCGACTCAGGTGAAGGGGATGGATGTGGCAGTCTCGGAGATCTTTGGGGCGATCAGTCAATACTATGTGGCGCGTTATGCCATCGCCGATAGCGGTGAGGCCAACAGTACCCGGCTCACCTTTGTTGAGATCACTGACCGTCAGCAGCTGCTGGATATCGAGAAGTACCTGCATCAACTCAGCGCGGTTAAGTCAGTATCGCTGACCAAGGTTCAGGGGATAAGCGCCGAGTTTTCTTTGGAGCTCTTCGGCAGCGAGGAAGATCTATATCGTTTGATCAGCCTGGAGCCCAAGATCCGCAGTATGGAGCCCGCAAACGGTTCGGCTCTGTTAGATAATCCCAATTTGTTAAACAGCCAGTCTGAATTGGGCGGCGATGAGATGGTGGATCCGTTATCATCGTCACAGACTCCGCGCCATGAGTATATTTGGCAAGGACGTTAAGGTAAGCTGGGCGCCTAATGGTAATAGGCTGAGTGCTAAATTAGGTCGCCCAGGCAATACACACTTAAGATAAGATCGAGATCCCTATACGTGTCACCCCATTCTCCGGTACAACTTTCTTTACCCGTCTATCTGCCCGACGATGAGACCTTCAACAGTTATTATCCCGCGGCAGGCAATGACGAGCTGATCCAGAGCTTACAGGCATGTGCCGAAGGGCGAGCCGACAAGGCGGTATATCTGTGGGGGCCGGTCAAGGCCGGGCGTACCCATCTGATGCACGCCACCTGTGCCAGAGCCAATGAGCTCAACCGCAGCAGCTTCTATCTGCCACTGGGTATTCATGCCAGTATCTCTACCGAGCTGTTAGAGGGGCTGGAACAGTTGGATCTCGTCTGTATCGATGATATCGATGCCATAGCCGGACATCCCCTGTGGGAAGAGGCGCTATTCGATCTCTATAATCGGGTGGCTGAGCACAAGCGCTGCGCCCTGGTGGTGAGTGCCAGTGCAACGGCCAGCGATGCGGGATTTGCCTTGCCGGATCTGGTGTCTCGCATGCAATGGGGGCTGACCTATCAGCTGCAGCCTATGGCCGATGAGGAGAAGCTGGCCGCGCTGCAACGCCGTGCGGCGATGCGTGGATTGCAGTTACCGGAAGACGTGGGCCGTTTCCTGCTCAATCGATTGGCGCGGGATCTGCGAACCCTATTCGATGTGCTCGACCGCTTGGATAAGGCTTCTCTGGTGCATCAGCGTAAGTTAACCATTCCCTTCGTGAAAGAGATGCTGCGCTTGTAGCGTTTATCTGGTGAGCACCATTCGTTACGCTTGATACCAACCACAGTAAACATGTGATCAGAAATAGCGCAGGAAAAACGCTTGAGAACAAAGCAGGATTTTTAGATAAGTAGTTATTCTACAATTAAAAATACTAATACAGTTATCGAGCGTTTTAACAAGCTAGAATGATCAATTATTTATTACGATTGGTATAAGATACGAGTACAAAAAAGGCACCAAGAGGTGCCTTTTATGTTCTAGTGCTAGCAATGCGGCGCTAGCAATTCAGTGCTATCACTTCAGCACTATCTATTCTGTGCAGTCTATTTCTTGCGCTTCTTCAGTCCAAGCCCCAATTCTCGGCCACGGATACGGGCGTAGAAGGGCAGCGTGATCATCAGGAGGGTCAGCAGCGCTACCTCACAGATGGCGAATGCCAATGCCGTCTCGGTGACATAGAGCAAGGTCAGTCCATGCAACATGTAGAGGCAGATGATGAAGCTCGCCCAGGCGTAGGTGTAGGGTTGGCCGGTCAAGATCCCCTTAAGTGGTGCCAGCAGGGGCAAGATCCACAGCAGGCTGAAGATCATTGAGTATTGGCCGGTCAATCCTTGATTGCCGAACCAGGCGGTCATCATCAGGAGCAGTGCCACATAGGCCGCGCGGCTAATTTGAAACAGTGTCTTTGAGCTCATATGAACTTTCAGCCTTACAGAATGGCCAGTACATTTTCTGGGGGTCTACCGATCGCCGCCTTACCGTTAGCCAGTACGATAGGACGCTCGATAAGCTTAGGGGTGTCGACCATGGCCTGGATAAGCGCCTCATCATCGGTGACTGCGGCCAGGTTTTGCGCCTTGTATTCCTCTTCCTTGGAGCGCATCAGCTCACGTGGCGCCAGGCCGAGTTTATCTAGGATGCTGCGGATCTCTACCTTAGTCAGCGGCGTCTTGAGGTACTCGATCACTTGGATGTCGCAGGCTTTCTCTTCAAGCAACGCCAGGGTCTGGCGGCTCTTAGAGCAACGAGAGTTATGAATTATGCTTACTTGCGTCATGGCAGTTCTATCCATATCTAGAAATTTGCCGTCATTCTACTGCAAAAGGTGAGCCGAGTCACAGGGCCTTGGCTCACCTTTATTGGTTTAAAGCAGTTTATGATTGCTTTAGAGCAGTTCGAGTTGCTTCTTAGATTGCTTGAACTGGCGGATCCTGGCCTCAATTTTTGCCAGCTGCGCGGATTTTTCTCCGACAAACGGTAGGCAAAGTTGAGCTGATCGATGGCGCCATCATAGTCGGCGGCCAGCGCCATGGTCTCTGCCTTGGCAAAATGCTCCATGGCACGGTTGCCGGTCTGCTTATAGGCGTCGCTCAGCAGCTGCAGTGGCAGCTGATTCTGCTTATCCAGGAAGATCATATCTTCCAGCAGGGGAATGGCCTGCTTCGCCTGACCGCTCTCGATCAGCGCATTGGCCAGGTTGATATTGATCACCTGAGAGGTGGGCTTTAGCTTACGCTCTCGTGTGAGTAGATCGATCGCCTGTTGGTGCTCATGCCTTTCAAGCAAGAGATCTGTCTTAGTATCAATATAAAACAGATTGTTGGGATCCTTAGCGAGTAGCTGGTCTACGATGACCTCAGATTCCTTGGCCTTGTCTGCACGTAGCAGGGCAAGTGCCTTACCGTACAGGGCCGCCTCCTCAAACTCGTAGCTGTGCTTCCTGATCTGGTCGTTAAACAGGGCGAGCGCCGCCTCTTCGCTGTAACTGGAGAAGCGTACCTGAATACGCGCCTTGGCCAGCTGAAAATCCAGGTTATCGGGCACATATCTGTGAGGATATTGCGCCGCGCGGTTTCTGGCCTCGGCGATACGTGATTCTGGCAGCGGGTGGGTCAGCAACATCTGTGGTGGCTTGGTGGTAAAGCGGTAGCGAGTGGCCAGCTTGGAAAAGAAGTCTGCCGCGCCGTTAGGATCGAATCCCGCGTCCACCAGGATCTGCATGCCGATACGGTCCGCCTCCTTCTCGTGTAGGCGGGTGTAGTTGATCTGTGCCTGAGTCGCCAGTGCCTGAGTGGTCGCCATGGCGGCCATCCCCACCTGAGGTGCGGCAATGGTGAGCAAAATTGCGCCGAGCAGGCCCGCGATAGTTGCGGGAGAACTCTTCTGCTGCGCCTCGAGAGAGCGCGCCAGGTGTCTCTGGGTCACGTGGGTGATCTCGTGGCCCAGTACCGAGGCTATCTGGCTCTCGTTATCGGCATTGAGGAACAATCCCGTATGCACGCCCACATGTCCGCCGAAGAAGGCGAAAGCGTTGATCTCATCGTTTCTTAGCAAGAAGAAATAGAAGGGAGTCTTCACGCCAGTCGCATGGGCCACCAGACGGTTACCCAGCTCGGTCAGGTATTGATTGAGTACAGGATCGTTAAGCATGGGCGCCGATGAGCGGATCACCCGCATATAGGCGTCGCCGTAACTGTTTTCCTTCTCCAGGCTAAAGGTGTTCACCGCCGCGGTGCCCAGATCCGGCAGATCATTATTGGCAAATCCTAAGGGGGCGATAGAGAACAGGGCCATCGACAAGGCGCCGGCAACCAGGGATTTTGCTTTGTTAACTTTACTCAAACTTATCCTTAGCGATTATAGATAACTGGGTCTGTTTAGTTGGAACCACAGCAAGCTAATTAGTTCCTTTTGTCTGGCAGATGTGGCTAGCGAGTTGCTGCCATTGTTCGCTTGTGGTTTCACTGGAGACTTAGGATAATAGCCCGAGTTTGCCTTTAGCAAGATCATTATGACTTTTATTGACTTAACCCACTACCGATGTCCACTGGCCTTAGTTAAGCTAAAGATGGCTCTCAAGCAGTTGCCCGGTGGTGAAGTGCTGCGGGTACAGCTTAAAGACAGTGGTTCGCGCCAGGATGTGCCCAGGTTCCTTGAGAAGGCCAACTGGCAATATGTTGAAATACAAAATGATGCAGAGATCTTGGAGCTGTCGATAACGCGAGGCGATTAGTTTTTACCTGAGTAAGGTACCTTAGTGAGGGTTAGGTATCGGGCGTTAGCATAGATAAAGAAAAGAGCCACAGGCTCCGATTAATTATTTTTCATGATGCTCGATATTGCAGAGCCTATATTACAAGGCCTATGTGACAAACCTTATGTTGCAAGCCTTGCGTTGTAAATCCAATCTTGCATGCTTAAGGTGGCCCAGTGGGCACCTGTTTACAGGGCGGTAGATCTTGGTTTCTAAATTAGGAAGAGTAGATGTTTTCATTCATTACCAATTGGTATAAAGAGAGATTTAGTGATCCCCAAGCGGTGACCCTGATGCTGATTTTGCTGGGGATCGCCCTGACCATCTATTTTGCAGGCGGACTATTGGCCCCCTTGCTGGTCGCCCTGGTGCTGGCATTTCTGCTCGAATGGCCGGTCGCCCAGATGGTCAAGATAGGCATCAATCGCACCACAGGCGCCTCTCTGGTCCTCGTGCTATTTGTAGGGGTGATGTTGCTGATCACCTTTGGCCTAGTGCCCAGCATCTGGCGCCAGGGGGTAGCCCTAGTGACGGATCTGCCGACCATGTTGGATAAGGGGTTAATCACCCTCAAAGGGTTAGTGGATCAGTATCCGCAATTCTTAAGTGTGGAGCAGCTCGATGCCTCTGTCGGCGAGCTTAAGAAGTTGCTGGATACCCAGCACATACTGGATCTGGGTAAACAGTTGATCGGTTACTCTGCCTCGCTGTTGGTACTCATGGTCTACGCCATCTTGGTGCCCCTGTTGGTGTTCTTCTTCCTCAAGGATAAAGATGAGCTCATTCGGGGCAGTAAGCGTTTCATCCCCGCTAACCGTGATCTGGCCCGTAAGGTATGGCTGGAGATGAATCAGCAGATTTTTAACTATATTCGCGGCAAGGTGATTGAGATTGTGATCATCGGCGCCGCCAGTTATATCTTCTTCGCCGTCATGGATCTGCGCTACGCCGCGCTGCTCGGCGTGTTGACCGGCTTCTCCGTGTTGATCCCCTATGTGGGGGCGACGCTGGTGACCCTGCCGATCGCCCTGGTTGCCTTCTTCCAGTGGGGGATCAGCCCGGAATTTGGCTACCTGATGCTGGGATACGGCATCATTCAGGCGCTCGATGGAAACCTGCTGGTGCCCATCCTCTTCTCCGATGCGGTGGATCTGCACCCAGTGTTTATCATCGCGGCCGTCTTGGTTTTCGGTGGACTCTGGGGAGTCTGGGGGGTGTTCTTCGCCATTCCGCTTGCCTCCTTGGTGAAGGCGGTGGTTAACGCCTGGCCTAAGGCGGATAAACCTAAGGCCGATAAACCTGAGGGCGATAAACCTAAGTCCGATAAGCCTGAGGCCGAAACAGAGCAGGGCGCCGTCTAAACTCAATCTAAACCCTAAAGGAGCCAGAAGGCTCCTTTTTTGTCACTGCATCTGGCCGCCAGATTCCGCTATAGCCTGATTGGCCAGCTATCTTAAAGCCTGTTTTGCGGTCGCCGCCAGGGCGCGGTAGACCAGTGTGGTCTGTTTAGCCTTAATGTTCCAGTGCTGCCAGTAGAGGGGCACCTTCATGGTGCAGTCAGGGGCGATGAGCTTAAGCGCGCCGCTTTGCAGCAGCGGCTCGGCCTGTAGATGACCCACCAGGCCATAACCCATGCCGAGTAATATCGCCTCGAGAAAGCTCTCGGAGGAGGGGATCTGATGCTCCCGCCACTGCTCAGGTTCTATGGCAAAATGCTCCCCTAAGAATTTTTCATGCAGCTTATCTTTGGTGGAAAACACCACGGCCGGAGCCTGACGCAGGCGGCTCTGTGTCACGCCGCCTGCAAAGTATTCTTCAATAAAGTCCTGGGTCGCGACGCACAGGTACTCCATCTGCCCGAGATATTCGCTAGAGCAGCCGGCCAATGGCGCCTCTGTGGTCGTCACGCAGCCAACCGCCTCGCCACTCTTGAGCAGGTGGTGGGTGTAAGACTCGTCATCCACAATCAGCTCCAGCAGCCAGCGGTGGCGCTTAAACAGCTCGGCGAGGGCCGGGAGAAACCAGGTGGCTAGACTGTCGGCGTTGACGGCGATCTTCACCACTGTGGGCAGCGAAGGGTCATCGGCGTCTATCTCGGCGCTCAGCTCGCTCTCCAGCAGGCTCACCTGAGCATAGTGTCTGAGCAGGCGTTTGCCCATAGGAGTCGCCTGTACAGGATTACTGCGAATAAGCAGGGTCTGACCGACTCGCTCTTCCAGCGCCTTGATCCGTTGGGACACCGCCGATTGGGTGATAAACAGCGCCTTGGCGGCACGTTCGAAGCCGCCTTCGGCGATCACTACACTCAGGGCTTTCAGGTGGGCGTAATCCAGCATCGAAACATTCCAATCATTATTATAAGTTTGGCTAATGATACATTAAATTTATTAGCTGGGTTTATTTTTAGAAGCTCGCTATGCTTGCGGCCTGAAATTAGTCGTGGTTCTTTTTGGAGTTTTCTCGTGCAAGCATTCATTCAGGGGATTGGGGTCGGTGGCAGCCTAATCATCGCCGTTGGGGCGCAAAATGCCTTCGTATTGAAACAAGGGTTAAAGCGGGCCCATTCATTGCCTATCGCCGCCCTGTGTTCTTTTATCGATGCCGTGATGATCACCGCAGGTGTGGCGGGCCTGGGGCATTTGATTCTGGCCTTTCCCTTAATCAAGGATATCGCCAGCCTGGGGGGGGCGGCCTTCCTGCTGGTCTATGGCGGACGGGCCTTGCAGGCCTCTTTCCATGCACAAGGTCTGGATACCGAGTCGACTCAGGGGGCTGATACGTTAAGGGCCGCACTGTTAACGACCCTGGGGATCAGCCTGCTTAACCCACATCTGTATCTGGATACCGTGGTGTTGCTGGGTAGCATCAGTACTCAGTTTGAGCAGGAGGACAGGCATCTGTTTGGCGCCGGCGCCGTACTGGCCTCTTTTGTGTGGTTCTTTGCCCTTAGCCTAGGGGCAAGGTACCTAAGCCCCTTGTTTAAGCAGCCAAAGGCATGGTGTTACTTAGACAGGTTTATCTTCCTCACCATGTGGAGCATAGCTGCGGCGTTGTTGTGGCCCTATGTTAGTGCCTTCTTTGGTTGATATTTAGCTAGGCGAATACTTCTGAGCTAACTACTTAAATGAGTAAATACTAAAATGAGTTAGTACAGTGACGAGGTTAGCCAGACAGGTTAACTGATAATAAAAAAGCCGGCATAGCCGGCTTTTTTGTCGAAAATGAGCGTAGGTTAGCTATTTTCCTGAATATAATTCAAGACAACCTCATGGTGGTCTTTGGTCTTAAACTTATTAAACACATAGGCCACCTTACCGTCCTGACCTATCAGGAAGCTGAGGCGGTGAATGCCGTCATAGATCTTACCCATAAATTTTTTCTCACCCCAGACACCGAAGGCGTCGGCAACGCTATGATCTTCATCGCTGAGCAGGCTGAAATTCAGTTCATGTTTATCGGCGAAGCGGGCAAGCTTGGCCACTGGGTCCGGGCTGATGCCAAATACGGTGACCTTCTGAGCGTCTAGGTCTGGCTTGCTGTCTCTTAAGCCGCAGGCCTGCACAGTGCAGCCAGGGGTCAGGGCTTTTGGATAAAAATAGACCAGTACAGGGCCCTGTTTGAGGGCATCGCTGAGGGAGACTGTCTCATCGGCCTGGTTTTGTAGGGTAAAGTTAGGCGCCATTTCGCCCTGGGTTAAGGTTTTCATAGATCATCCTTAGGTTGTGTTTCGATACCCTGCATACGTTCGATATGGCAGCTTAGGTTCATCTCTTCGGCGAGGGCGGCGATATTTTGTTCGAGTTTTTCGATATCCACCTTCTCTGGCACATTGATGGTTAAGAAGACATTTTGCACCGGCTCGCCGTCTGATGTCTCCTCTGCATGGGATCGCACGGCGGCTAGATCCAGTGAACGATCGGCCAGGAACTGGGTAATACGCTTCATGGTGCCACGCTGGTCCTTACCGTTAAAGGTCACTTCCAGGCGTGAAACATAGTTTGGCGGCGTATGCTGAGAGCAACGCTTCATTACCGTCAGCAGACCAAGTTCGACACTCAGGGCAGGGAGGCTGGCTTCCATCTTAGTAATCGATGCCCAGGCGCCTGAAATCATCATGATCAAGGTAAACTCACCACCAAAGAGGGCCATACGGCTATCGACGATATCGCAATCGCATTCGCTTGCGAGTCTGGCAAATTTACTGACGATACCAGGACGATCAGAACCCAGTGCGGTAACGACCAGATGATTGGACATGAAATTCCCCCATTGATTGGTAACTCGTTGTACAAATAAGCGTCGATTGACATTTTCGGCGTTTTTTAAGGAGGCTTATGCTATCACAAGTTATCAGTTTTGAGATCCCTGTCGTGATAAAGAGTCAAACATTTGACCTATGGGGAGCGGTGTTATCATTCTCTGTGATCTAGGGATACTTATGCTTGTTTTTACCTGTGAGCATCAGTACCATAGCCAGTCCTGAATCCTTGGGGAAATCACATGATAAACGGAAGCATCGTAGCCTTAATCACACCCATGAATCGTGATGGCTCAGTCGATTATGCAAGTCTCGAGAAGTTGGTTGAGTACCATATTGAACAGGGTACTGACGCCATCGTTGCCGTCGGCACGACCGGCGAATCTGCCACTTTACCTCTTTCAGAACATATTGAAGTGGTTGCCCACACGGTAAAATTTGCCGCCGGACGCGTTCCTGTTATCGGTGGTAATGGCGCAAATGCCACCGCCGAAGCGATCGAGCTGACCAAGGCGCAGGCCAATCTCGGGGTGGCCGCCATGTTGGGCGTGACGCCTTACTATAACAAGCCGACACCTAAAGGCTTGGTGGCCCATTATCGCGCCGTCGCGGCCGCGACCGATATCCCACAAATTCTTTACAACGTGCCCGGCCGTACCTCGGTGGATATGTTGCCAGAAACCGTCGCCCAGCTGGTCGAGGTGCCAAACATCATAGGTCTAAAAGAGGCGACCGGCGATCTGAGCCGCGTGGCTAAGCTACGTGAGCTTTGTGGTGATGACTTCATGCTCTACAGTGGTGATGACGCCACGGCCCGTGAGTTTCTTACCCTGGGTGGCAATGGCGTGATCTCAGTGGCGAATAACATAGTGCCTAAGCAGTTTAAGCTGATGTGCGACGCGGCCCTTAAGGGCGATCTCCAAGGTGCCCTCAAGGCCGAGGCACCAATGAAAGCGCTGTTCGGCGCGCTCTTCTGTGAAGCCAATCCTATCCCTGTGAAATGGGCGGCGCACCGTATGGGCTTGATCAGTCAAGGACATATTCGCTTGCCATTAACGGAACTTTCCGAGCAATATCATGGTCTGTTGCTAGAAGCGATGAAGAATGCCGGAATAGAGGTTCAATAATTAGATGCTAAAGCAAGTTACTCCAATCCTACTGGTGGCCGCCGTAACGGCCTGCAGCACGCCTATCGACAGACGTCAGGCCAATGGCAATGACGAATATGCCACTGTGACGGCTGCGCCTAAACTGGTGATCCCAGAAGGGTTGAATCAGCCGAAATATAACACCGAATACGATATTCCTGAGGTTGGCAGCAAAGTCGATAGAACCTTGGTTGGCAAGAAACTCGATATTCGTCCACCGCTACAGGTACTGCCGATGGCAGAAGGTACCCATGTGGAAGAGTCTAGCGACAGCATCAAGATCGTGGTCGAGTCTATCGATAACGATATCGACCTGCGCAGCGAGCTGTTCGGTATCTTGGATGAATATTTTAGTCAGCACGAGATCAAGATCCTCAAAGAGGATAGAGAAACCGGTGTTATCGAAACTGATTGGATAGAAAATCAAGAAGTTATCGACTCATCTATGTGGGGCGCCGACGAGGTTTACTCGGTACGTCAACGCTATCGTTTCACCGTCAATGTGCGTCCACATGGCCGTAGCGGTAACCTTGCTATCGAATTGATTGATCACGAAGAGAGCTTCGATGGTAAGGCGCAGGATATCCTGCTGACCGGTGAAGATAAGCGCCGCTATACGGTTGATATGCTCAACAACACCATCGCCTACATGAGCGTGAAGCGTGCTAAGGCGATCAAGGCGAAACGTCTGCGTGAGAGCCTGGGTATCGAGGTAGACTTGGTGAAGGCCTCTGCTGTGGCCGAAGATGAGACACCAGCGCAGAGCTACTGGTTGGCCGATGCCAGCTACAGCCGTACCTGGGATCGTCTGCGAATCGTATTACCAGAGCTAGGCTTTGAAATCGTCGATATGGATAGCAACAAGGGGCTTTACTATATCAACGTGAGCGACGATTCAGGTTTCTGGAGTTCATTGTGGAGCGATAAGAAGCTGCCGATGGAAGAGGGGTCCTATCGCCTGCAGATTGAGCAAGACAAGAGCGATACTTCTAAGACACGCATCTATCTGAAAGACAAGGAAGATGCTCCAGTGAGTAACGCTGTGGTCGAGGCCGTATACGATGGTATGGCCGAGCTGATGAGTGAAGACCGCAAGGTCAGATAGGCTCAGCCAAGCTTAAGAAAGCTAAGCATAGCCAGACAAGCATAGTCAGATAAGCACAGTAAAATAGGCTTAGTAAGATAAACATAGTCAGATAAGCTTATCCAAATAAAAAGAGGCCTCATGGCCTCTTTTTTGTTTCTCCTTTTCAGTCTGGCGGGCCATAAAGTGGCTGGAAGCATGTTGCTATTCGTTAGCCGTGCTTTCGCAGTCCTTTAAATGTGCTTCACGGGTCAGCTTTAGTCCCTCTGTGTTAGGCATCGTGGAGTTATTCAGCCTGTTTCCCACACCTTGTTCTTGCGCGCCGTTTCCTGTGGCGGCCGATGGCGAGCCAAGCATCTATGCCATATAGTTAGTGATATTATCAGTCATTCGATTGACGGAAATGTTTAGCCGAGGTTGAGATGCCAGCTAAGGTGCCACTGCAGGATGTAGACGCAAAATATCTGAAGATTATCAGTGAGTTTGCTATCGACATGCTCTCGCTAAGCGGGGTAGACGAGATCCTTTGGCACCTGGCACAGAATGTGGTTTCCCAGCTTGGGTTTGATGATGTGGTCGTCTACCTGCTGGATCCTGCGCGGGGCGTCTTGATGCAGAAGGCCAGCTTCGGCGATAAGAACCCTAGTGGCCATGAGATCCTCGCGCCTATCGAACTCAAGCTGGGAGAGGGCGTTGTCGGCACAGTGGCAAAGACCAAACAACCCTTGATCGTCGGTGATACCCGGCAGTTTCCTAACTATATCGTCGATGACGCCCCCAGGCTTTCTGAGCTTGCGGTGCCCATGTTGATGGAGGGTGAACTGATAGGGGTGATAGATACCGAGCACCCTAAGAAGAATTTCTACACCTCTCAGCATGAACGCATCTTGTTTGCCCTTGCCTCCATCGCTGCGCTGAAGATCCACAGGGCCAACAATCTGGTGACACTGCAACAGCGGGTGGCGGATCTGGAATATGCCAGTAAGATCCAGGACACCCTGTTTGCCATCGCGGAGATCATCTTCGAGACCGACTCGATTAAAGCCTTCTACCAAAGGCTACACGCTTGTATCGCCCGCCTGATCAAGGCGGATAACTTCTATGTTGCGCTACTGAGTGAAGATGGCCACACGCTGCACTTTCCCTATCATGTGGATCAATACGACCAGCTCGCCGAAGATACCGAGTTGCCGCTGTTACCCTCATGCCTTGGGATCACCGCTTATACGCTGCTGAGAAACAAACCCCTCCTGGTGGACGAGGCGCAGATTAAGGTCTTGGTGGATCAGGGTGAGATAGTGATCAATGGCGCTATGCCAAGGGCCTGGCTCGGTGTACCCTTCGGCGATGAGGCGTTTCGCGGTATCTTAGTGGTGCAGAGTTATCATGGCGGCTATCGGTATAGTGAGGCAGACCAACGGCTGCTGGTGTTTTGCGCCAAACATATACGCAATGCCATTAGCCGTATGAACGTTAAGGCCAACCTGACTCAGATGGCCCTCTATGATGGCTTAACCAAGCTACCCAATCGCATGCTTTTTATCGACCGCTTAAATCAGGCGATCGCTAAGCTCAATGAAGCCGCTGAAAATGGCGTTTCTCCCAAAGGGCTCGGCCTAGTGCTGCTTGACATAGATCACTTTAAGGCCGTTAACGATACCTATGGCCATCACTTAGGGGATGAGCTGCTAAAGGTGTTTGCACAGCGCACAGAGGCAGCTATCGCCAGCCAGGACACCATTTGTCGGCTGGGTGGGGATCAATTTGGCCTGCTCTTGATGGGTATCGATTCTGAATCTGAGTGCCTTGCCCGGGTCGAAGCCCTGCGCGAGCAGATGCAGGGCGTGTTGGATCTTGGCGGGATCTCTATCGCGCTGTCGGTTAGCCTGGGGCTGGTGACCTGCTTCTCATCCGGGATGCGGGCGTCAGATCTGCTGCGTAGGGGCGATCAGGCGCTGCTTAGGGCAAAATTGATGGGGCGGCAGCGTCTTTGTGTGTTCAGCAGTGGTGAGCAGACCGAGCTGCAGGAGACGCAGATTTGTCAGGAGTTTCAGCAGGCCGCCGCCCAGGATGAGCTCTATTTCAGCTTTCAACCTCAATATCGGCTTAAGGATGGCAAACTGATCGGCGCCGAGGCGCTGCTGCGCTGGGAGCACCCCAGATATGGAACCATTTCGCCCCGGCGATTATTGGCGCCGCTGCGCCGCCAGGGGGCCCTTCAGCTGGTCGATGCTGTGGTCGCCAGGCTGATACTGGCCCATCTCAAACGCTATCACGGCGCCTATCCCGAGGACTTTCGCGTGAGCGTGAATCTCGCCAGTGACGGCTGCGCCCTGTTTGATGAACTGGAGGGGATGGTCGCAAAGGGGGAGGGGCTGGCCAACTTCTTGGGCTTAGAGATCCCTGAGGCCAGCATAGTCGCCGGCTTCGACAAGGTGCGCCACTGTATTGCCAGGGCAAAGTCTCTCGGCGTACTGGTGAGCCTGGATGATGCGGGTGCCAGCCATGCAAGCTTTAGATATTTGCAGGCGCTCAGGTTCGATCGCCTCAAGATAGCCCAGGGCCTCATCAGTCCCATGGAGATGGCTTATGATAACAAGATGATCTTAGATACCATCATCAATCTCGCCAGCAGCTTGAATATCGATACCCTGGCTCAGGGGATAGAAACCCGCGAGCAGTATCAGACGTTACAGTTGCTTGGTTGTGACTATGGTCAGGGGGAGTTTATGAATCCCTCCGTGAGCGAGGAAAACCTACTGCTTATGCTGACTCAGTCGCCCTTCTTTAGATGATCAGGCGTATCATTTAGCGATTGATACTATACTCTTTTGTACCTCGTGGCCGGCACAAATGTAAATGGTGTATTAAGTTTGTAAGCAAAGGTAAAACGCCTTGAAGCACCTACATTCCAAGGTAAACTACCGATAACATAATGCGCATTCTTTCGGAAGATTGATGAAAAAAACGATAATAATCTCAATGCTTTTAGCGGCAGGCGCCGCCACCTACTATTTCACTCAGCAAACCGAAACGCCTAAGGAGCCGCGCGGGCGACCCACGCCGAATGTGGTGGTGGCAAAGGCCGAAATGCAGCCTATTCGCGACGAAGTTGAGGCCTTGGGTACAGGTAAGGCCAACGAATCTATCACTGTGACTCCCAAGGTTACCGACATGGTAACCGAGATTAATTTCAGCGACGGTCAGATGGTGGAGAAGGGCCGGCTTCTGGTACGTTTGCAAGACAGAGAACAGATCGCCCGTGTGACTGTGGCCCGGGTTAAGATGAAAGATCATCAGCGTGAACTGGCGCGGATCAGCTCCCTGGTGACCAGTCAGACGGTGGCGGCATTGGAGCGCGACAGGCTGCAGACCCTTATCGATACCGCCAAGGCCGAGTTAGATCAGGCCGAATCTTCCCTCAAAGACAGACGCATCTTGGCGCCGTTCTCGGGACGCCTGGGCCTGCGTCAGGTGAGTCAGGGGAGTCTGGTGACTCCTGGTACTGTTATTACCACCTTAGATGATATCTCCACCATTAAACTGGATTTCTCAGTGCCAGAGCGCTTCCTGCAGTCTTTGGCTATTGGTAAGTCGGTCGAGGCCAGTGCCGTGGCCTTCGAAGGCGAGTTGTTTACCGGTAAGGTGGTGTCTGTCGATAGCCGCGTCAATCCGACGACTCGCGCCGTAACGGTCAGGGCCGAGATCCCTAATAAGGGACTGCGCCTGCTTCCCGGTATGTTGATGAAGGTGAAGCTGATCAAACAGAGCCGCGAAGCGCTTATCATCCCAGAAGCGGCGATTATTCCTATTCAGAAAGATCACTTCGTTTATCTGGTGAACGAAGAGAACGTGGTCGAGCGTCGTCAGGTGCAACTTGGCCTGCGTAAGCGTGGCTGGGTAGAGATTGTCGGCGGCGTCGAGGTGGGCGAGCAGGTGATGGTGCGTGGCATCCTCAAGGTGCGCCCAGGAGATACGGTTAAGGTGCAGTACAGTGAACACTTTAGTTTCAACCAACAAGCTAAGGTGGAGCCGCTAGCATGATCTTGACGGATTTGTCGGTAAAACGACCGGTTTTTGCGTCCGTCATCAGCATACTCCTGATCGCCTTCGGTCTGGTCTCCTTCGAAAAACTGCCCTTGCGCGAGTATCCCAATATCGATCCGCCTATTGTCTCGGTGCAGACCAGTTACCGCGGCGCCAGTGCAGCTGTGGTGGAGAGTCGAATCACTCAGCTGGTGGAAGACAGGATCAGTGGCGTGGAGGGGATACGTAACATCAACTCCTCCAGCAGCGATGGTCGCTCATCTGTGACGCTAGAGTTCGACGTCGGCCGAGATATCGAGGCGGCGGCCAACGATGTGCGCGACCGCATCTCGGGTTTGCTCAATAACCTGCCCGAAGAGGCCGATCCCCCAGAGGTTCAGAAGGCCAATGGCGGTGATGAGGTGATCATGTGGCTCAACCTGGTCTCGGATCAGATGAATACCCTGCAGCTCACCGACTATGCCCGTCGCTATCTGGTGGATCGCTTCTCGGTGATCGACGGCGTGGCCAATATTCGCATTGGTGGGGGCAAGGTCTACGCCATGCGGGTGTGGATCGACCGTCAGGCCCTGGCGGCCCGTGATCTGACGGTGTCGGATATCGAGTCTGTGCTGCGCTCGGAGAACGTCGAGCTACCGGCAGGTTCGGTGGAATCCCAAGATAGACACTTTACCGTGCGTCTGGAGCGCACCTTCAAGACGGCGGAGGATTTCAATAACCTGGTGCTGGCCGAAGGGGAAGATGGCTACCTCATCAAGCTCGGCGACGTGGCTAAGGTGGAGATAGGCTCGGAAGAGGAGCGCATCACTTTCCGCGGTAACCGTGAGGCCATGATAGGCCTGGGGATCTCTAAGCAGTCTACCTCTAACACGCTGGAGGTGGCTCGCGCCGCCAATGCCCTGGTAGATAAGATCAATCCGACGCTACCCGCCGGCATGGAGATCAAACGCTCCTATGACAGCTCAGTGTTTATCGAGGCCTCCATCAAGGAGGTGTATCAGACCCTGTTTATCGCCATGTTCCTGGTAATTGTGGTGATCTATCTCTTCCTTGGCAGCGTACGTGCCATGTTGATCCCGGCGCTGACCGTGCCTGTGTCCTTGATGGCGACCTTTATCGTGCTCTACGCCCTGGGCTACACCATTAACCTGCTGACCCTGCTGGCAATGATCCTGGCGATTGGTATGGTGGTGGATGATGCCATCGTGGTGCTGGAAAACATCCACAGACGCATCGAGGAGGGCGACTCACCACTGAAGGCGGCTTTTCTCGGTTCACGCGAGGTAGCCTTTGCCGTGGTCGCCACCACCCTGGTCTTGGTGGCCGTGTTTATGCCGATCACCTTCCTTGAAGGAGATCTGGGTAAGCTGTTTAAGGAGTTCGCGGTGGCCATGAGTGCGGCGGTGATCTTCTCAAGCCTGGTGGCCCTGACCCTAAGCCCCATGATGTGTTCCAAGCTGCTTAAGCCTGCCGGACAAGATCCCTGGCTGGTGCGCAAGATAGATGCGGGCATGAACTGGTTGTCTGCGGGTTACCGTACCACGCTCAAGCGCGCCATGACCCATCCCTTTATCGTCAGCTCCCTGGTGATCATCGCCCTGGGCCTCAGTGGCTATCTGATGACCAAGGTGCCTCAGGAGTTTGCGCCAAGAGAGGATAGGGGCTCTATGTTCCTGATTGTCAACGGTCCTCAGGGGGCGAGTTTCGAATATATCACCCCCTATATGGATGAGATCGAGGAGCGCCTGATGCCGCTGGTAGAAAGCGGTGACATCAAACGCTTGCTGATCCGTGCACCTCGCGGCTTTGGACGCAACGCCAACTTCTCCAACGGCATGGCGATTATCGTGCTGGAAGACTGGGCGACCCGTCGTAGCGCCTTCGAGATCATCGGTGATATTCGCGCCCGCTTGTCGGATCTCGCCGGTGTGCGCGCCTTTCCCGTGATGCGTCAGGCCTTCGGTCGCGGCGTAGGCAAGCCGGTGCAGTTCGTGCTGGGCGGCCCAAGCTATGAAGAACTCGCCAAGTGGCGTGACATATTGCTGGAGAAGGCCAAGGAGAATCCGAATCTGGTGGGCCTGGATCATGACTACAAGGAGACCAAGCCCCAGCTGAGGGTGGTGATCGATAAGGACAGGGCAGCGGATCTCGGCGTCTCTATCTCCCATATCGGCCGCACTCTGGAGTCTATGTTGGGTTCGCGCCTGGTGACCACCTTTATGCGCGACGGTGAAGAGTATGACGTGATCATCGAGGGTAATCGCGACAATCAAAATACCGCCAGCGACCTAAGTAACATCTATGTGCGCTCGGATAGAAGCCGCGAGCTTATCCCCCTGGCTAACTTAGTGTCGGTGGAGGAGTTTGCCGACGCCAGTCAGCTAAACCGCTACAACCGTATGCGCGCCATCACCATAGAGGCCAATTTGGCCGATGGTTATAGCCTGGGTGAGGCGCTCGATTACCTCAACGATCTGGCCTACACCTATCTGCCGGCCGAGGCGGTGATCAGCTACAAGGGGCAATCGCTGGATTATCAGGAATCGGGTAACTCCATGTATTTCGTCTTCCTGCTGGCGCTCGGCATCGTCTTCTTGGTACTCGCGGCGCAGTTCGAGAGCTATATTCACCCCATGGTGATCATGCTGACCGTGCCGCTGGCGACCTTGGGTGCCCTGATAGGCCTGTGGATCACAGGGCAGAGCCTGAACATCTACAGCCAGATCGGTATCATCATGCTGGTGGGACTGGCGGCCAAGAACGGTATCTTGATCGTCGAGTTTGCCAACCAGCTGCGTGATAAAGGCATTGGGTTCGATACGGCGATCATCCAGGCGGCCAGCCAGCGTCTTCGTCCCATCTTGATGACGGGGATCACCACGGCCGCCGGAGCCATCCCACTGGTGTTGGCTCAGGGGGCGGGCGCCGAGACCCGCTTCGTGATCGGTGTGGTTGTCCTGTCGGGCATCATTCTGGCGACCTTCTTTACCCTGCTGGTGATCCCGGTTGCCTATGGCTTGATCGCGCGAAACACAGGTTCGCCGGAGGAGATCAGCCAACGTCTCGAGGCCGAGCTTGCACTAGATGCACACCACGAGTCAGGCTTACGAAACGCCGATTAGCGTGTGTTTATTATGGTGTTAAGCCATTAGTGTTCAATCTCAATTAACTGGCCAGTCATAGGATTGGCCTTTTTTGTCTCTTCTCGATACTTGTTAGTTGAGAGAAGGTGAAGACAAGCTAAAGGAGGCTAATGAACGCTAAGGACCTGTGTCATCCTAGCTTGCCATGCAGGTGTAGTTATTAATGTTCATTAACCACTAATGTTTCATTAACATGCCGGGATGGATGTAGTAGAGTGAATCGATGACTTAATTTGCAACAGGGAGTAATGCAGATGACATTATCTATCGAGACTGCGCAGCGCCAGCCCAAATCGGCACCGGCCACGCTGCAGAAGAATGCCATTCGAGTCGATGGACGACTCACCATGAGCCGCGAGGCGCTGGATTTTAAATCTTTCAGCTCAGACTGCCTCTACGGCCCATACCACCTGCCTTTGAATGAGATAGTGAAAGTGGAGACCTGCTGGGGCAAGGGGGCTGGGATTCTGCCTATCACGCCCGATGGGATCCAGGTGAGCCTCAGCAATGGTGAACGTTATCAGTTTATCGTCGCCGATCCCGAGGACTGGGTGCAGCGCCTCTCATCTTAACTTTCATTTTAACTCTTAGCTTAAGTCTCATTTAAAGATTGCCTGTTTAAGGTTTATGTCGAAAAAAGGCTAGCCCTAATCTGGGCTGGCCTTTTTGTTTTCCACATGCGTCGTATTTGCCCTTATGGCCATGGGGCAAGCGAGCATTCATATTTCTGCCGTACAACTGATGCAATTAAGCTGCTGAGAAAGAGACATGGCTAAAACTGATACAGCTAACAGCGATAAAGCCAAAACAGACAAAGCCAATCCGATACAGCCCATCAATTACAGCCCATCAATCACAGCCCAACAATTACAACTAACTGAACGTAGCTAATCCAACGAGACTTATTCCGATAAGAATTAATCCGACAAGGCTTAATCATGCTCGTTTAAACCATACACTCGGCAAGTTTTCCTTTTCAGTCTATTACCCTGGTTGACATTTCTTGACGCAAAAAGTTTGTCATAGGTAAGGCCTTTGTAATTAATCTGTTAAGGAAATATGTGTTGATTAAAAAATGCAATCTAAAGTTGGCACTGCTCGCGGGTTTGGCCTTGGTTAACGCTGGCTGTGGTTCAGACGAGTCGAGTGAAAATAAGCCTGCCTATATCCAGTTTTATAATGCATCGCCAAATAGCGTGGCGAGCCATCTGGTACTCGATGAATATGCCTATACAGCCGTTTCTTATAGTGACGCCTTGCCTCGCTATGAATATCCAACAGGGGAAACCGACGCTAGCATTCGTGGCTATGATGCCAACGGTGACAGTGTAGAGCTTCATGAATTCACACTCGATCTCAAGGAAGGTGACAACCGCCTATTGGTGCTTGTCGGCGATTACGAGAAGAGTGAATACCTGGACATTCGATATGAGCGTGATGAGATGGATGAGGCCAATGGTGACCTCGATAGCGACGAAAGCAAGATGCAGGTCTTGGCAATACACGCTGCCATGGGCGAGGGCGCCTATGATCTCTATTTGACTAAGGCGAGTGAAAGTTTTAACGAGGCGCAGCTGCTGGGTAACTTAAGTTATATGCAACATACCCAGGCCCTGATGCTAGATACCGGAGAGTACTTGCTGTACCTGACTGAACCCGGTCAGACGGAACCTGTATTTCGTACGGGTACGCTGATATTGACCAGTGAAACGGTCAACAAACTAGTCATTCATAATAGTTTTGGCCCTGGAGAGCCTAAGTTGATCGTCGATAATGTCGATTCGACAGGGACGCCGGTTGCCTATGTCAACCAAGATGCCGATGCAGAATTTAGGGTCTATAACGCGTTAAATCGAGAGAGCGCCCTCGCTCTGCAGCTGAGTAGCGATGCCGAGAATGTTCTCTTACCAGGGCTCTCGCCCCATGCGCTGAGTGATTTCAAGGCGATAGATTATAACGATTATGGGGTGAGTGTTTTCTCGAGTGACACCAATGAGCTGCTGGCCAACAACCTCTTGGTGACATTTAATCAGGATGAGAGTAAGACACTGGTGATCTTTGACAATGCCGTCGGTCAGACCCTGGGGATGACCGTTGCCCACGATCACAGGCCAAATGCCTTCGAGCATACCCTGTCGGTAGCAAATCTTATCGACAGCTTTGACAGCCTAGACCTCTACTTTGTGCGCCCAGGCGAGACGATTGACACGGCTGTCTATAAGCTGACTTACTTGAGCTTTACCGAGCTGGCGCAAATCAACCTGCCGAGCGGGGACTATGATATCAGCTTGGTCCATAAGGAAGAGAATGGCACCCTGACCTTAGTGTATCAATCGGGCGCTATGGCGATCGATCAAACCGGCAACTACACCTTGGTGTTGAGTCGTGATGACACCGAGCCCTTGGGACACAGGGCAAATCTGTTTCAATAGTCAAAGTATTGAAGGCCCTGATAAGCAGAGGGGCCTTCACATAGAAAAGGCTTACCTAGATAAGCCTTTTTCTCGTTGTAGCTTTTGATAGCAGTTTTTACTCGCAGCTCTTATCTGCTGCTCTTATCAGCGAATGACGGCGAAAGCTAAGTTGGCGCCTGGCGATCGCTTAATCCTGGTCTTTGGCTGCGTCGTCAGTCTTGCTCGTCTGCTTATCGCCTATGGGAGTATCGCCTTCGGGAGTCCTATTACCTATGGGAGTCTTATTATCTTTGCCAGCATCTTGATCTGCCTCACCGCGCGCAGTTTTCGCATCGGGTTTATGATGCGGCTTACCAAATTGGGTCATCTTAAACTTGCTACTGTACTTAAGCACCGCCAGGTTGCTGGCGATCACCCCAAGTACCAAGATAATGATGAGCCAGACTTCAAGACTCGACATCCGCTCTCTCCCTCGCTTTCAATTCTTATCTGCTAGTTTTGGATAGGCTAGCTCAGTACCGGCTAGTTGACAGCCAGACGGGCTTCGCAGATACGGATATCTTCCGGTGTATCCACCTCGGGCGAGTCGAAGGCGCTGATGGCGACTTTGATCCTATGGCCATGCTCCAGTGCACGAAGCTGCTCCAGCTTCTCGAGATCTTCTAAACGGCCCAGTGGCAGCTTATTGAAGGTGCGGACAAACTCGCGTGTGTAGGCGTAGACACCCAGGTGTTTGTAAACCGGGTAGTCGTTTGTGTCGCGGCCGAAGGGGATACGGGCGCGCGAGAAGTACAGCGCATTATACTGGTTGTCGAACACCATCTTGACATGCTTGGGATCGTCAAGCTCATGCTCTTCGGTGATCTCATAACCTAGGGTCGCCATACCGAATTCACCTGGGTGGCGCTCAAACAGGGTAATGATCTGCTCGATAGAGATAGGATCGATCAGTGGCTGATCGCCCTGTAGGTTGATCACCAGATCTTCGTCTGCAAGACCGAGTTGAGTGATAGCATCCTCGATTCTGTCGGTACCGGAGGCCGCCTTCTCATCTGTCATCACCACCTTGCCACCAAAGGCTTCTACCGCCTCCTTGATGCGCAGATCGTCGGTGGCCACATAGATGGCGGTTAAACCTTTTGCCAGCGCCGCACGTTCATAAACATGCTGGATCATCGGCTTACCGTTAATCGGCGCCAATGGCTTGCCCGGAAAACGGCTCGAGCCATAGCGTGCTGGGATTAACAGAGTCACATTCATTTGGATATACCTATCAGTTACAGTGTGCCGCAGTGCATAAGAGAAGGGGCTCACTCGGAGCCCCTTACACCTTGAGCTTACAGGTTAGATTCGACGGAACAGTTTAGTCAACATTTCGTCGGTGACTTTCTCTTCCCAACCTTCGCCATAGACGTTGGCCCATAGTGGTCCCATGCTCTTGGTGACGGCGACCATTTTAGCGATGGTTTCATCTGGCAAGTCTTTACAGATGTTCTTCGGCAGGGTGATGTTGTGCTTATCCATCATCTGACGGAACTCGGCCACGCCCTCAGGGTAGAACTCTTCCAGCACGTCGAACGCCAGGCAGTTACCGATACCATGGTGGTAGCCCAGTACGTAGCCAAGGCCATAAGATACGGCGTGACAGGCACCTACCTGGCTGTAGGCGATGCTCATGCCACCCATGTATGAGGCCATCATCAGCTTGTCGTCTTTCTCTGGGTGATCGTCTAGGAAGACTTCACGGCAAAGGTCCATCGACTTCTCGGCGAACGCCTTGGCAAATTCGTTCAAGAAGGTGCCTTGTAGTGACTCGACGCAGTGGATGTAGCAATCCATACCCGTGTAGAACCATTGATCTGTCGGCACGCCGTCGATGAGCTCTGAGTCCATGATGATCTGGTCAAATACTGTGTAATCAGAGTTCAGACCTAGCTTACGTACCGGGCCGCAAAGTACGGCGGTGCGTGAAGCTTCGGCGCCGGTACCTGACACAGTAGGGATACCGATATGGTGAACCGCAGGGTTCTTAATCAGATCCCAGCCCTGATACATGGCGCTGCCACCTGGGTTGGTGAGCATGAGTGAAACGGCCTTGGCCAGATCCATAGTCGAACCACCGCCCAGACCGATAACGCTAACGGGGAGCTTGCTGTTAAAGGCTTGCACCTGCTCGGTGAGGTCATCAACCTGCTTGGTGGTAGGCTCTTCGTCCACGTTAACGTAGATCACTAAGTCCTGTGGCTTAGCGGGTACGCGCTGCGCCAGTGGCTTATCCTGATGAACATCATCGATCAGGAAGACCACGAAATCTTCGCCTTGCTTACGCTCTTCCTCGAGTACGGTATCGAGCTGCGCGAATGAACCACGACCAAAGATCATTTTTGGTACGCATTTGAAATTTTTAAAACTCATTACAGCATTCTCCATTGAGACATCTAGTGTAAAAAGTAACGTCGCAGGGCCAAACAAGGCGCTGCGACCGGGAATTTGAGAGACGAGAGTTAAGCGGCAAAGGCACGCTTGATGTTCTCGATGCGCTGGGCGATCTCTTCTTCAGTCCATGAGAGCTTGATCAGCATCGAAATGGTGCAGCTCATGATGGCATCAGACTTAGGCACAGACACCTGAGTATAGTCAGGTTTGTCTTCAATTAATGTGATCGGCAGAGCGGCTGGTGATTTAAGCTCTTGAATGTGCTTCCAGTTTGACAGGTAGTGCCAGTTGTTTACATACCAGTAGAAGCAGCCATCGACGCCGTTTTCGGCCAGTTTCTTGTTGATCTCCAGAGTACGCTCCTCGGTCGGCAGCATAAAGCTTAGGAAACCGGCTGAGTCGCCTTCAGGATCTGGGATCTCACGGAAGCTTACCTCTGGCAGCTCTGCCATGGCGTCTTTCAGGAGTTTCTTGTTCTTGCGCTGAATGTCGATGATGGTATCTAGCTTGCGAAGCTGCGCCAGACCTAGCGCCGAGTTCATCTCAGAGATGCGGAAGTTCAGGCCCATGATAGGGTGGCTTTCTGCGCCGCGATCGTTGCCGACATGGTCATGGCCATGGTCAGAGAACATATGGGCGTGGTTATAGATGGTCTCATCATTGGTGATCACCGCGCCGCCTTCGCCACAGGTGATGGTCTTAACAGAGTCAAATGAGTAGCAGCCTACATGGCCGATAGTCCCCAGGGCTTGACCCTTGTAGCTACCGCCGATGGCCTGACAGGCATCTTCCAGTAGCACCAGGTTGTGCTTTTCACAGACAGCCTTGATCTCATCCATCTTAGCCATAGAGCCACACATGTGGACTAGGTTAACGGCCTTGGTGCGTGGCGTGATAGCCGCTTCAATGCCTTCCGGTGACAGACATAGTGTCTCGTCGATCTCGGCAAATACCGGTACGGCGCCAGCCATGAACACGGCTTCGACAGAGGCCACGAAGGTAAATGGAGGAACGATCACTTCATCGCCTGCGCCAATGCCTGCGGCGGCTAGCGCGGTTTGCAGTGCAGCGGTACCGCTCGAGAGCAGGTGGGCGTGTTTGACATTCATCTTCTCACAGAGCAGTTGCTCCATCTCACGCGTCTTCCAGCGGTCATTACGCATGTGATCAAAGTTGTAACGGAAGGTAAAACCGTTTTCCATTACGTCAGCAACTTCCTGTTTCTCTTCAGGACCAAATAATTCAAAACCAGGCATGGAATAGTTCCTTAGCATTCGCTGCGCCCGCGGCGCGAAAAATAAATCAATGCGAATTATAAACGCGATGGGTGTAAAACTGCGATGTTTATTAAGGAATATTTACTGAAATAGGAGGCTTTTTTTTGCTTTTACGCGAGGGGGGCTGGCGATAGCGCATGATTTGACCATCATGCGCGCTGTGGCTCGCCTTAAAGGGGAGGTGATGTGTCTGGCAGCTATCTGCTGCGAAAGGTATCTATGTCTACGGTAACGTCGAGATCCGACAGCAGGCCGTTGTCGACGCTGTAGATCCAGCCGTGCACCGCCACCTTATGGCCACGCTCCCAGGCATCTTGCACTATGGTGGTACTGGCAACATTGCCCACCTGTTCGATGACGTTGAGCTCACACAGGCGATCGAAGCGGGTCTTGTCATCAAGTTCGGCGAGTTCCTTGGCGTGCAGACGATGGATGTCGCGAATATGCCCCAGCCAGTTGTCGATCAGTCCCAGGCGCTCCTTACCCATGGAGGCCTTGATACCGCCGCAGCCGTAATGGCCCACCACCATGATATGTTTCACCTTGAGCACCTCGACGGCATATTGCAGCACTGAGAGGCAGTTGAGATCCGTATGGATCACCATGTTGGCGATGTTCCTGTGTACGAATACCTCGCCGGGCATGAGATCGATGATCTGGTTCGACGGTACCCGGCTGTCCGAGCAGCCAATCCACAAATACTCGGGATTTTGCTGTTGGGCCAGTTGCTCGAAGAACTTAGGGTTCTCTTCCAGGATGCGGTTGGCCCAGCGGCGGTTGTTGTCGAACAAAGGTTTAAGTAGTTTCATTTAGTTAACATCATGTCGATGAAGAAGATTTTTGCAGGGCTGCATTCTAGCATCAAAGATTTGCCCTGCTGGTCTACTCAGTCTAGGCCAGGGTTTCTTTGCTGGCTTAGCTCAAATGTTTGGCGAAAAAATCACTCAGGTGCTGATTGATCCACTCACTCTGTTCCAGGGTTGAGATATGGCCCGCCTCCGGAATATGCAAAAACTCGCTGCCGTCGATGGCATCATGCATCAGATAGCCCTCCAGCACGGGTCTGGGCTTGTCCTGGGTGCCTGTCATGATCAGCGTCGGCAGGGTTAACTGCGCGGCATCTTCCATGATGTCACGGCGCCCGAAGATGATGCGGCCGAGACGAGAGATACTCTCCAGCCGCTCTGGCGCCAGGTTCGCGAGTGAGGCCTTAAAGGCGGCGATGAGATCAGCTTGTTTTTGTTCGACCTCATCGGCAAAGAATAGCGGCGCTATCTGGTCGATCAGCGGCGGCGGTAACTGCCCGGCGGCCATCATGGCATCGAGCATGGCGTAGTATTTGGCGCGGCTGACTTCGGGTTCGAAGCCGAGGAAACAGCCCATCATCACCAGCGTTTTCACGCGGCGCGGCGCCAACAGGGTTAACTCTGCGCCCCACATGCCACCAACGGATAACCCTAGTATCGAGAATTCATCCACTTCCAGGCTGTCCATCAGCGCCAGATAATGCTCGGCGAGATGTTTGAGTGAACGGCAATCACTTGGTAGCAGATCTGACTGACCATGGCCCCAGAGCTCCGGCACTATGCAGCGGTAATGCTGGCTGAGGTGGGCGATTTGCGGCGCCCACATGGCGCTGTCCCAGAGGTAGCTGTGGCCCAGCAGTAACACTGGGCCCTGGCCGACATCCAGATAGCTCATCTGGTGGCCGTTGAGATTGAAACTGTGACGAAAACTGTCGAGGTTCATGTGAGATCACTCATTGATAATTGGGTTAACCTGCCCGTTGGGCGAAGGGGCAACGAAGTAAACATAGCGTGATACCAGCGCCTCCAGCCGGGCGAGAATAGGGGCCTTGAGCGCGATATCCGCCTGCTCGAGCCGAGCCTTTAATGCCTGGCTATCGAAGCTGGCCAGATGGCTATCGGCCAGTGGGTAATAACTCAGGTGCCAAGGCTCTGGGCTGACGCCGCTGAGACCTGCCTGATAGGGAAAGTAGAAACCAAAGTCAGCCGCGTGTGCCACTAGCCACTGATGCAGCCCATGACAGGGACCACCTAGCTGATACTCGCTGTCGATAAGCTCGAGGGATGCTTGGCTGATGGCGTTTGCGTCGAACAGATCCAGATCTGTGCCCCAATGATGGCGTGACATGCCGGGCAATGCCGACCAGCGCAGTATGGCATCTAGCAGCTCATTGTCACTTAACGTCTCGATGTCCATTGGCCGAGACGCCGCGTCCAATACCGGCCGCTTACCGTTCGCCTTGGCATTCCATATCCCGAGTTGGCGATTGAAATCACGATAGCTGGAGCAGATGGCGATGTTAATACCATCGCTGGCGGCGGCGCCTTGCATCTTGCTAAGCTGCGCGGCGCACTCGGGGGCCAGCCTGTGGCCCTGGTGATCCACGAGTGTTGGCTCATCAAAACCATAGATTGCCGGTTCTAGCACAGCAGCTTTTCCAGGATACGTTCATACACCTTGGCGAGCTGCTCGATATCCTCGACCTTGACGCACTCATTGACCTTGTGAATGGTGGCGTTAACCGGACCAAGCTCGATCACCTGGGCGCCAGTCGGGGCGATGAAACGGCCATCCGAGGTGCCGCCAGAGGTTTGCGGGTCTGTCTCTGTGCCGGTGATCTCATGGATCGCCTCGCGGGTGGCATCCAGCAGCGGGCCCTCATCGGTGAGAAACGGCAGGCCGTTGAAGATCCAGCTGATCTCATAGTCGAGCCCGTGGGCGTCAAGAATATTGAGTACCCGCTGAATTAAGATCTCGGCGGTAACTTCGGTGGAGTAACGGAAGTTAAACATCACCTCCAGGCTGCCCGGGATCACGTTTGAGGCGCCCGTGCCGCCATTGATATTGGCGATTTGAAAACTGGTGGGCGGGAAGAATTCGTTACCGTTATCCCACTTCATGCGTGCCAGCTCATCGAGCGCAGGCGCCGCCTTGTGGATGGGGTTGTCGGCTAGATGTGGGTAGGCAACATGGCCCTGAATGCCTTTGACGGTGAGGTTACCCGTGAGGCTGCCCCGGCGACCGTTCTTGACGATATCCCCTAGCTTATGGGTAGAGGAGGGCTCGCCAACCAGTGACCAGGTGATCTTCTCGCTTCGGGCCTCAAGGGTGTCGATTACCCGGGTGGTGCCGTTGATGAAGGGGCCTTCCTCGTCGCTGGTGATCAGAAAGGCGATAGAGCCCTTATGATCAGGATGCTTGTCGACGAATCGCTCGGTGGCAACTACCATGGCGGCGAGCGAACCCTTCATGTCGGCGGCGCCGCGTCCGTGAAGATAGCCGTCGATCACCACAGGCTCGAAGGGTGGTGTGTGCCAACGGTTGAGATCGCCAACCGGCACCACATCTGTATGGCCAGCAAAGCAGAATAGCGGACCTTCTGAGCCGCGCCGCGCCCACATGTTGGTGGTATCTTCAAATACCATAGATTCGATATTAAACCCCTTGGCCTTGAGGCGATCGGCCATCAGCGGCTGACAACCTTCGTCTAGCGGGGTGACCGAGGCTCTGGCAATCAGATCCTGTGCCAGTGTGAGGACTTCCTGGCTCATCGGCTGAAGATCTCCTCGTATTGAGCGGGCTTGAAGCCAACACTTACCTGTCCCTGATGATCCAGCACGGGGCGTTTGATCAGGGTGGGATAGGTGAGCATGAGGGCGATAGCCTTTTCTTTGCCGATATCGGCCTTTTCGTCATCGCTCAGATTGCGAAAACTGGTGCTGCGTTTATTAAACAGGCTTTCCCAGCCGACTTGCTCGACCCAGGCGTTAAGGTGTTCCTCGGTGAGGCCGTCGACGCGAAAGTCGTGAAAGGTCACTGCTTGTTGGTTGGCGTCTAGCCACTTGAGCGCTTTCTTGACTGTGTCGCAATTCTTAATACCGTATAGGGTCAAAATTTGATTCTCCATGTGGGGCAAAGGCCGTTTAGCGCTTTTATGATAACGTGAGTGCTTCTGTAAATTAGGGCCTTTGTAATACTTTAGCCGCTTCGCTGGCGACCACTTCTACTTGCTGCTCATTGTGGCACCGAGTCGAGCTCGCCTCAAGGGATAAGCACAGGGCAAGTGTCTGTTTGAAAAAAAATCACTCAGCTGATGGTGAGTCTTAGGCTAAGGGTTAACGAGTTGCTGAAGTGAGTTAAGACAACCCGGCACTGAATGCGCCGGGCGATAGTGCGCGTTAGAGCTGAACTGAGAAGATCACGTCTTTCCCGGCTTCGATACTGCCGTGGCGCTTGTCGAGCCCCTGAATATCTTCCATGTTGGCCAGCACCACGGGGGTGAGTAGGCTCTCTACATGCTCCTTAAGATAGTCGAGATCGAACTCGAGTATGGGATCGCCGGCCTTGACCTGCTGGCCCTCTTCGGCCAGGCGGGTGAAGCCGTTGCCCCTCAGTTCGACCGTACCGACACCGAAATGCACGAACAGCTCGAGGCCTTGGGGCGACTCTATGCTAAAGGCGTGGTTGGTTTCGAAGATCTTGCCTATGGTGCCATCGACCGGCGCGACTATCTGCTTTCCTTTTGGGGCTATCGCGATGCCGTCGCCGACTATCTTCTCGGCAAAGACCACATCCGGCACTTTCTCGATTGCCACGATCTCGCCCGACACTGGCGCATAAACATCAATGCCGCCCGTGATGGGTGGCTGACCAGAAATTAAACGTCTTATGCGGCTCAAAAATCCCATTAATTTGCCCCTGTGTTAGCACGCTGATGTGTCGTGATGAATTATGCCTAGCATACTCAAAAAATATCAAGAGTGACAGTGTGTTAATAATTGATTTAACGCATCGATGCGTGAAACTTGCAAGGCTTTGCGCGCAAGTTCGACACAATCTGGGTAAGACCAACGACTGAGGGCCTGTTTTACCTCGAGGAGCGAGGCCAGGTTGACGCTAAATTCTTCCAGTCCGAGTCCAATCAATAAGGCGGCGGCATTGGGGTTACTGGCCAGCTCGCCGCACATGGAGACCCGCACCTTGGCGGCCTTGGCCTTCTCTATGATCTGGGCGATCAGGCGGATGATCACCGGCGAGAGCACGGGGTATTGATCGATCAGCAGCGGATTAGCGCGATCGGCGGCCATGGTATATTGGGTCAAATCGTTAGTGCCTATGCTGACAAAATCCAGCAGGGGCAGCATGGAGTCGAGGTTAAACACCGCCGCCGGGGTTTCAACCACTATGCCAAGCTCGAGTTCGCCAAAGCCTTTCTCGGCCTCGACCAGCTCCTGCTTACAGCTTTCCAGCAGCGCTAGCACGGCTTCGAGCTCCTCTACCTGATTGACCATGGGGAACATGAGGCGGATGGGACCATGGTTAGCGGCCCTGAGGATCGCCCTGAGTTGGGCGCTAAACAGCTCTGGGTGGGCAAGCGTGTATCTCACCCCTCTGAGCCCCAGTGCCGGGTTTTCCTCAACGTCCATGGCGAGACTAGGCACTTCCTTGTCGGCGCCAAGATCCATGCTGCGAATGGTAAGAGGCTTGCCATCTAACAGTTGCAGGGCATCACAGTAGAGTTGATACTGGCGGTTTTCGTCCGGCAGTTCATGGTTGTTCATGAACAAGAACTCGGTGCGAAACAGGCCAACCCCCTCGGCGCCCACGTCGGCCAGATGATTGATTTCGCTGATGCAGCCCACGTTGGCCAGCAGGGGAATGGTGCGGCCATCCTTTGTCTGAGTTACTTTGCCCTTCAAGGCCTGCAGTGCCGACTTGCGTTCGTCAGCCTGTTGTTTCTGGGCGTTGAGATCGCTTATTTGCGCCGCATCAGGCTCAACATAGAGCTCGCCGTTAATGGCATCTACGGCTAGCGCCATGTCATCTGATACCTCTAGGGTATGCCAAGGGCAGCTCATCAGGGTGGGAATGCCTGCGCTGCGGGCCAGAATCGCCGTATGGCTGGTTACGCCGCCGGTTTGCAGTACCAGGGCGCTGACGCGCTCCAGGGGCAGGGTGGCGAACTCAGCCGGGGTGATATCTTTGGCCAGTACGATGGCGTTTTCCGGTAGGCGGCTGAGGTTATCGCAGTGGCCGGTGAGCAGGGTACGGATCAGCCGCTGGCCCAGGCTTAATACATCTTCGGCGCGCCGAGCCAGGTAGGGCGAGTCGGCCTCCTGCATCGCCTGTGCCTGTTTGGCGAAGCTGTGCTCCACCGCCAGGGCCGCGGAAAACTGGCGCTTGCCTATGGTGTCGCTGAGTTCGGCCAGTAGCTCCTCATCTTCTAACAGCAGGAGATCGGCCTCGATCAGCTGATAGTTGTCGGAGTCGGGGTCGAGCTTGGCGGCGCAGGCCTGGCTCTGTTTGATGAGGGTCTTGAGGGCGCGATTGAGTCTTTGTTGCTCGCGGGCGAGTTGGGCTGGAGGCAGGAGATGATAGTCGAGTTTACTTTCGTAGCTGCGTAGTACTTTTGCCTGTCCGAAGGCGATGCCCGCCGCTACCGCTATGCCTCTAATCGTCATCCTGACTCCTGTTAACTTAAGGTGATAAGCAGCTCGGCGACGGTATCCACCGCCGGTTTTGCCTGCTCGCCATCGGCGCTGACCTTGACCTCGACGCCTTTATACAGGCCCAAGGTCTGCAGCTTGAACAGGCTCTTGGCGCTGGCCTGTTTGCCCTGACATTCCACTATGATGTCACAATCATAGGCCTTGGCTGCCTTAACAAGCAGGGCCGCAGGCCGGGTATGAATGCCGTGTTCGGCCATGATGGTGACTGTCTTTTGGTACATAACACTCGCTCTTTGGAAATGACGCTCTGGCGCTAGGCCTGATAATGAATGATCTGATAGTTGGTCTTCTTCAGCGCCTGTATCGCTTGCTGCAGCTTATCCTTCTTCACCAGAATATAATCGGTATCGAAGGTTGAGATGGCGAAGATGCTGATCTTGGCTTCGGCCAGGGTGCCAGAGACGCTGGCGAGGATCCCCGTCATGGAGAAGCCTAGGGGACCGACGACCTCGAGGCAGCGCCAGTCGCTCTCCTCTTCGAGGCTGTCGAGTTGCAGTTCGGCGGGCACCACCACAGAGAGTTCATCTTTGGTCTTGCCGATAAAAAACATGGGCTGACGAAACACCTCGGGTACTAATTCACTGTCTGGGCTGAAGCTGTGAATACTGTATAGCTGAGGATGAACCGCTAACGTCATTCGGGCCATGGTTATGTGATCCCACCGATGCAGAAAAATGTGATGTCGTTAAGCTTATCACAGTTTTAATATCAGCTGTCGAGCTTTGGCGGGGGATTTTTTTATGTGTTTGTAAGGGGTGTGAATCGCTCTTGTCTTGCTCTGTGAGCGTTAATAAGAAGGGAGCCAATTGGCTCCCTGTCTGTTTCGCTATCTGTTTGAATATCTGTGTTTTACACCTTGAACTGGCCTAAGATCTTGGCGCTGGTCTGACTTATCTGACGCAGCGACTCGGCGGCCATACGGTTACTCTCATTGGCCTTAACCGACACCTCCGAGAGTTCGGTGATGCTACAGATGTTACGGTTGATCTCCTCGGTAACCAGAGACTGCTCCTCGGTGGCGCTGGCCAGCTGGGTATTCATATCGCTGATATGAGCGATCAGCTCCAAGATAGTATTGAGTGAATCGCCCACGGCCTGGGCCTGTTGCTGCAGCTCTACCGACTGACTCTGGGTATCGCTGTTGCTGTGCATCACATTGGTCACGCCATTTTGAATGTCTGTGATGATCTTCTGGATCTCATTGGTGGAGTCCTGGGTGCGGTTAGCCAGGGCTCTGACCTCGTCGGCAACCACGGCGAAACCACGGCCATGAGCACCGGCGCGGGCAGCCTCGATGGCGGCATTAAGCGCAAGCAGGTTGGTTTGATCGGCGATACCGCGGATCACATCCAGGATGCTGCCAATCTGCTCGGAGGAGACCCCAAGATGTTGGGTGATGCTCTCGGCGTTCTTCAGTTCCTGCACCAACTTATGGGTGTTCTCTACCGTGCCATCCATCTGCTGCTTGCTGTCCTGGGCCTGCTGCTTGACGCTGTTGGCCGCATCTGCCGCCTGCTGAGTGCTGCTGGCCATCTCATGGGTGGTCGATAGCATCTGATTGATGGCGGTGGCGACGCTGCTGGTTTCCTGGTGCAGATGATCTACGCTGGCGTTGGACTCGGCGACGGCATTGAACAGGCGATCGGCATCTTGGTTAAGATCTTGTCCCACCGGCTGGAGATCGGCAACCATCTTGTTGATCTTACCTACGAAGTTGTTAAAGGCGATGGCGAGGGCCACCACTTCATCTTTACCTTTAGTCGGTAGACGTTTGGTGAGATCGCCTTCGCCTTCGGCAATATCTTTCATCGCATCGATCGCCTGGTTGAGGGGTGAACTGATGGAGTGATTGAGGACTAAGAAGAAGGCGAAGATAGGCACGGAAATAAGCAGCATGATGCCGAGGTAGTTGTACATCACGCTGATGGTGGTGTCGTTGACGTCACTCATGTAAGAGGTGGTCACCAGCGTCCACTGCCAGGCCGGGAAGGTGCGGGCTTCCATCAAGGCTTCTTCACGCTCACCGGTAAGGGGATTTCTCATCTCCATGTGTGCCTTGGCAATACCGGACGCTGCTGCGTTATCGAGCAACTTGTCTAGGCCATTGCCGCCCATTTGACTGGTCAGGGCTGAGGGCTTGATGCCAAGCTTTTCCGGGGCGGCGCCGTTGGCCAGCAGTGTGTGGTCTCGGTCAAACAGCAGGAAGAAGCCACTCTCGCCATATTGGATCTGATTGACCAGATTTGCCGCCTCTCGTTTGGCGTCTTCCGGCGTCAATTTATTCTGCTGGGTCTGGCGATAATGTGTGTCGACGATGCTGAGTAGGGTGGATAACTGCGCATCGTTTTGTAGCCACTTCTGCTTAATCAGGCTGTTGCGCTGCTCGTTGATCGAAAAACTGGCGAAGACAAAGGTGCCGATGGCGGCAAGCACCAGCATAAAAATGAGGCGTTGAAGAATGGTGAACCTTCTGAGGATCGCAAGCATGTTATGTCCTTAATAGCCCGGTTAAATGCCGCTAATATACAGGCTAACGTGTTGCCTGAGAATGCGGTTATAACGAATAGTCAATCGATTGACTGTTTATTGTTAATTAATTGAACTGGCTCACGTTGGCGATGGATCGTTTTGGCATTTTTACGCAATCGAACAATGAATCTTTTATGTACTGTGAGGCAGCTAACGGCGTCTTACCCAGGGTTTTGCTAGGTTAGGTGGGCGTGATGATTACTGAGTTTGCTAACGTCAAATCTGCTCGACATTTAGCCACTGAATGAGAATTAACTAATCCCCTGTTTTGATTTTGATTTTTATCGAAATAGCGCGCAGAATGGAGTATGACTCTTTTTTGACATGTGATGAAACTATGACCTCGCAAGTGATCAGTTCCGACGATATTCTTCTTAAACTCTGCCATTCGGTGTGCCATGTGCTCTCGAGTACCACGGCCAGCCAGGTGAGCCATGCGGCCATGGTGCAGAGCATCACCAAGACCTGCCTCAAGCCAGATCTGGGCTGTTTTTCCATCTTCGATGGCGGATTTTCGGGCCTGGTGGTGATCAACTTCTCGGCGCCGGCGGCGGTGGAGATTTATCAGGCCTATATGAAGCAGATGGGCATGCCCGAATCAGAGCTGGCCTTCTCTCACACCTCGGATGAGGTGGGGGACGTGATGGGCGAGTTGATGAACCAGATCTTGGGTGATTTTATCGTCAAGGTAAACAAGGAACTGCAGACCTCTATTAATCAGAGCCAGCCTAAGATGCTGACTATTAATAAGGAACTGACCATCTCGATCGACACCAACTTAGATGAGGCGGTGGCGCGCCGTGTCGCCTTCAAGACTGCCAGAAACCATATCTTCTATCTCGAATACGCCATGGATAAGACGGAGTTTATCAAGCTGGCAGAGTTCGAACACGAAGAAGACGATCCCGATGCCTTGCTGGCTCAGCACGGCCAGGGCAGTCAGGCGGCGGACCCATCTTGGTCTGCGGCGGTCAATAGTGCCGTCGTGGTGGATGATTCAGATGATCTGATGAAGGAGCTTGGGATATAATCGTGTTCCTTAAGGGGCGGGCGCTGGCTCGCCCTGTTCGTGTATAACAAGGTCGCCCATAATTATGACAACGAAAGCTACCTCTATCGATATCGCTTACCGCGCCGGGGTGTCGCAATCCACGGTATCACGCGCGTTGCGAAACAGCCCGCTCGTCAATGAAGAGACGCGCTTGAGAGTTCAGGCCATCGCCAAGGAACTTAATTATAAGGTCGATAAAAACGCCAGCAACCTGCGCACCCAAAGCAGTCTGACCCTGGCGCTGTTATTGTGTGAAGATCCCACCAATGACGATTCGTTGATCAACCCCTTCTTCCTCTCCATGCTGGGCTCTATCACCCGGGCAACGGCGCAGCAGGGCTATGATCTCCTGGTATCCTTTCAGCAGCTTAGCAGCGACTGGCACGCCGACTATGAAGACAGTAATAAGGCAGATGGCATTATTCTGCTCGGTTATGGCGATTACATGGATTACGAGGAGAAGCTGAATAAACTGGCGGCGCAAAATACCCATCTGGTGATCTGGGGGCCGGCGCAGCACAAATCTTCTGTGCTCTCCATTGGCTGTGACAATCGTCAGGGAGGCGTGCTTGCCACAGAACATCTGCTGGCTAAGGGGCGTCGTCATATCGCGTTTCTCGGCGATGCCTCCAGCCATAGCCCGGAATTTCAGGCGCGCTATCTGGGCCATCAACAGGCGCTTAAGGCGGCGGGCGTACCCTTGCAGAAGGGGCTGCAGGTGGATGCCATCAGCACGGAAAGCTCGGGATTTGAGGCGGCCAGCCAACTGCTGGCGCAGAAACGCCCCTTCGATGCCATCTTTGCCGCGAGCGATCTCATTGCTATCGGCGCCATGCGGGCGCTAAAAGAGCAGGGGATCAAGGTTCCCGAGGATGTGGCCATCGTCGGTTATGATGACATTCCCGTCGCGAGTTTTGCCAACCCGCCGCTGACGACTATCAAGCAAAATACTAAGTTGGCGGGCGAGATCTTGGTAGAGAGTCTGCTGAAACAGATCAAGGGGCAGGAGGTGAGTAATCAGTTGATCCCCACCAGCCGATAGAGCGTGAATCCTGCGGCAAGGCCCTTTAGGCCAGCTGCTTTTTCATAAACCTTTCTAACTGATGCTTGGGCTGGCGTTGCAGCTTGAGCATCAACTCAAAACTCGGGGCGGGACAGGCCCATCTTTGCGTGACGGCGGCGGTGAGCTCGAGCCAGAGCGAGGCTGTCACCTCGGCATCATTGAGCGCCCGGTGAAACACGCCATCGTTTTCGATCGCGAGATAACTGACTAAGGTGCCCAGCTGATGATTGGGCGCGTCCTGAAACAGGCGTCTCGCCAGCAATAGCGAACAGGCAAACGGCTGGGATTGCGGGACATGGATGCGTGCAAGCTCGGCGGCCAAAAACTTCTGATCGAAACTGGCGTTGTGCGCCACTAGCTGGCAACCATCGATAAAGGCGGCGAAATCTGTCATGACAGTTTCACAGCTTGGCGCCTGCCTGAGCATCTCATTGGTGATCCCCGTGTAGCCAGCAATGAAACTGTTGACGGCGAAGCCTGGATTCATCAGCTGCTGAAACCTATCGACCACCACGCCTTGCTGGAGTTTTACCGCACCTATCTCGATGGCGCGATCGCCCTGTGCGGGGGAGAGGCCTGTGGTTTCAAAATCCAATACCACTATGGCATCTTGGGACATAAGGACTCCTGTGAGGGAAATTCGGCCAAAGAAAAAACCCTAACAACATACATTGTTAGGGTTTTTAGTAAAGAAACTTTCGTTAAGAAGTCAGATTACTTCTTAGCTTCTCTTTCTTTAACTTCAGCGATAACTTTCTCAGATACGCTGTTAGGACATGCTGAGTAGTGTGAGAACTCCATAGAGAACTGACCACGACCAGAAGTCATTGTACGTAGAGAACCGATGTAACCGAACATTTCTGAAAGCGGTACGTCAGCCTTGATACGAACACCAGTCACACCAGCTTGCTGATCTTTGATCATGCCGCGACGACGGTTAAGGTCACCAATTACGTCACCTACGTTGTCTTCTGGGCTGAATACGTCAACCTTCATGATAGGCTCAAGAAGTTGCGCGCCAGCTTTTGGCATAGATTGACGGAATGCGCCTTTAGCTGCGATTTCGAACGCGATAGCTGACGAGTCAACTGCGTGGAAAGCACCGTCAGTCAGTTCTAGTTCAACGTCTAGTACTGGGAAGCCAGCAACGGTACCAGTCTGCATCATGCTCTCGAAACCTTTCTCAACAGCAGGCCAGAATTCTTTAGGTACGTTACCACCAACAACTGAAGAGCTGAAGGTAAAGCCAGAGTTTTGCTCACCAGGACGGATGATGTAGTCGATCTTACCGAACTGACCAGAACCACCAGACTGCTTCTTGTGAGTGTAGCTATCAGCAACTTCTTGAGTGATAGTTTCACGGTATGCAACTTGTGGCTCACCAACGATTAGGTCAACGCCGTAAGTACGCTTCAGGATGTCAACCTTAATGTCTAGGTGAAGTTCACCCATACCCTTAAGGATGGTTTCGCCTGAATCTTCGTCAGTTTCAACGCGGAATGATGGATCTTCTGCGATCATCTTACCGATAGCGATACCCATCTTCTCGCTGCCGCCCTTGTCTTTTGGAGCAACGGCGATAGAGATAACTGGCTCTGGGAACACCATGGCTTCAAGTGTACATGGGTGCTTAACATCACACAGAGTGTGACCAGTTTGAACGTTCTTCATACCCACGATAGCGATGATGTCACCAGCTTGTGCGGTTTCAAGTTCGTTACGCTCGTCAGCCTGCATTTCACACATACGACCGATACGCTCAGTCTTACCTGTAGCAGAGTTCAGGATGGTGTCACCCTTGTTGATGCGGCCTGAGTAGATACGTACGAAGGTCAGGGCACCGAAACGGTCATCCATGATCTTGAACGCAAGAGCTTTCAGAGGTGCATCGGCGTCAACGATAGCGTGTTCGCCAGTTTCGTTACCTTCTTCGTCAGTCAGAGGCTGTGGATCAACTTCTTGTGGAGCAGGTAGGTAATCAACTACCGCGTCTAGAAGAAGCTGCATACCTTTGTTCTTGAACGCAGAACCACAGTATGTTGGGAAGAAGTGCATGGTGCGAGTACCTTCACGGATACAACGCTTGATGTCTTCCATAGATGGCTCTTCACCTTCCATGTAAGCTTCCATCAGATCGTCGTCCATCTCAACGGCAGACTCGATCAGTTGCTCACGGTATTCTTCAACCATGTCAACCATGTCAGCTGGTACATCTTCGATGCTGTAGTTTTCAGCTTGTCCAGTTTCGTCCCAAACCCATGCTTTACGGGTTAGTAGATCGACAACGCCCTTGAACTCATCTTCGATACCGATAGGCAGTACCATAACGAGTGGGTTAGCCGCAAGAACGTCTTTAGTTTGCTTAACAACGCGCAAGAAGTCTGCACCCATACGGTCCAGCTTGTTTACGAAGATGATACGCGCAACTTCAGATTCGTTTGCATAACGCCAGTTGGTTTCTGATTGTGGCTCAACACCACCAGAACCACAGAATACACCGATACCACCGTCTAGTACTTTTAGAGAACGATAAACTTCAACTGTGAAGTCAACGTGGCCAGGGGTGTCGATGACGTTGAAACGGTGATCGTTCCAGAAGCAACTTACAGCAGCAGACTGAATGGTAATACCACGCTCAGCTTCCTGTTCCATGAAGTCGGTTGTAGATTCACCATCATGAACTTCACCCAGCTTATGAATCTTGCCGGTTAGCTTTAGGATACGCTCTGTTGTGGTGGTCTTACCCGCATCAACGTGAGCGAAGATACCAATGTTTCTGTACTTTGATAAATCAGTCATTTTTCTACTCTATTGGAGTTACGTTCTAAAATTCGGGGGGAAGTATATCAATACTTTTCAAATTTTTTTATTCATTTTTATCAATTTTGCTGAAATATCATCTTTATCGCGAGAAATTCCCCACTCTGTCTTCCCTAATATAGGGGGCAAACCCATAGCCGGTGCGGATTTCGCTCATAAAAAGAACATGATGTTATAACCCGAAAATTCGTTATATCTTTTTATATGGGGATGTGTTGGGCTACCACAGGCATGTTACAGCTATTGTGGGCGAGGGGTGTTTCAGGCCTGGTACCATGGCAATGGATTAAGTTTGATAAGCGTTTCTTTCGGCGATCATTGTTGGCGGTGATTGTTGGGTTAGGGCTAATTTAGCAAGCAGCAAGCAGCAAGCAGCAAGCAGTGAACAGGTTGTCGCTAAAATGTAGTAGGGAGCGGCTGATGGGGCGGGGTTTATGAGGGGGCTTATGAGGACTGGCATCTAAATTCAACATCATGTGTCCATGTTTCATTCTCTAACGCCCATTAAAAAAGCCAGTCACTAAGACTGGCTTTATATTGTGGCTTTAATCCCTGTTGGGTATTTTGCGCTTAACGGGTTATCTAATAAGCGCGTTAGTCATTAAGGGCTTTGGTGACATCCTCATAGCTATCCCATACCTTAGCCTCTGTGACAGAGCGAATCATCTTCACATATTCTGCATGGGTCCAGGCAAGTGGGGTCGCCGAGTTTGTCCCTTGTCCAAGCTGATAGTTAAAGCGGGTCTTGTTACCCACGCCATCCCACACCTGCTCTGGGAGCATCAGGCCGTCGTTAGCGAAGGCTTCCATTCCCTTAACATAGGTTTGTACCAATTGCGCCTTGCTCGTCTCATCTAGGGTACCGTTGGCGATCGCCTTGGCTAACTCGAAATGGGCGCGCTCACCGGTAAAGAAGGGCCAGACTCTGCCACGTTGTCCCGGGGTGTTGCTGCCATTCTCGGCATAGTTGGCGCCGGTATCGGTATCTTCGCCATAGCCGTCGTTGCCGTAGCGCCTAAAGCCGGGGAATTGTGTGCCATCTTTTGCGGTAAACTCATACCTGACCCTAAGGTTATCCTCCAAGGCCTGGTTATCCACCAGCGCCAGGGTGTCATTTACCGCCTTGTCGTTGGCGCTCTTCACACCGTAGCGCACCAACTCCAGGAAACCTGCATCCAATACTTGGCGCTGATCAAGCCCGTCGCGGCCATTATTATCGGCTAGCTTATCATCGCTGTCGGGCGTGCCATTGGGGGCAAGACGCAGGTAGTAGGGGGCTTGTGTTGCATCGGCTGCGCTGAGCAGTCCCTTGTGGGTCACCACGAGTGAGTCGAGCTTTTCAGCCATGGTCTTGGCATTGGCCAGATACTTTTCGCTCGACGTTAGGTCGCCGGTCTGTTTGGCGATATCGCTGGCGGTGATAAGGCCCGTGATGACGGCGGCTGCGGTAGAAGGCGAGTATCCCTCTTGCTCTTCCCAGCGTTCCTGTTGTGTCTTCAGCGGTGTGATTTGGGTGTGGTTCCAGTCGAGATTAACCTCACCGCCGCTCACCAAAAAGTCTGCCGCGGCTTTAAGCATGGTCTGGTACCAGTGTTCTATTTCAGTATCGCTCAGTACACCGGCTTGCCAGAGTTTCCAGCCGAGCATGATAGGCATGGCGGTCTGATCGAGCTGTACGCCCACCCATTCAATTTGTCCATCGACATGGGTTTTCTGCAGGAACCATCCCGGGACGCCGCTGTATCCTGGCGTTGCTGCCGTTACCTGAACTTTTTTGAGGTACTCGAAGGCGACCTTAGGGGTTTGTGTGTCGCCCATGGCCAGAAATGCCATGGCACATTGATAGAAATCTCGCGGCCACACCGCCTTGTAGCCGGTCGAGCCCTTAATGGCCGAGACGCTGTCGCCCCAGGGGTTAGATAGTGAGGCGATAAGGGCGCCGGCGTGGGTCTTGTCTTCCTGGGCTTTGAGCACCATGGCGCTGGTATAGAGCAACTTACCCTCATCGGCGGTATTGGCCGTCATGGCGCTAAGGCTAGAGAGCGACTGCAGATAGTCTTGCCAGCCGATGGCCTCTCCTTCTCCATTATAGGTGGCGAGCACTTTGGCATAACCTTCCGATAGTGTCGTCTTGGCATTTTGCTCGCTGCTGGCCTTATCGGCACCGAAGCCAAACACCAAGGTCGTGGTCAGACTTGGCTTAGCGACACTGCCGACCTCAAGGGTGGGCAATGCCGCGGTCATGGCCACGTTGCCGATACTCTGGGTATCACCACTGGTCGTGGTGTAATGCCAGTTCAGCTCGCCGTTAGCCCTAAGATCCGTAAGACCGTCAGACTCGCCGACGAAGCCCACGCTGGCAGCTGTAAAGGGAATGTCACCGCGCACGGTCAGCACGCTCGAGTCCTCATTGCCCGTATTGGCATAGAGGCTGTTGCCATCTTGGCCGATGCTGGCGATGTCATTGGCGCCGCTGTTGTCGATGTGAGGGTTAACATAGAGATAGGGGGTGATCCCTGGCTCGAAGGCGGTAAAGAAGACCTGCATCACCAGGCTGTCGCGATCGGGGTCGGTAAAGAAGTGCTTCTCTATCTGATACTTGCCTTCGATATCTTTGTTAATCACCCTGTAGGCGAGCGACAACGGACGCCCCGCCGCATCCTTATGCAGGTAATCTATGCTGGTGAGGGTATTGTCTTTTTCGGTGTCGACGAAGCCATTACCACTGATGATGAACTGCGCCTCTTTGAGCTGGGCATTATGGATAAGGCCATACATGGTCTCGGTAAGAATACCTTGGGCCAGGGAGAACCATACCCGGCTGACCGGATTGGCCTGGTTGCTCAGGTATTGGGCCGCACCTTGTTCGTTGGTCACATAGGGTTCAAACGAGGTGCCTATCCCCGTCTTACCGGAAAAAGCCCAGGTGGGCGAGGCGCCGGGTGCGCCAGGGGCAACGGTTATCTGTTGTGCTGCTATGCTGGCGGTTTGTGCTGGCGCTGTGTCGATGTTGCTCTTGGCGCCGCCACAGGCGCTAAGCAGGGCGCCCAGGGAGAGGGCAAGCAGTGAGCGCGTAAAAGGTACTGGCTTAGACGTCATGTTAAGGCTCTCATTAATTATCTGTTTATTATTCGTTTATTAGGGGTGTCGTTTAAGTCTGTGTATTGTCGCAGGGGCTAGCGCCGTCTCAAGCCCTGTTGCTATTTAGTCTTGCTCGTTTCGATTGCTGACAAACAGCACACTGATCCCGGCCAAGATCATAAAGCTGCCACCCAGGATGAGGGCAAAGATCGGCTTGCCGTCGAAGAAGGCATTGAGCAGCACACCCAGTACGCTGGCGGCCAACAACTGGGGGATCACGATGAAGAAGTTAAAGATCCCCATGTAGACGCCCATCTTGGCCGCAGGCAAGGCGTTAGAGAGCAGCGCATAGGGGATAGAGAGGATAGAGGCCCAGGCGATACCCACCCCTATCATGGGTAGCCATAACAGGTTGGGGTCCTGAATAAAGTAGAAGCTGATCAAGCCAATGCCGCCGCAGCATAGGTTGATCAGGTGAGTCACCTTGAGACCAACCGCCATGGCCAGCAGGGGGATGAATATCGCCGCCACGGCGGCAAAGCCATTGTAGGAGGCAAACAGCATACCGACCCAGTCGGCACCATCGTTATAGGCCTTTGAGAGCACATCCTGGGTGCCATAGTGATGATCTGTGACCGCCGCCGTGGTGTAGATCCACATAGAGAAGAGGGCGAACCAGGAGAAGAACTGCACCACAGCCAGCTGGCGCATCGCCTTCGGCATATGGAATAGTGAATCGACGACGCTGAACACCATGCCTTGCTGATGACGCGCTTCGCCGCGGATCTGTTTTAAGGTCTTGGCGCAGAACCATTGCAGCGGGCCGAAGGCAAACACGCCTATGGCCAGCAGGTAAAGCTGTTTGTCGAGCGACTGCAGGTAGATGATCGCGATTAACAGGGCGCCGATAAGGCCCCAGGTAATGGCGCCTTTCTGATAGGCCTGCCAGCTGCGATCATGATGCAATGTCACTTGCTCGCTGCTTTCCTGTTCGAAGCGCGAAAGCTCCTCGGGAGAGTATTCTTTGCTGGTAAACACTGTCCAGCTAACGGCCAGTAGCAGCACCGCGCCGCCAAAATAGAAGGCGTAGCGCACCGAATCGGCGATCTCGCCTTCTGGCGCCGTATTGGCGACATCGAAATAGTTAGTGAGCAGATAAGGCAAGGCCGAGGCGACCACGGCGCCGACGCCGATGAAGAAGCTCTGCATGGCATAGCCCAGTGGGCGCTGCTTACTCGGCAGGTTGTCGCCGACAAAGGCGCGAAACGGCTCCATGGCGATATTGATCGAGGCGTCCATGATCCACAGCATACCGGCGGCGACCCAGAGTACCGGTGAGTGCGGCATGATGAAGATAGCCAGCGTGGTAAAGATAGCGCCAATGAGGAAGTAGGGGCGGCGACGACCGAGTCGGCCCCAGGTGTTGTCACTCATGTAGCCGATGATAGGCTGCACCAGCAGTCCCGTGAGCGGCGCCGCTATCCAGAGAATAGGGATGTCATCGATCGCTGCGCCTAAGGTCTGGAAGATACGGCTGACATTGGCATTTTGCAGGGCAAAGCCAAACTGGATCCCCAGAAAACCAAAACACATGTTGAAGATCTGCCAGAAGCTTAAAGCGGGCTTGACGTTTGGGGTGCCTTGGGCGGATAGGGTGTTGTGTGACATCCGATGCTTCTCTTTATCATTATTTGTTATCGTCGCGCGGGGCTAAAGGGGCGCGATCACTATTTTATGGAAGTCGGTCGAGTGAAAAAAGGGGCGAATACACGCTTCCCTCAAACGGGTATTCGCCAAAAGCTAGGGTTCTACTTCTCTAGGCTTAATCACTAGGCTTAAGCCCTGATGAGTAGATAGAGACTCTAGTGCTCGCCTTTCATGCCTTCAGTGCCTGATAAGGTGAGCATCGACCTGGCCAATTTCATAGGAGTTACACATGAAATTAAACACCAAGGCATGTTAACCCTGAGCCGAAACTGCCGACAACCGATTACATACGTATTCATCATCGGGCGTTAACCTTTGTGTAGCCTGCTGTTAACCTGCTTGGTTTAGATGTATTACGGGTTATTTTGATTTAAAACAGTGCCTTAAATGGTGACCGCTCTAGCCTGAGGTTTTCAGTTGTTGGCGTTTGTAACAATGAGCAAGATGCCCTAGGTCGTAGGCTTTTTAGGCGCTAAAAGGAAAAAAGGCACCTGTCGTCACTCGCGCAATTAGCCGGACAGTTAGCCGGGCAATTAGCTATGCAATCAGGTGAGCAACCAGCAGAGAGAGGGGAGTCGACTCAAGCGATGTGTGCCGTATATTAGGTTTAAATTAGAGTTTGCGATGAAATTTTTCGTTGAAAGGTTGGCCAACTAAAATCAGTGTCAGCGAAAGATGCAACTCACTTGATTTTGCCAAAAGTTATTGTTTATAGATTATTTATTGATATTGTTCTGAGCGATTGGTTTGCATCTTTTAGACTCACCAATAATATCCAGGCCGCGAAGGCGGCCTGAATTGATACCTGAGTTACATTTTAGTTCAAATAAATTAACTCATAATGGTGAGCATCTGGCTCGTTAATTAGTGCTGCTTTGCAGCCTTGGCGGCTGAGTCTAACGTCCCAGGAAAGAAGCTGCCTGCCGCGCCAGGGAACACTACCGGGCTGGTGTTGCCGTTATAGCCCACCGCGGCTACGCCATACAGATAGTTGTCGATCACCATGTTGCGCAGGGTGAAGCTGTTGACCTTGCCCACATAGCGGCTGTGGGTCCACTCCGGCTCTGTGGTCTTGCGCCAATAGATGCGATAACCAGCCACCTCTGCCGTGGCATCTGCCAGCCAGTTTAGCTGAGTATCGGCCGATACCTGGCCCGAGATGCTCACCTGAGTCGGCGGCGCTGGAGCCCAGGCCATGGAGGCCAGGCTGATGGCGTTGAGGGCCGTTAGTTTGGCGGCGAAGGCTTCATCGACACCTTCTATCACGTCGCCATAGGCGATGCCATCTTCGGTGCGAATATCCTGATGCTGGCGATGGTAGTTTTCGTTGGTCTCCATCACACGTACCGCAGGAAAGCCCGCCTTGTTAAACGGCAGGTGATGGCCACCGCGCCCAAAGCGATCGAGACGATAGATGAGCTGCACGTCCAGGTTGGTCATGTACTGGTCGACAAGCTGCTTGATGTGTCTGGCCAGATTGCGCGAGGCTGAATCATTCTCGCCACCGCTGAAATAGCGCTCCTTGGCCTCGGCTGGCGTCTCGGCGATACGCACGCCCTCGGAGAACACGCGCACCGTATGGTTGCTCACCACGCCGTTGATCCCTTGTATGTTGCCTATCATGTCGTTATTGAGCACGGCCTCGACCTGCCAGCCCTGCTTCTTGGCAAAACTGGCCAGTCCTGCGCCGCCATAGAGACCTTGCTCTTCACCCGATAGGGCCGCGTAGACTATGGTGCCGCCAAACTGATACTGGCTCAGGATACGGGCGGCTTCCAGTGCGCCGGCCACGCCCGAGGCGTTATCGTTGGCGCCGGGGGAGAATGAGTTAGCGTCCATGACGTCGCTGACCCGAGAGTCGATATCGCCGCTCATCATCACCACACGGTTGGGATCTAAGGTGCCGCGCTGAATGGCGATGATATTCACGACTCTAGTCGGCTTTGGAATGCGCTTACCCGACACTGTGTCACCCACTTCAATCACCTCAAGGCATCCTCCGCAGGCATCAGAAATGCGTTCAAACTCGGCCTTAATCCAATTTCTGGCTGCGCCTATGCCGCGCTGCTTATCTGTCTGGCTCGATAGGGTATGGCGGGTGCCGAAGTCCACCAGGGTCTGTATATCGCGCAAAATGCGCGCTGGCTGGGGGGCATCGGCTATCTCATACAGGCGAAGATCTTCTGCTGAGGGCGCGGTATAGAGATTATGTGCCTCTGGTGCCGTGGCGGCATGAACAGTCGTGGGGTGGAGTGTTGCGGCGCACAGGGCCGTAAACAGCAGTGTCTTGCCGATAAATGGATTGATTGTCATGTTCTGCTCTTCATTCTTGTTATTGTGTGGTGCTTCTTTGCGCATAAAAGTGATGCACAAACTACCTTAGCAGAATAACCCTGAAGCTTGGGGGAGGGAGCGCGGCTTTAGTCGTAGAAATGTGGGGGAAATCGCCGGAAAAAGGTAAACAAATGTTGCGAAAGAGACATGATGGCAAGCCTGTTGGCACAGACTTGCCATCATTTTCCGTGGTTGGAAATGAGCGGTTAAATCGCCTTGAAGCGGATGGCAACGCCGCCGCTGCTGGCAAGCCTTAAGGTGAGAGCCTGCTTGCTATCGACCTGTTTGGTCTCAATCACATAGTCATAGGGATTGGTACGCCAATCTGCTTTTTCACCGTCGCGGTAGATCTGCGCTTCATAACGCAGCTCTGGGTCGAGGAAGTCGAGATCTATGCTGATCTCGCGTGGCGCATCGTCTGTGATGGCGCCCAGGTACCAGTCCTTGCCTTGGCTGTTACCGCCACGTTCCTGACGGGCAAAGGCTACGTATTCGCCCACCTCGCCGGCTAGGGCGATACTCTGGGCCCAGTCGGTGGGCACATCCTGAATAAACCTAAAGGCATCGGGGTGCTGCTTATAGTTGCGCGGCAGATCGGCGGCCATCTGAATCGGACTGTAGAGCACCACATAGAGGGCTAACTGTTTGGTCAGCGTGGTCTGCACCCGGTTGACTGCGTCCAGGCCCTTAGGGGCCAGATCGAAGATCCCCGGCGTGAAATCCATGGGGCCGGCCAGCATGCGGGTGTAGGCCAGAGTCGTGGTGTGCGACGGATTGTTAGGCGGCGTGCCCCAGGCGTTGAACTCCTGACCGCGCGCGCCCTCGCGGCTGATCCAGTTGGGATAGGTGCGACGCAGGCCGGTGTCTTTAATCGGCTCATGGGTGTTGATGCTGATGTGGCGCTTGGCGGCCTCGGTGACGCTGTGTAGGTATTCGTTCACCATAAACTGGCCGTCATGCCATTCGTGACGCACTATGCCTTGCTCGTCGACACGTTTGATGTCGCCGCCGTCGGCCACATAGCCGGTTTTCACCTGAGTAACCCCATATTTCTCATAGAGATCATAGGCATCGCTCATCTGATTACGGTAGTTACTAACAGAGCCAGAGGTCTCGTGGTGGCCAATCAGGCGTACTCCCTTGCTGGCACCATAGGCTGAGATCTCGGGTAGATCGAAGTCTGGATAGGCCTGGGTGAAGCTGAAGACATCGCCGTTATGGAACCAGCTGCCGTCCCAGCCGACGTTCCAGCCTTCCACCAGTACACCGGCGAAGCCGTTATCGGCGGCAAAATCCATGTAGCGCATGGTCTCGGAGGTGGTGGCGCCGTGCTTATCACCCGATCCCCAGGTGTTCTCGTTGAGGTGCATGCCCCACCAGATCCCGACATATTTGCCTGGCTCGACCCAGTCGACATCACCCAGCTTGTTTGGCTCGTTAAGATTTAGGATGAGATCTGAGTTCAGCAGGCCGGTAGCCTTGTCGGCGATCTGAATCGTGCGCCATGGCGTGCTAAAGCCCGCCCTTGTCTTGACGCGGATCCCATCAGACCAGGGCGTGAGATCGGCGCGTAATGTGCCGTCTCGGCGCTGATCCAGTGTCATGGCGGCGTAATCCACCAGCGCCGCCTCGTGAATGCTCATGTGAACGCCGTCCCCTAGGGTGAAGGTAAAGGGGGTGTGAACCCTGTCCACCTGCTTGAGTGGCGTCTTCTGATACAGGTATTCGTAGCGGTTCCAGCCGCGCGCCGGGATCCACCAGGCGGTGACTTTCTCTGGCTGGGCCAGGCTAAATTCTGTGAGTTCGGCGGTGATGTTTAGCATGTCCAGCTTGCCTTGCTTTGGCACCTGGTAGCGAAAGCCGATACCATCATCGAAAACCTTGAATTCGACGACTAGGCTGTACTGGCCATTGCTGAGGGTGGCGGACAGGCCATTATGCTTGTCGGTCACCCATTCGCGCTCGCCCCAAGGCTGTTGCCAGCGTTCATCAGTCTGGCTGCGCTTGATATCTTTGATGGCAAAGTCATTGCCAAACCCCCCGAGAGACTCAAATACCAAGCCGAGTTTAGAAGGTTCGATCACCTTCTTGCCCTGAAAGCTAACGCTATATTCAGGCATCTGGCTATCGTCGCTGAGGCTGACCACTATCTGCTTGTCCGGTGAGGACAGAGAGACAGTCTTAGCCAGGCTAGCGCCGGGCAGCATCATGCCTGTTGCCGCGATGGCAAGGGTAAGGGCCGACAAAGCCGTGGCTGGTCGAGATGGTGCGTTGCTGCGCGTACTGGCTGCAGGGCGCGCCGATGGTATCTGTGTGCAAGACATTCCGTGTACCTTTTATTGTCGTTTTTTATTTAGGGTGAGGGGGGTTACTGCCTGCCATGTTAGAAGGGAAGGCTTGAGCGGAGCAATCGGCTGCATACGTATTCACAGGGAGTGCTGGCAGCGATCCCCGAAACCTTAACGAAGAAGCCCTATGGTATGAACTGGATGCAAGGAGGGGATTTGGCTGTTTGGCTTAGTCTGTTACCAGGGAGATACGCCGGCGCGCTAGGCGAGCAATTTGTGCTTTGCCACATTTAGTTACGCAATTTAACGATTTAGTGCAGAAATTTATACTGAATTGATGCAGCAAGTTATGGCAGCATAAGCGCTTGTTGTCATTGTGAGTTGGATCAGGAAACCCATGTATCAAGGAAGTTGTCTATGTGGTGGCATTAAAGTCGCCATCAGCGGACCCATAAGTCAGATCATTCATTGCCACTGTTCCCTGTGTCGTAAATCGAGCGGTACGGCATTTGCCACCAATGGTTTTGTCGAATTGGTGGACTTCAACCTATCGGATGAGGCAAATTTCCTTTCAAATTTTGAATTTTCGCCGGGAAAACGGCGTTATTTTTGTCGTCGCTGTGCCTCGCCCATCTACAGTGCCAATGAGCAGGACAGCAAGCGAATTCGCCTGCGACTCGGTATCTTAGACTCGGCGATCAACGAGCGGCCCATCTCTCACAATTTTGTTACCTCTAAGGCCAATTGGGAGGAGATGGATGCCAAGTTACCTTGGTATGAGGGCCATGAGCCTGGCAGGTAATTGTTGAGCCTGGCTGGTAATTGTTGAGCCCGGCAGGTTGAGTAAAGGGGGCCATGCTTATATCTACTAAGGGCATTAACTAGGGTCATCTACTAAGGGCATTCACTAAGGATAAGGTGATGGGTAACAAGCATTTTAAGGCCCTGCTGGGCACTGAGCTGCCAATTATTCAGGCGCCTATGGCAGGCGTGCAAGACAGCAAACTTGCCATTGCCGTGTCGAAGGTCGGTGGGCTAGGTTCCATCCCCTGCGGCATGTTGAGTAAGGCGCAGATCATAGATGAGATTAAGGCATTTCGTTCGGCGACTAACGCGCCGCTCAATCTTAATTTCTTTTGTCATCAACTCCCCCCATTTGATCCCAAGGCGCAGGCGCACTGGCATGAGGCACTTATCCCTTATTTCGATGAGCTTAGGATAGAGGCCGATCTCGGCCAAGGCGGCGCCAGTCGTATGCCCTTTAATCATGCGATCGCCGATGAGATAGCGCCCCATAAACCCGAGGTGATTAGTTTTCATTTCGGCTTACCCGATACCGAGCTGCTGGCGCGAGTGAAATCCTGGGGCACCAGGGTGATCGCCAGCGCCACCACCTTAGCCGAGGCTGAGTATCTCACCGCGCGAGGCGTCGATGGCATAATCGCCCAGGGTATCGAGGCGGGCGGCCACAGAGGCATGTTTCTCAGCGAGGATCTCAACACCCAGCTTGAAATGCCAAGCCTGCTCACCCAGATAGTCAAAGGTGTCGACCTGCCCGTGATTGCCGCCGGCGGCATAGGCGATAGCCATGCGGTAAGAGCCGCCATGGACCAAGGCGCCTGCGCCGTACAGGTGGGCAGCGCCTATCTCTTGTGTGATGAGGCCAACACCTCGCAGGTACACAGAGCCGCGATCGAGCGCTCGGCCAAAATGAACGCCTCAAACGCTGATGGGGCTGGAGGCTGCACCGCCTTGACTAATATCTTCTCTGGCAGGCCTGCAAGAGGCATAGTGAACCGCGCCATGACAGAGTTAGGGGTGATGAATCCTCTGGCACCAGCCTTTCCCTACGCCACAAACCTGATGGCGCAACTGCGAAAGGCGAGTGAGGCCCTCGACAGGAGTGATTTCTCGCCGCTTTGGTGTGGCGCAAATCTCACAGCCTGCAGAAAGATCTCAGCCGCTGAGATGACTTTGGCGCTAATGGAAAGTGCGCGACATGATAATAATAAATATGAGTAGCAGCTATGCAGACAATTATTAAGCGAAACCAGTTAACCATTAGTCAGGCTGAGGGAGAGAACAGCGAACTCGTCGATGCCCTGGTCGATGGGGTACGCCAGTTTAATTTCGATAAGATGGGTCTGGAGACGAGTGAGCCGCTCACCGTACTGGCCCATAATGATTTGGGTAAGCTGATCGGTGGCGTCTATGGCCGAACCATCTATAAAAATTTTCTTATTCATGTGGTCTGGGTGGATGAAACCGCCCGCGGCACAGGTCTTGGGCGTGAGTTGATGTTAGCTGCTGAGCAGTTAGCCGTCGGTCGTGGTTGCCTGCAGGCCCAGGTGGATACCCTAGATTTTCAGGCGCCGGAATTTTACCAAAAGCTGGGATTTACCCTAGCAGGGACCGTGCCTGCGTTCGAGGGCAGCCCGGCGCGCTACTTTTTAATGAAGCGCTATTGTGATAGTGTGGTTGGTTAATCTTTTCAACAATAAAATCATTGCATTAACCTATTATTCAAAGATGAAAAATGTCTAAAAAATTGATTGCCAAGGTCATATTAACTCTGGCACTAACGGCCTGTGGTACCTCTCAAGCGCCCTCAAGTGCATCGAATTCTGGTGATAGCGCCGTACTCAATAACCTGCTTGAAGTCAGTGTGGCGGACTTAGACAACTATTGGCAGGCCAAACCGGTAAAACCTGTTATGTTGAAGTCGCGCCCCAAGTGGCTCCCTAAGGGGGCCGGCAAGTTCAGCTATTTTGTGGTTATCGATAGTCAGGGCAATGAGGTGAGTAAGACACTGGTAGGCTCTACGCCCGAAGGTTGGATGACCCAGGCCCGCCTCAATAAGATGCCTAAGGTCAGTTATCTTGTGAGTGAAAATAACCCAGAACATCAGCCGATAAAGGTGTTGCTGACTTCAGAAGTGATGCCTCGTCGCATGATAAAAAGCAATTAGCATACTTGCTCAGTTATTCAGTTATTCAGTTATTCAGTTATTCAGTTGCTCAGTTGCTCAGTGACTCAGTTACTCAGCTACTCAATCGTTAATAATCAGGCTCGCTATCGAGTCTGTGGCACTTAAGTCATTCAAGCAGTCTTTGAAGAGATGCATTGAGGTTTGAAAAATGAAGATGATCTATCGTGGGTTATTAGTCATTGTCTTGGCTTTTGCATCGAGTCTGCCTCTGCTCGCCAACGACGGCTTGTTGGCTCAGGCGTTTGAACAAAAGCAAAGCGGGCTGCAGATCCAGGGGGAAGGGATAGTGATACGTCTGCTCGGTGACGACACAAAGGGTAGTCGTCATCAGCGTTTCATTGTGCGCCTGGCCAGCGGCCAGACCCTGTTAGTGGCCCATAATATCGATCTTGCGCCGCGTATCGCTGATCTTAAGGTCGGCGACAGGGTTGGCTTCTTCGGGCAGTATGAATGGAATAATCGCGGCGGCGTGATCCATTGGACACACAAGGATCCTAATGGTCGTCATACGGCGGGCTGGTTAAGCCATGATGGGCAAAAATACCAATAACCTACTGGCTGGTTTCTAATTCTGAGTTAGTCAACGCGGCGGGCTGCCCCTTCAGTGGCTGTTTGAGTGGTTGTTCGAACAGGGAGGCGCGCGACAGCAGTTCGAATCTGTTGTTAATGGCCATGAAGCTGTCGACCAGCTTAGGGTCGAAGTGGGTTCCCTTATCTTGACAGATTAAGTCCATCGCCTCTTGGTGGCTAAAGGGGCGTTTATAGCAACGCGGCGAGGTGAGGGCGTCATACACATCCACCAGGGCGACGATGCGGGCTGAAAGTGGAATCGCTTCGCCTTTTAGCCCCGCCGGATAGCCGCTGCCATCCCACCATTCATGGTGACCTCCCGCGATATCACGTCCCATCTTGATAAAGGCGCATTCGGGTGCATAGCTGAGCAGGCTCTCCAATACCTGAGCGCCGATTACGGGATGGGCCTTTATCTGTTCAAACTCCTCAGGGGTGAGCCTGCCTGGTTTCAACAAGATGGCATCGGCAATCCCCACCTTACCAATGTCGTGCAAAATGGATGACAGGGTGATCTCCTGAATAAAATCATCGGTTAACTCAGTTGGCGCATTTTTATCCGTCTGACGCTGGGTGGCCAGCATCTTGGCATAGTGCTGCATGCGGATAAGGTGGGCGCCGGTTTCGTTGTCCCGATATTCAGCCAGCTTTGCCAGCCCCATCACGGTCGCCCTTCGGGATGCCGTGGTCGAGCGTAGCGAATGGGTCAACTTACCCAGCAGGAAGGCGGCAGACTGAGTGACCATGGCGTTGGTGACGATAAAGTTTATCGCCACTACTGACCAGATAAAGCCGTTATAGCCTTGGGTCTCGGGCCATTGAAACCAATGGTTATGGTAGGCGACGCCGATGGAGATGAGGGCGGCTGCGTTGAGCAGTTGGGCGCATAGACTGGCTCTTTTGCCAATTAATATGCTGGTGAGCGGCGGAAACACGAACAGCCAGAAGAAGCCGGCACCGGTTGGCCCTATGGTAATGAGAAAGGCCACGCCGATGGCGAAAAACATCAAACAACCGATACAGTAGCGTAGGCTCTGCCTGAGTCCCCGGGCCAATAAGATGTAGAGCAGCAGAAGATAGGCTAGCGTATCGAAGGCGGCCATGCCGATCAGCCCCATCTGAATACAGAGATAAACGCTGGTGATATAGACAGGCACACACAAGATGGCGAGCAGGCCAAATAGGCGCTTGAAGATCAGTTCTCGCCAGATAGGCAAGGTGTCGTGAAGATCATGGGTGGTCGATGGGGCGAAATAGAGAGCACTCATTGTCAATCCTTTGCGCTGCCAGAGAGGAAATTTACCGGCACAGCTTCTCTGGCGAGATCCTAACTGCTGTGCATCAGTTTGTGTTAAAACTCTGTGCCAAGCAAACTTTATGTGTTAGTCATGTTGGCGCATGTTTTTCACCACTCTTTCATTATTACTCATAACACCGCTTGCGGGCTAATTTACCTTTCGCTAAATCATTTCTTTTGTATGAAAATGTGAATAAGACGCCGTTATGGCATAGGATTGCCTAGCTTGTGATGTCAGGGGACTAACTTAGCTCCTTGTTTCTGTTTTCTTATTCCTGCTTTGTTATTCTGTCCCTGGTTTACTTTGACTAATCTGCGCTAGTCTTAGCAGGTGGCTCTGTTATACTAGCGCGCTTCGTTTTACCAGCCGATTGATTGGCTGACGATTTTTGCCTTTTCTGCCCTAATTTTCGCCTTTTGGCACTAAGAGAGAATTCATGACCTTTGCAAATCTTGGCCTGCCCACAGCCCTGTTGGCTAACCTTGAACAACTCGGTTATCACAAGCCAACGCCGATCCAACAAGAAGCCATTCCCCTAGCGCTTAAGGGCAAGAACCTGATCGCGGCGGCCCAAACCGGCAGTGGTAAGACGGCGACTTTCGTGTTGCCTATGCTGGCTAAATTGATGCAGGGCCAGACTCAGCGCAAGAAGCGGGCGAGGGCGATCATTTTGGCGCCTACCCGAGAGCTGGTGTTGCAGGTAAACGATCGCATCTGCGAGTATGGTAAAGGCGTGGGGCTAGCGTCTATGGCCGTCTATGGCGGGGTGGATGTACAGGCGCAGAAGCAGCAACTGATCCAGGGCGTGGATATTGTGGTGGCCACGCCGGGTCGCCTGCGGGATCTCTATATCCAGAGGGCCATTCGCTTCGATGAGGTTGAGTTGCTGGTGCTTGATGAAGCCGATCGCATGCTCGATATGGGCTTTATCGAGGATATCACCAAGATCTTAGACACACTGCCGGAAGACAGGCAGAACCTGCTGTTTTCCGCCACCTTGTCTCGCCCGGTTCGCGAGCTGGCCAAACAGGCGGTGCCTAAGGCGATCCACCTGTCGGTGACCAAGAATGAGGAGAGCACGCCGGATATCGATCAGTGGATCACCACGGTGGATAAGGATAAGAAGTCGGCACTGCTCAGCCATCTCATCAAAGAAAATGCCTGGCCTCAGGCGCTTATCTTCATCGAGACCAAACATGGCGCCGCTAAGCTGGTGAGTCAACTCGAGAAGCGAGGCATTGAGGCCGAGTGTATTCACAGCGGTCGAACTCAGGCGGTGCGTGAGCAGATCCTGGCGGATTTCAAGGCGGGCAAGATAGCTTATCTTATCTCTACGGGGATCTCGGCGCGGGGGATCGATATCGATAACCTGCCGCTGGTGATCAACTATGACCTGCCGTTTCCTGCCGACGAATATGTGCATCGCATCGGGCGTACCGGCCGTGCCGGAGCCAAAGGCGAGGCGATCTCCCTGGTATCCAAGGACGACTTTAAGAATCTCTGCATGATCGAGAGCCGTCTCGATCACCTGCTTGAGCGCCGCGAGATAGAGGGATTTGCACCGAGAAAGCCTGTACCTGTCTCGATTCTTAACTATGTGCCTAAGGCCAAGCGTGAGCAGGCACAGGGTGAGAAGGGCGGTGAAGCCGCGGCTAGTCTTGGTAAGAAGGGCATGAGCCTAGCTAAGGACAAGCGCGGGCAAGATAAGCAAAGAGAAGAGAAGCCCAGAGGACAGTCTAAGTCTCACGAAAAAACTTCACCTTATAAAGGTAACTCCGCCGATAAGAAGGCTAGTTCTGCTAAAGCTAAATCAGCAGCGCCTGGTGATCGCGGTGGGAAAGATCAAAGGTCAGAGCATAAAGTTGAACAAAAGCCAGCTTTTAATCCCTGGACGGATAGCCGACCGGCGAAGAAATAAGATTTAACGAGAAGCCCTCAGATTGAGGGCTTTTTTGTGGCTGGTGGTTATGTTATCTGATACGCGTAGGTTTTTGACGGGGTATTGAAAGTTAGGATGTTGTGCGAGGCATCTTAGTTTTTAACTTATAGCATTTATCTTAATGGGCACAGGGAGGTGAATTGAAGTTCATACTTTCATGGCAATCAATCACCTGCGGTGGGCTTATGTGCAGATACATCTGCTACACGCCGTAAATCCGTCCGTGGAGGCTCGACGATGGCATCCTTGCCATCGACGTCCGCAGATGTATCCACATTGGATCTTTCTATCTCTTCGATTTGGCGTCATTCGATAACTTTTAGGTGGTTAATTGAAAATGCTACTGACTGGCTATCTCTCATCGCTAGGCTGAGGATATACATAGGTATGATGGGATATTGTAAGTAAGCTTCATTTTCGCTTCCGATTATGTAATCTTGCGATTCTCGCTTTTTTGGGGACGACTTACTTTCTCCTTGTACTGTAATGCTGTTATTGTTGTAAGTTTCATATCGTTACAAAGAGTTGTCGTGATGTGCATTAGGTCGTGACGAATGACATAGGCGGTATTATCGCTAATTAGCATTATCTCCCTATGCAAATTTAGAGGATTAAAATGAAAAAAGGATATTGGTTGTTTTTAAGTCCGGCACTTTTCGTAAGTCAGACATCTTTGGCTGTAATGTCAGAGTCCGAAATTCAAATAAGAGAAGTAATAGAGCAGTTTAGGACAAGCATAATCAGCAAAGATAAAGAAGTATTTAGCTCGCTATTTTTCAGCGACGAAGTACCTTTTATTGCTGTATTCAGTGATGAAATGTTAGCAAGTAAGCGCTTAGAGAGGCCAAAGTATCCTGCTGCAGTTAATTTGGGGAAATTTGGCCCACCCGCAAACTTAATTTCAGAAAATGATGAGCAAGAAGAAAAAATATGGAATATCAAAGTGCAGACGGATGGTCATCTCGCCAGCGTTCACTTTGACTACAGCGACCATGAAAACGGCAAAAAGAAAGCTTGGGGCTCGGAGTCTTGGAGCATGGTAAAAGTAGATTCAGACTGGAAGATCACTTCTGTTTCTTTTACGGTCACAGAACTAGAGAGTGAAGAGTAAGGGAGATAACAAGGTGCTTAACTCAGACACAAAAATATTTGCTCTCGATTGGCGCGAGTATAGCCAACATTTCTGTGCCGTTTAGCTTAGCGTTAACATGCAAGAATCGTCATATTGGTATATCAGACTGAATGAGTTGGTGTCCAAAGCGAGTAGGCTGAGCGTGGTTAATGCTCAATCTACCCGCTTTGATGTCTTGAAATGAAGAGCCAGTGGGCTTAGTTCTCTCCTACAACAAGCATCTTTGACTCAAGTGGGGCTAGGTCGAGTGTGACTTGGCCTCCCTTGGGCGATAGTGTGAGAGGCGTCGTAGGCATTTTATCACTCAGCACTTCTTTAAGCGGGTAGTTGCCTGCAGGCAGTTGCCAGCGTTTTATGAGTGCGGCGGGAAGCTTTAGGTTCACCTGCTTACTCTTGTCTTTGGCGAAGTTGCTGATGATGATGATCTTCTGCTTGTGGTCGAAGCGGCTGAAGGCGAATAGCGCTTCATCATAGCCCTTGCCTAGATCGACATTCGCCCTGTGCAGATCGCCATATTCGCCACTTAGGGCGCTCAGGCTGTGGCTAAGGTTCAACAGCTTGGCGTAGTAGGCTCGCAGACTCAGCTCATCAGGTGATGACTGACCGCCGTCAAACTTGCCCATGTTCATAAAGCGCTGGTGGGCCGGCACGCCGATATAATCGAAGATGCTGGTGCGACTCGGCTTACCAAAGCCTGCGTCTTCGCTGCCATCTTCGCCGACTTCCTGACCGAAATAGAGCAGGGTGGGCGCCTCACTTAATGTTGTCGATATCACCATGGCGGGCAAGGCGCTTTTGGGATCTCCGGCAAATTCAGGGCTGGCGATACGCTGCTCGTCGTGGTTCTCCAGAAAATGCAGCATGTGCCCGGCGATGTCGGCAACGCTTTTGCGATCGCGCTCGATCGCTTGTGTCCCCGCCTTACCCTGGATGATCGCCTTGAGGCTGTCGTAGAGTCCGACTTTGTCGTAGAGGTAATCCATCTTGCCCTGATGAATGTAGTCACGGTAGCAACTTGGGGTATAGACCTCGGCGAGCAGCAGGGCATCTGGGTTCGTCTGTTTGATATTGCTGTTTAAGTAGCTCCAGAAGGCGACAGGCACCATCTCTGCCATGTCATAGCGAAAACCATCGACGCCCTTGGCTAGCCAGTACTGGGCAATCTGGTTGAACTTATGCCAGGAACTGGGGATGCTTTTTTTGGGCACCTGTTGCCAGAAGGCGTAATGCTCGGCAACAGATTTGCTGTCAAAGCCCTTAGGCAACTGAGGATGATCTATGCTGCCATCAGGCTTGATGCCATAGTTGATCTTGACCGTCTCATACCAGTCGTTCTGATCTGGCTTGGCCGCGCGGGCACCATTGCCCGTCCATTTGGCGGGGAACTCTTCGAACTTGCCATCGACTAGGGGATGGGCCTCGCCGCCGAGGGGCTTAAGGTCCTGGCTAAGATCTGGTACCTCAAAGGGGGAGCCCACCACATAGTAGAAGTCGTTGTCTCTGGCGTAGGCTAGCCGAGTGTTGTCATCAGCGCCGAAGTCGCTCACCCCTTGCGGGGCCGAAAGCGAGTGATAGCCGCGCGCCACATGGTTGGGCACTATGTCTATCACGACCTTCATCCCCGCGGCATGGGTGCGGGCGATCAGCGCCTCGAACTCCTCAAGGCGCTTGGCGGGATCGTCTGCCAGAACCGGGTTGACGTTATAGTAATCTTTCACCGCATAGGGGGAGCCCGCACGGCCCTTGACCACATCGGGATCGTCCAATCCTATGCCATAGGCCTGATAGTCGCCCACCAGCGCGTGGTGAGCAACCCCGGTATACCAGATATGGCTGACGCCGAGGGACTTGATGCTTTCGAGCGCTTTGGGCGTAAAGTCGCTGAACTTACCTACGCCATTTTGCGCCCTGGTGCCCCAGGGGATATTGGCGGTCTGGGTGTTACCAAACAAGCGGGTGAACACCTGATAGATAACGGGTTTATCTACGTGCTCTTGACTCACTTTGTTTGCGGCATTTTCATGCAAGTTCGCGCTGGAGCGAATCTCCATCTGTGGCAAGGCGATGGCCTGCGCCGATAGCAGCAGGGTAAAACCGCTAATGGCGGCTAAGCGAGCAATGGGGTCTAAGGTCTTAAGTGCCTGGCGGGCTGGGCGAGCGCCCATAGGTCGTACTGATTTTGCTTTTAGCATCAATTGGCTTCCTCGATGGCGAGCAGAGTAACGCCTTGCTCCTTGAGGGAGAGGGTTTCATCAAGTATCACGCTTTCGCCTGTTATCACATTGCGCGCCTTGCGGACATTGCCCAGCAGATCGCGATAGCGCTCGAGTGACAGTTCGACCGGCTTGTTGTTCTTGTTGAAGATGGTCATGAGACGTGCCTTGTCGCCGCAATCTTGCTGGCTACAGCGCATCTGCACGTAAACGCCGTCTTTAGGCACATAGTGGCGAAGGCCGCCGTTGTGGATATAGCTGGCCGTCTTACGGAAGTTGAGCAGGGTACGGGTAAAGCTCAGCATAAATGCTTGATCCGCATTTAGCCCCTTGTTATCAAAAACGGAGATGGCATCACCCTCCCATCCCCCTGGGAAGTCAGAGCGAGTAATGCCGTCATTACGATCTTTGGTTGGACTTTGCATCAAAATTTCTGAGCCATAGAAGATCTGTGGTATGCGATTACTGGTCAGCACATAGGCCAGCGCCATCTTAGTCAGCGCCAGGTTGTCACCCAGCAGGCTATAGATCCTGTTGGTGTCGTGGTTGCCCTCGAAAAGCACCAGTTGTGTCGGGTCGGCATAGACCATGTCATTGCCCAAAAACTCGAACAGGCGGATTAGCCCATCACTCCAGCTCTCTTTCTCACTCAGCGCCTTTAATAGGGTCTCGTAGAGGGGGAAGTCCATCAGACTCGGCAGCGCCGATCGGTAGCCATCCTTGTTTACCTTGTCTTTCTGCCAGTAGGCCACTGTGATGGGGTTACCTGTCCACTCTTCACCGACGATATTGAACTTAGGGTATTCGGCCATGATAGCCTTGGTCCAATCGACCAAGAAGTTCTTATCGGCATAGGAGTAAGTGTCTTCGCGAATGCCGCTGAGCTGGGCATATTCGACCCACCAGATGCTGTTTTGGATTAGGTAGTTGGCAAGCAGTGGCTGCTGCTGGTTTAGGTCCGGCATCGACTCGACAAACCAGCCATGACTGAACTCTTGCTTGTCTTGCTCGGTAGCATAGGGGTCTTGCATCGTGGTGCGTCTGTGGCTGGTAAAGATAGGCTTAGGCGGCTGATCTTTCTCGGTTGCCGGGGCAAGGTTTAGCCAGTTCTGGCTGGGCAGATCCTGCATCCACCAGTGATTGGCACCGATATGATTGACCACCACATCGGCGATGATGCCAATGCCATGCTCCTTGGCCTTCACGGCAAGCTGACGGTAATCCTGGTTGCTGCCAAATCGGGGGTCTATACGGTAGTGGTCGGTAACCGAGTAGCCGTGATAGGAGTACTCGGCCATATTGTTTTCGGTGAGCGGGTTGATCCACAGCTGAGTCACGCCGAGATCGGCCAGATAGTCCAGACTGTTGATGATCCCCTGAATATCACCGCCATGGCGACCGCCGGGATTGCTGCGATCGGCTTGCTCTAGCATATCGCTCTGGTTGTCGTTACTGGGATCGCCGTTGGCGAAGCGATCCGGCGTGATGAGATAGATGACATCCTGGTTGCCAAAGCCCTGGCGCGCCGCGCTGGCGTTATCGCGCTTGAGTAGCTCATAGCTAACATGGATTGTCTCATGATCGGTTTGCTTGAAAGTCAGCTCAAGGGTCTGCGCCTTGGCGCCTTGGGTGTCCAGGTTCACAAACAGGTAGTTGGGGTTCTCGGTAGTCTCTACGCCTTTAAGGATCACGCCGTCAGCCTTGATGCTGACCTTGGCCTTTGCGATATCTTTGCCGTGAACCATCAGCTGCAGCTGGCTGTGGTGCATGCCCGCCCACCAGTTAAGGGGTTCGATACGAAGGGATGTATTGTCGTTGGTGGCCTGAGCTGAAAAAGTGGTGCCACCCAGTGCAATGACGGCACCTAAAGCTATGCTTCGAGAGAGGTAAGAGAGTTTCATCTGGTTATCCTTTTTTACTCTGACTGCGCGGCGCAGTGTTGTTTGAGGTAGTCATCATGACTCGCCATGGCGTCAGTCGTCTTGGTGATGATTCTGTTTAGATTACGGAGTAGTTCTGTGGTTTGCTCTGTTGTCAGTGCGCTAGCGAGGGGATGGGCACTCGCAGGCATGAGTCCTTGCCCCAGCATCACCTGGGTCCAGGCATTTTCGCTAAAGAGGGATTCCTGGGGGCAATCTATTACGCCCGTGGCGGAGAATAATGCCATCTTGGCAGTTAAGGTATCTGGTACCGACATCTCGCGGCAATGTTGCCAAAATTCGTCATTATCTCTCTGATTTAATTTGTAATGTAAGATAATAAAGTCTCGGATCTGTTCAAACTCTTCGGCCGATTGGCGGTTATATTCGTCCCTCAGTGCATCCATATTCAGCGGGTTAGGGAAAAGCTTTAACAGGCGTATGATACCGCTTTGAATGAGATGCAGACTGGTGGACTCCAGAGGTTCTAAGAAGCCGCTTGAGAGCCCCAGTGAGACACAGTTTTTATGCCACTGCTTGGCGACGCGTCCCGGGATGAACTGGATCTTTCTCGGCTCGCCAATTGGCGCGCCGTCTATATGCTTTTCCAGCAGTGATAAGGCCTCATCGTCACTCATGTATTGGCTCGAGTAGACGATGCCATTACCGGTCCTGTGTTGTAGTGGGATCTGCCAGCACCAGCCTGCCTTATGGGCGCTGGCACGGGTATAGGGGCGCCTTGGCCGAGTTGCCATCGTCGGCATGGCGATGGCGCGGTCACACAGGAGCCATTGGCGGTAATCCAGATACTCGACGTTAAGCGCCTGTTTGATGAGGAGGCCGTGAAATCCCGAGCAATCCAGATAGAGATCGCCGCGGATCCTCTCGCCGTTTTCGAGTTCGAGACAGTCGATATCACCGCTGTCGCCATCTAATAGGACTCGGGTTATCTTGCCTTCTTTACGGTTAACGCCGTTTTGCTGGCTGTAGTGTGCCAGCAGCTTACCATAGAGGCCTGCATCGAAATGGTAAGCATGATTGATCCCAGGAAGATCTGTGCCAGGAAGGTGAGCTAAGGGTTGAAACCGATTGGCCTTAGCGGCTTGATAGTTAAGGGAGTATCGCCAATAGTCACTTGCCGACTCAGGCTTCGACTTTAGCCAGAGGTGGCGAAAGGGGGTGAGCGCAAGATCTTTGCCCTGAGTGCCGAAGGCGTGCATGTACGCCTGATCCTGTTTGAGCCAATGCTCAAATTCGATCCCCAGCTTGTAGGTGCCCTGAGTCGCCCTAAGAAAGTCGTGTTCGTTAATGCCTAATGCGCGGTTGAAGAGCTGCAGAGGGGGGATGCTGGCTTCGCCAACACCGACGGTGGCGATTTGATCTGACTCGATCAGGGTGATCTCAAGTTGCGGGCCCATCATGCGACTAAGCATGGCTGCCGCCATCCAACCTGCGCTGCCGCCACCTACGATGACCAGGTGTTTAATCTCTGATGTCATGGCTTGCTCCTTAACTTACACCTTAAAAACCTACGCTTTAAAAACTTGTGCTTTAACAACTAGGACAATAATAGTCACCTTAAAAAAAAGCCCCCGTAACAGGGTTACAGAGGCTAATTTAAAGGCGTGTTAGCTTAGAACTTGTAGTTCAAACCTAACATATAGTTGCGACCATAGTTTTGGAAATCGCGTACTTCGCGCTTGTCATCACCAAAGTAAGAGGTGAATGGCTCGTTGGTCAGGTTGTTTACCTGGAAGAGCACCGACAGACCGTAAAGGGCGTCAATTCCACTCTCAGAGAAGTCATAACCAATCTGCGCGTCGACAACCGTCTCCGCCTTGATGTTCACGTTTTCACGCTGCAGGCTGATCTTGGTGACTTCACCCAGGAAGTCGCTACGGTAGCGGGAGCTGACGCGAGCACTGAAGCCTGCGTTTTCGTAGTAAACCGTGGCGTTAAAGGTCTTCTCAGACAGACCCGGTAGCGTTGTTGGCTCGCTGTCAGGCGTCTCTTTCACTTCGCTATCGTTGTAGGTACCGCTTAGGATGGTACCGAAACCTTCCAAGCTGTCGGCGAACAGACCGAAGTCCAGTGATAGTGAGGCTTCGATACCCTGTACGTAACCGCCTTGACCATTCTGTGGCTGAGTCACGTTACCGATAGGATTACCAGGTTGCTCAGGGAACAGCTCACCAAAGTTGAAGTTGGATTGCTGATCATAGATATAGTTTTCCAGATCCTTGTAGAACACAGCCAGGGCGAAGTAGCCTTGATCGCTGAAGTAGTTCTCGTAGCTGATATCGTACTGACGGGCCAACCAAGGACGTAGATAAGGGTTACCTGCACCACCGGACCAGTTAACACCATCTGTTGGATTGGCGTTATAGCTGAAGTTAACGTTGGCGTTCATCTTATCCATGCGTGCACGGGTAAGGGTACGTGCAGCGGCGACGCGTACCATCTGACCTTCGGCGACTTCGAAGCCAAGGTTGATGCTAGGCAGCCATTCTGTGTATGTGTCACCGGCAGTAATAGGCGTCTTGACTACCGAGCCACTGTCGACTGTTGCGACCGTGCCATCTGAGCTTTGGTCTGTGTGCACAGCCTGCAGGCCGATGTTACCCGTGACAGGGATATCATAAAGATCTGTCTCAAGGTTTACCTTAACGAATGCCGTAGTCACCTCTTCAGATACATCCCATGAGTTGGTGGCGCGGCTCAGATCGACCGAATCTGCGTTGGTTTCTATATAGTTACCATCGTTGTAGAAGGCGAGTGAGTCGTAGCTCAGCATGTCGCCCATACCGAAGAAGTCCAGTGACGTTGGGTCTAACAGGTACTTTTCTGGCACGGTCAGCATATCTGGGTAGCCTTTAAGCGTCAGATAGTAGCCGTTGTCGCGCTTGCTCTTTTCACGGTCGGTGCGATTCACACCAAATTGGATGCTGCTGATAGCGCCATCATCGAAGATATACTCAGCCGCAAGGCGCAGTGACTTAAGCTCATCTTCAATCTCTGGCTTGTTGATAAAGCCGTCTTGGCTGCTAGGACCCATTGGATCGCCCCAGCTAAAGGCGCCGCCTAGCTTGATCAGATCGGGATCTGCGTAGTCCAGGTTATGGGTGAAATCGTATCCGCCCTGACCATCGTATTCGAAACCTAAGCTGTCGGTGGCACCGTTGTTGTTACCGCGACCAGTACCGGCATAGCTTTCCATACCCAGATCGGTACGGCTCGCCTTTGAAAGGGCAACATCGGCTTCGATATTCCAGTTGTCGTTGATGGCGTATTTGTTGTTCCAACCAATCGACAGTGATTCGGCGTCACGCACGTTGATGTCGTTACGTACGATAACGGCAGCGTCGTTGATCACCCCTTTGGTCACCAGACCGTCTTGGGTTTCCAGCGCAGTGATGCCTGAGTTTGCCCAGCCGCCACCCCATTGACCTGGGATCTCGATGCCGCGAAGACGCTGTTCGTCTTTAAACTTGGTGTAGTAGAGGTCGATAACAGACTTAAAGCTGTCGTTTGGCTGATACTCGAATACGGCGAGTACACCGTCGCGCTCAAGTTCGCTCGAGCGAACGAATGGCTTGGCACCACCGAGTACCTTTGGATTATTAGCATCATAGTCTAGCTCGGGGTAACCCCAGGCTTGCCAGCGCTCTTCCTGGTTAGGCGACTGCATACGGGCGTAACCCAGTGCAATACCTATGGTTTCATCGGCAAATTGGTCGATGTATGAGATGCTGCTGCGATATCCCTTGTCGGTTGAATCGCTGTTAAGTGCACCAAGATCGTTCATCTCACCGCGAAGTGAGACAGCCACTGTCTGTTCACCATGAATTAGGGGGCTAATGGTCTGCATATCGACGGTACCGCCGATGGCTTGTGCCATCACAGAGGCATCCGGCGTCTTGTAAACCACAACGCGGTTTAGCAGCTCAGAAGGGTATTGGTCGAACTCAACACCACGGTTGTCGTTCACCGAGGCCTGTTCGCGGCCGTTTAAGGTGGCGGTCGTAAAGTCTGGGCCCAGACCGCGAATCGAAATCACGTTCGCGCGGCCATCGAGACGCTGCGCGGCAACACCCGGCAGGCGAGCTAACGACTCGGCGATACTCACGTCCGGTAACTTACCTATGTCTTCAGCCGAAATGGCTTCGACCACAGATGATGAGGACATCTTGAGTGATTGAGACTCTTGTAAGCTGCGACGGATCCCGGTGACTTCAATCACTTCGATCGACTGCTGGGCTTGCGCTTGGTCTTCTGTCTCTACCGCGTCTGCTGCAAAACCCTGCACACTGACACCGGCGGTAAGCAGGGCTAGCGTGAGTAGGTTAGGTTTAAATTGAAACATCCATCTTCCCCTTTTTTCACTCTATTCATTCTGTATTACTTCTTATGTGTGAAATTAAGGGGGGACCCTTGTTCACAGCTATATAGGTGAATGAGAGTGCTTGTTATTGTACTTGTTTCTAAGTTGTTATGTAGCAGACCCGATACTACTCTCGCATTCGTCGCGGTCACAATATTATGCATACGTATTCAAAAGTGACCCAAGCCTCATAAAGGCCACCATTTGGGGTGCGCAAGGTCACAAAACAGCCCGCCAAAATCAGATTAACTATATGTTTTTATTTACCTTTACTCTAGATGTCTAGAAGGTGCTTCACGCCTGTCTGTTTTGCATACGTATGCAGTGGTGTTGAACCCGATTTCCCGGATGACGTATGCTCGTTTCATTCTAATAACAATTGTTCGTCGACAACGATTGGGTAACAGGTATGCAACCCGAAGGCAGGCAGCTGCCTTTAATATAGTCGTTGGTGACATAGGGGCGATAATGAACCAACTCTACTGGTGGCGCGGCGCCGTCATCTATCAGATCTATCCTCGCAGCTTAATGGATTCCAATGGCGACGGTGTCGGGGACCTACAGGGTATCATCAGTAAACTCGATTATATTGCGAGCCTGAATGTCGATGCCATCTGGATCTCGCCTTTCTTCAAGTCACCGATGAAAGACTTCGGTTATGACATCAGTGATTACCTGGCTATCGATCCGCTGTTTGGCACCATGGACGACTTCGACGAGCTGATCGACAAGGCCCATGGTCTGGGGATCAAGGTGATTATCGATCAGGTGTTGAGTCATACCTCAGATCAACACGCCTGGTTTAGCGAGAGTCGTCAGAGCCGCGACAACGCCAAGCAAGACTGGTATGTCTGGGCCGATCCTAAGCCCGACGGGACGGCGCCGAACAACTGGCTGGCGATCTTCGGTGGCTGCGCCTGGGAGTGGGAGCCACGTCGTCAACAATATTATCTGCACAACTTCCTAACCAGTCAGCCGGATCTCAACTTCCACAACCCTGATGTGCGCCGCGCGGTGCTGCAGAACGTTAAGTTCTGGCTCGATAAGGGAGTGGATGGCTTCCGCCTGGATGCGATCACCTTCTGCTATCACGACGAGCAGCTTAGAGACAATCCGGCCAAGCCCGCAGACAAGCGTCAGGGCAGGGGCTTTAGCGAAGATAATCCCTACGCCTACCAGTATCATTACTTCAATAACACCCGCCCGCAGACCGTCGGCTTTATCGAGGAGCTGCGCGCGCTGATCGACCAATATCCCGGCGTGGTTACCCTGGGCGAGGTCTCATCGGAAGACTCGCTGGCCACCATGGCCGAATATACCCAGGGTGAGGATCGCCTGCATATGGCCTACAGCTTCGAGCTGCTCACCGATGACTTTAGCCCGGCTTATATTCGCCATACTGTCGAGGCGCTTGAGCAGAGCATAGGTGATGGCTGGCCCTGCTGGGCGATAGGTAATCACGACGTGCAGCGTGTCGCGACGCGCTGGGGCCGAGAAGCCTTCAATGCCGACATGGCCAAGATGCTCAATGCTTTGCTCTGTTCCCTCAGGGGCAGCGTCTGTAGCTATCAGGGAGAAGAGCTGGGTCTGGGTGAGGTAGAGATCGCCTATGAACAGCTACAAGATCCCTTTGGCATCACCTTCTGGCCTATGTTCAAGGGGCGTGACGGTTGCCGAACGCCTATGCCTTGGCGTCATGACGCTAACCATGGCGGCTTCAGTGACAATAGCCCCTGGCTGCCTGTACCGGCTGCTCACAAGGCGATGGCGGTCGACGTTCAAGAGGCCGATCCCGCGTCGATTCTGAATCACTACCGCCATATGCTGACCTGGCGTAAGCAGCACCCTGTGTTGATCTCGGGTGATATCAAATTTATTGAGTCAACTGACGCACTCTTGGTGTTTGAACGACGCCTAGGTGAGCAGAGCTTATTAGTGGCCTTTAATCTGAGCGGCGAGCCACAAAGCTACAGCCTTGCAGGCGAGGGGGCAACCAGCTTGACGCCTTTGGCCGGGCACGGTCTGCCTAAGGCTGAGCTGTCGGGTGATTCGATACAGTTTGCGCCCTTTGGCTGTTTCTACGCCGTTAACTAGAGGCTTAGCTATCTAGGTCTCCAGAAATCAGGGCTCAAAACAATCTATTTGCGTGAAAATTTTTAACAGCACAATCGGTTAACAGCACAATCGGTTAACAGCACAACCAGAAAGATAAAATAACAAAAGAGAACTTAACCATGGCAATGATGCAACAAAGTAGCACGGCTACCGGGGTCGGTGGCGAGCAGGAGAACTATCGTTTTGCGTTAGTCTCCCTGACTTCGCTGTTTTTCATGTGGGGCTTTATCACCTGTCTAAACGACATATTGATCCCCCACCTTAAGGCGGCGTTTTCGCTGAACTATGCCGAGGCGATGCTGATCCAGTTCTGCTTCTTCGGCGCCTACTTCCTGGTCTCTATGCCGGCCGGTAAGCTGGTGAGGGCCCTTGGCTATCAGAAAGGGATAGTCACAGGCTTGCTGATCGCGGCGCTGGGCTGCGCGCTCTTCTATCCTGCTGCTGCGCTGGCGACTTACGGTCTCTTCTTGGGCGCACTGTTTGTGCTGGCCTCTGGGATCACTATCTTGCAGGTGGCGGCAAACCCCTATGTTAACGCCCTGGGCAGCGTCGAAACCGCCTCTAGCCGTCTAAACCTGACCCAGGCCTTTAACGCCTTGGGCACCACAGTTGCGCCTTACTTTGGCGCCGTGCTAATTCTCTCGGTTGCCGTTGAAGCCAGCGAGACCCTGACCCAGGCACAGGCCGAGGCGGAAGTGGTTAAGCTGCCTTATCTGATCCTCGCCACTGCCCTTGGTATTCTGGCGTTGGTATTTGCCAAGCTGGATCTGCCGCAGATCAAAGAGCATTGCCAAAGCGGTGAGCAAGGCGAGCTGGTGCATAATGGCAAGACCAGCGCGCTGCAATCTGTTCACCTAGTACTGGGCGCCGTGGGTATCTTCGTCTACGTGGGCGCCGAGGTCTCTATCGGTAGCTTCCTGGTTAACTTCCTGGCCCAGGATGACATTGCCGGACTCAGTGAGGCCAGCGCCGCGAGTTACATCACCTATTACTGGGGCGGTGCCATGGTGGGTCGCTTCATCGGTAGCGCCGTTATGCAGAAGGTGCCTGCCGGTACCGTACTTGGTTTCAACGCCCTGATGGCGGCGCTCTTGGTTGCGCTGGCCATGACCAGTACGGGTAACGTCGCCATGTGGGCGATTCTGGCGGTTGGCCTGTTTAACTCCATCATGTTCCCAACCATCTTCAGTCTGGCACTTAGGGATCTTGGCCCTCACACCTCACAAGGTTCTGGTGTGCTCTGCTTGGCCATCGTGGGCGGCGCGATCCTGCCGCTGCTGCAGGGTGTGCTTGCCGATAATATTGGTATCCAGCAGGCCTTCTTCCTGCCAATCATCTGTTACCTGTTTATTATGTTCTATGGCGTGAAAGGGTCTAAGCTTTAAGGCCTAATGCGTTTACCGTAATGCCATTAGTAAGAGGCAAGCAGCAATGCTTGCCTTTTTTATTGCCAGAATGGCTGCTAGCGCTTGCCTAATAGGGGCTTAACTCCTATGATCGCCAGCGATTTTTATTATCTAGGCTCTGCTACTTTAGGCTCTACTATGTTAAATGCGTCGCTATCTCCAAGTTCAACCGAATTAGTTATCAATGTGCTGGCCATGGTGCTGGAAGAGGGCAAACCGCTGGACAGAGCCTATTCCCATCACTTCTCTGGACTGAAGCTAGCACCGTCCGAGCAGGCGCGTATCACCTATGTGACCGGCGATCTGCTGCGCCGCCTCAACTTCTACTGTCATCTGGCCGATATCTCAACCGATGAGATAACCCGTATGGGATCACGTCTGCTCAATGCCTGGCACATGGCTAACGAGCTGCCTATTCCTAAGTTGCAGTACACCCTGGCGATCGAAGAAAGCGATTTTAACCAGCGTTTAGCCGATGCCAAGCAGCAGGAAGCCCTGTTCGATGGCTGCCCCGAATGGCTCGATAACTTGGGCCAGCAGCGTTGGGCGATGACTGGGCCAAGGAGCGCGCCGCGCTGGCAAAGGCGCCTAAGCGCTATCTGCGCGTCAACCCGCTCAAGACAGATCGTGAGGATCTGGCTAAGCGCCTGGCCAAAGAAGGGGTCGAGACTCGTGAGGTGCCAGGTGTGCCGAGTGCGCTCGAGGTTATCTCTGATGCGGCGCTGTTTCGCACCGAGAGCTTTAAGCAGGGGCTGTTTGAGCAGCAGGACGCTGGCTCTCAGCATGTCGCGGCGGCGGTAGGCGCAGCGCCCGGCATGCGAGTGATCGATGCCTGCGCTGGCGCTGGTGGTAAGACGCTTGCCATTGCCGCGCAGATGCAGGGTAAGGGACGCCTGTTGGCCATGGACGTTGAGCAGTGGAAACTGGATAACTTGAAGCAGCGAGCGCGCCGCGCCGCAGCCCATAACGTCGAGACCCGCATCATTGCCAGCACCAAGACCATCAAGCGTCTTAAATTGAGCGCCGACAGGGTGCTGCTGGACGTGCCTTGTTCTGGCCTTGGGGTTCTCAAGCGTAATCCCGATGCCAAGTGGCGTGATACGCCGGAGCGTCTGCCGGTATTGGTCGAGCTGCAAAAGGAGATCCTGCAGAGCTATAGCCGCATGGTGAAGGTCGACGGCATCTTGATCTACGCCACTTGCTCCATCATGCCACAGGAGAATCGCCAGCAGGTAGATGCCTTCCTGGCTGCCAATCCACACTTTAGCTTCATCGACGATGAAACCGTTAGCGTGGCCGACAGCGGCTTCGACGGCTTCTACTTGGCGCGCATGAAACGCACCGCGATCTCTGCTTAATCTGCATTAAGTGATCTGGGTCACAGGTGTCGGCTCAGGGCGTGAGTAACTGCGCAGTAAGCCGACACTTGCCTCCTTTTGGGCTACAACAGGCCCAACAAATAGTGATATCATCTCTCCTTTCAATCGCTGATCTTGGTCTATCTGCTTTTTTCTCGGACGATGTTATTACAAACGGCTGTACAAGAGTTTTCACATCAAGAAAGGTTTTCTGCGCTGCAAGCCCTGTTGGATGGTCGGCTGCTGGAGTGTCAGCGCCGCGCCCATATTATTCGTGGTGTCTTCGCGGGCGAGCCTAAGTTATCTTGCCAAGTCTCCCTTAACGATCAGGGTAAGGTTAGCGGTCGTTGTGACTGCGGTCAGCCACGCTGTCTGCATCAGGCGGCCTTGGTGATCGAGCTGGCGGCTCATAGCGCACTCGAAGAGCAGGGACGTTCCAGGCGCTCAGATACGGCGATTCGCCTGTTTCGCAGCGATCTCAAGGAGCGTTTCGATCCTTTCCCCACCATGGCACGCCATCGCATCCTCTACCTGTTAAGCCCGAGCGAGACAGGTTTGCAGCTCAAGGTGTTAAAAGGCTATCTCAACAAGAATGGCCGCTATCAGCTCAAGGGGCCTTTAGGCTTCGAGCTGCTGCAGAGCCAGCCTGTGCCCAAGTATGTCAGTCAGACAGATCTCAAGTTACTGCACCTACTCAGAGAGGTTACCGGCGAGGCAACGGGTGAGGCTTTTAGCTCCGAAACTAGCCCTAGCATTAGCCCTGACATTAGCCCAGAAATCACTAGTGAAAATTTGCGTGTCGATAGCATTCAATCACAGCTACCCGAGTACCTAAGCCCTGCGGTGTCACGCCTGGATGCACTGGCAGAGCAACAGCAGGTGTTGCAGGCTGGAGCCTCCCTTGAGCAGGCGATCCTTATCGATCTCAAGTGTTCGCTCGCTAATGACGCCTTTTGCTCCTCACTGCCTCTTTCCAGTGAACATTCAGCCACACTCGACAGTGATTTTTATCGCCTGCTGTTTGCTAGCGGACGCTGTTTCTTTGGCAAGGTGGCGGGTGAGCCCGTGCGTCTGGCGACCCACTATGATGAAGATTATCTGGACGAGGAGTTCATTTTGCCGCTTTGCGCCGGGGTCTGGCTAGATACCTGCTCGGGCACGGGGATCCTAGATAAACGCCAGGATCAGCGGATTAATCAACAGTTGTTAGAGGGTGTGGATTTGGACAGTGACTGGCTACCACGCCTGGAGATCGCCCGCGAGAGCCTGGAGCAACACTGGCACGAGCCTATGTTGTCGCCCTTAGATGTCGCGAAATTTTCTATGGTCCATCGCGGAAGGCGCTATGATTTCGAAGCGTTAAGTTACCTGGGCGCCGGGCATAAGGCCTTTATGGCGCAGTTTGCCAAGTGTCAGCTGATGCTCAACCCCTTACCCTTACTCACTAGCCAATTTGAACCTGCGGTCACCGAAACCCTCAACTATGGCCTACGATTGGTACCGGGCGAGGTGAGCGAGCATGTGATCTTGCTGCGCACCCTGTCGCTTAAGGGCTGGCAGATTGAACTGGTGGCCAAACAGCGTTTCGTTCAGGTGGCGGCCAATGCCTGGTATGGCGAGGTAAACAGCGCCGACAAGGATTGGTTCGAGCTTAGCCTGGGTGTCGAGGTAGAGGGTAAACGGGTTAATCTATTGCCTCTGCTGGTTAACCTGATTCGCCAAGGCAAGCTAAGCCGGGATTTCACGACCAGCCCAGCGCTAAACACCAGCCCGGATATAGGCACTAGCCCGGCGCTAATCACAGGTGCTGAGCTGTCTGATAAACAGGGGAGCGAGCAGCCGCTACAGGAGGTGGCGCTCGAGCTAGAATCTGGCGCGATCCTGACGCTGCCGGCGACCCGCGTGCAGCGAATACTTGCTGTGCTGGACGAACTCTTTACCCAGCAGCCCCTAAACGATCAGGAGAAGTTGCTGCTGGCCAGGCATCACCTCGGTCGCATCCCGCTGCTCGATGACGCCTTGAGTCAGTCAAAGCAGGCGCTCACCTGGTCGGGCGAGGCCAAGCTAAGGCAACATGCCAAGGCGCTAGGCCGTTATCTCAATGAGTCTCAAACCCGGCGAGGCGACCGGCTAGGTACCGCGGACTTTGTCGCGCCCGATGGGCTCAACGCCGGGCTGCGCCCCTACCAAGTAGAAGGGGTCGCCTGGCTACAATTTATCAAGCAACATGGCTTTGGCGCCATACTGGCAGACGACATGGGCCTGGGTAAGACGCTGCAGACCCTTTGTAGCATCCTATTGGATAAACAGGCCGGTGTGTGTAAGGCGCCGGTGCTGGTTGTGGCGCCCACCAGTTTGCTCAGCAACTGGCAGCGAGAGATCGCGCAGTTTACCCCTAGTCTGACGAGTTTTATCTGGAGCGGCCGTGCCCGCCACGATAATGAGCAGGCGCTGACCCATGTCGATGTGCTGATCACCAGCTACGGCATCTTGGCTCAGGATGCCGAGCGGCTGACCAAGCTTAACTGGCATCAGGTGATCCTGGATGAGGCACAGACCATCAAAAACAGCCGCAGCCGCATCACTAAGTTGGTGAACCGCCTGCAGACCAAGCATCGTCTCTGTTTGACGGGGACGCCGATGGAGAATCATCTGGGTGAACTCTGGTCGCTGTTTCATTTCCTGATGCCGGGCTTTCTCGGCACCGCGACCCAGTTTCAGCGCCAGTTTAAACAGCCGATAGAGAAAGATCATTGCGACACCAGCCGCCAACGACTGGCGCAGCGTCTGGCGCCCTTTATGCTCAGGCGCACCAAGCGTCAGGTGGCGACCGAACTGCCGACCAAGACGGTGATCAACACCCTGATTGAGCTGAGCCAGAGTCAGTCGGATCTCTATGAGACCATACGCCTGACGGTGGCAGAGCAGGTGCAGCTGGCGCTGCGGCAAACCGGTGCTAAGGCGAACCGCCTGATGATAAGCAACGCACTGCTTAAGCTTCGCCAGGTCTGCTGTCACCCGTCGATGCTCAATCTGGCTCAGGCTGGCGAGCGCGCGCATCTTGCCGAGGCCAGCTCTGAGGGCGCAGAAACAAACGCGAAGAATACCGCCTACGACGGCGGTCAGGATGAGGCTAACATCGAGTCTTCCAAGCTAGCCTGGTTAGAGAACAAGTTACCGAACATGATTGAAGATGGCCGCAACATTCTCATCTTCTCCTCCTTTACCAGCATGCTGGATCTGATCGCCGAGCAATTGGATCGCCAGCAGATAGGCTATGAGATGCTTACCGGGCGAAGCCGCCATCGCGATCGCATCATAGAGCGTTTTCGTCGCGGCGAGGTCAATGTGTTTCTCATCAGCCTAAAGGCCGGTGGGTCAGGACTCAACCTGACCGAGGCGGATGTGGTGATCCATGTGGATCCCTGGTGGAATCCCGCTGCCGAAGAGCAGGCCAGCGATAGGGCCTACCGTATCGGGCAAGACAAGCCGGTATTCGTCTATAAGCTGATCTGTCAGAATACGGTTGAGGAGCGTATTCAGCAGCTGCAGCAGAGCAAACAGGCGCTGGCCCAAAGCATGTATCAGACCGAGAGCCTCACGGCCGCCGAGATGGATAAAGATGATTGGCTGGCCCTCTTGTCCTAGATTAGTTGTTCGAGATTAGTTGCCTAGATTATTCGCCCTGGATGGTGAGTAACAGGGTACGGCCCCCGGCGCGGTTGCGTGCCTCGCACAGGTAGATCCCTTGCCAGGTACCCAGATTGAACTCGCCGTCGGTGATAGGTAGGGTAAGTTCCGCCCCCAGAATCGACGATTTCAAATGGGCCGGCATGTCGTCGTCCCCCTCATAGGTATGGGTATAATAGGGCTCATTCTCAGGGACCAAACGGTTAAAGAAGCGCTCAAAGTCTTCCCGTACACTGGGGTCGGCATTTTCGTTGAGCGTGAGTCCCGCCGAGGTATGTTGTAACAACAGATGGGCGAGACCTATCTTAATCTTGCTAAGCTCTGGGGCGGCGCGATAGATCTCTTCGGTGATCAGATGATACCCGCGTTGTTTCGGGGGCAGATTTATCTCGACTTGAATCCACATGATGATTTTTCCTACGCTGTTTTATCGCCAAATGCTGGCACTTTTTGTTATTTTGCTAAGAGTGCGCCAACTCCCTAAGCTTGTAAAGCCTGCCGTAGAGTCTGTTTGATGGGTCTTGCCGCTTAGCGTTTAAAGCAGCGATGATGAAGAGAAAAATACAGGGGCAGAAAAGGTTAATGGTTAAGCAAAAACGGGGAATAGTAGAGAGGCATACACAAGGTAACACCGTGCGATCGGCGCCGCTAATGCCTGCGCCGCTAACCACGTCATCATCACCGTCGTCGCCAGCGCCGTCAAAGCCATCAACGCCATCAAAGCAAGCCGCCAAGATGCCACCTGCATTGCCAGTTTATTACTACCTTAATAATTTCAACACCATGCTCCAAGGTGTTCAGCACCGCTATGGCGATCTGCTCGATGAGCTCGAGCTGGGCTTCATCAACACTTTTTCGGCGTTGGGACAGGATGCTCAGTGCCTGCTGGTGAGACTCATCTCGCGTAAGGGCCCCTGGTTCTGCCTGCCTCAGCTTAGCTACATTGAAATCAAAGATATCCCGGCGGCCATCTCGCAGCTGCACGCTCACGAACTGATCGACTATGAGCGGCCCGAAACGAGCTGGCTGCTGCAAAAGAGCACCAAGGCGGAGCTTATTAAGGCCTTGGTAGCGCAAGATTCCAGTCAAGCAGAGCCTGGCAATCCAGAGGCTTCGAACCTCGACTGTGCGGCGATTAAGCGTCTGAAGAAGAGCGAGCTTATTGAGTATGCCCAAAACGCGGGCCTATTGGCGCGACTGCTTGTGGGGCTGGCGCCCGAGCAGCATTGGTTCTGCCTGAGCCCCAAGGTCGTCTATCGACGCTTCGAGTTACTCTATTTCGAGCGTATGAGTCAGTCCCTGAGTCAGTTTATCTTGGCCGATCTTGGTATTCATAATTTTGAAGCTTATTCGGTGAGTGTCGCCAGTCGCAGTTTCAATACGCGAGCGGAGTTAGAAGGCTTGTATGCGTTATCTAATCTATACCGGGAGTTTGAAGAGGGTGGGTTGGGTGGTAAGCCATGCGACCTTGATGTCAAAAAATTTGATTCATTTTGCCAGAGTCTCACCGAGCTGCCCGATTTCTTTAAAGAGGCAGACAATGAAAAGCTGAACCGCATGACCCAGGTGCTCTGGCTAATGGCGGCGCGCCAATTGGAGCGCTTAGGCCTTTTTGAGCGCGCATTAGCCTTTTATGCTAACACAGAGAGACCGCCGAGCCGGGAACGCCGGACTCGCTGCCTGAATAAGCTTGGCCGCGATGATGAAGCGCTAAGGCTAGTTGAGCTGATGTTAGCAGAACCTATGGAGGAGAGTGAGCGTCTGGTCGCAAGGCGTTTGCAGAAAAGCCTTCATCGCAGCCTGAGACGGGCGGCGCCCAAGTCTTGGCAAGGGGAGTTTGATACCTTCAAACTTGAGTGTCAGCGCACAGCTACCGATGAGAGCCAGGAAGATGGAGCCTTAAACGCCGAGCGTGTCGAGCAAATCGCCGCCAGGCATCTGACTCGTGTGCAGGATAAGAAGCTGCATCTTTGCGTTGAGGTGGAAAATCGCTTGTTTGCTAGCCTGTTTGGCCTGGCCTTCTGGGACATTATCTTCGCCGATGTACGTAGCGCCTTTGCCAATCCCTACCAGAGCAGGCCGAGCGATATGTACCACAGCGACTTCTATCCACGGCGCAAGCGTGCCATAGATGCGCGCCTTGCGGCGTTGGCCTCTGGCGACATCGAGGTGATCGTCAGTCACTTTCACGCCAAACGCGGGATCACCAACGACTGGGTACACTGGCCCTTGTTTGAGGAACTAAGCCACGATGACCTAGGGTTGGAATCAGCCCAAAACCGAGACAAGGAGAAGACACCCCTGTTACTGCAGCTGGCACTGGGTGCATTCAGCGGTGCTTTTCTGGCAAACCTATTTCGACATATGCTGTTCGATCTTCGCTACTATCGTGCTGGCTTTCCCGATCTCATCTGTTTTCATCTAGACCTAGACCTAGACCTAGAGCTAGAGCTAGAACTGGAGCGTCCTAGCAGTGAAGATAGCCGGGAAGACGGCTTACCAAATCTTCAGCATAACGGGGTATCCGCCGAGCTTATCGAGGTAAAAGGGCCGGGAGATAGCCTAAGAGACAATCAGATCATCTGGCTGGACTGGTTTAATCGTCACGGCGTTAAAGCCAGTGTCTGTTATCTCTCCTGGGCAGAATCTTCAGTGGAATAACACTGCTCAGCATGTTTTGGGTTAATACCGTCTAGTCTATGTTACGCGATTCGAATCTTTAGCTGTTCCCATCAGCTGTATTTTTGCTAACCTCGCATAATGAGATACAAGGTTCTAACACCTTGAAGCTATTTAGAGACAGTACGTAGAGACAGTTCGTAGAGACAGTTCGTAGAGATAGCGCGTAGAGACGCTGCTTAGGGATAGCGCTTAGTGATAGTGTCCCTCTGGTGGCAACAAATGGAATGATGTGAGGAGATAGCGATGCAAATTGTCGGGCGCATTAAAAGCGCAGCGGGGAGACGCCTATCTATGGCGCTGCTGCTATGTCTGTCGAGCTTGCCCCTGTGTCACGGCGCGCCGCGATTAGATCTCAGTGCGAGCACCTTGAGTGGCGAGCAGGTGTCACTCGAGGCCTACAAGGGCAAGGTGGTCTATGTGGATTTTTGGGCCTCTTGGTGCGCGCCCTGTCGCGACTCTTTTCCCTGGATGGAGCTGATGCATCAGCGCTATGGCGATAAGGGGTTGGCGATCGTCGCGATCAATCTCGATGAAAAGCGTGAGATGGCAGGGCCATTTCTGGCCGACTTCACGACCAGTTTCGATATCCTCTATGATCCCAAGGGCGAGGTGGCGAGTCACTTTAATCTGCAGGGGATGCCCAGTAGTTATTTGTTTGATAGCGAAGGGCGCCTGGTCAGCGAGCATCTGGGGTTCTTTAAGTCGAAGCAACTCGCCGTCGAGCAGGAGATCCAATCGCTATTGATGAAGAGGGCAAAGGATGAAAACTAGTGCAAGCCGCGTGAGCATTCTGTTGGCCCTGTTGCTCGCCCCCTTAATTACTGGCTGTGCCAACCTTGGAGTAAAACCCTGGGAGCGGGGGCAATTTGCCCGCCAAGATATGCAGCTTGAAGCCGATGAGATGGATATGGCGATAGAAGATCATATCTATTTCAGTAAGGAGGGCGCCAGTGGCGGTCGTACACTCGCCGGTGGTGGCTGTGGTTGTAACTAGGTTGTTTTACGAGATAACAGGGAAAAGGAAGATCGCGTGAGCGACAAGAAGGACAGATTGACTCCCAATCGGATCGCAATTTCAAATCAGTCTGCAAGCAAGGTGGCTGCCGAGTCGCCAGCGCCACTAGAGAGTGCATGGGCGAAGGCAGCTCAGTCGAAAACCCGACAAGCGCCTCAGCTACAAGCGCCTCAGCCACAAGAGCCTCAGCTACAAGCCGAGCAACAAGCCCCGATATCTGACAATGATTCTGTGATGGCATCGCTACTGGTGGCCAGCAGTCTGTTTCTCGGTGTCGGTGGGGCAACCTTGAGTCAGCAGGCGATGGCCAATGACCAAGCCAGCGTCAATCCTGGTGCAGTTTCTCAGACGAGTGAGAGTGCCACCGAGCGAGATGAAACCGATCTTCTCGCCGGGGCGACCATCGATGCCGCACTGGTTTACTATCAGGAGCAGGACAGGGTCACGGCGGCAGAAGGCATTATTAACTACCGTCAGGCACTGGACGATACCAATATCATTCGCGGCAAGATCGCCTTAGATGCATTAACCGGCGCCTCGGCAAATGGGGCTGTGATCCAGGCGCGGCCCCAAAGCTTTACCCGTCCCTCGGGCACCGGCGTCTATCAGGCCAGCAGCGGCGAACTGCCACTGGATGATACCTTCAAGGATACCCGACTACAGCTGAGTGCCAACTGGCAGCATCTGTTCTCCGCCAAATGGCAGACGAGTCTCGGCGGGTATCTCTCTCGCGAGTATGACTACACCTCGCTGGGGCTGAACGCCGGTGTCGAGCATTCCCTTAACCAGAGCAATACCCAGGTGTTTGCCGGCGCGGCCTACTATTTCGATATCGTTAATCCTGTGGGCGGGCGACCAGTTGGGTTGAGTGAGATGGTGTTTCGAGAGGACTTTGCCAGCGAGGCCGAGTTTAGGCAGGCTTTCGATGCCACCCGCTATTACGATACTGCCCTCAAACGCACGCTCGATCTGAATGTCGGGGTGACCCAGACCCTGAATCGTCGCTGGCAGGCTCAGCTAAGCTACGGCCTCTCCAGTGTCAATGGCTACCTTAATGACGCCTATAAGGTCGTAAGCCGAATCGATACTAGTGGACGGGCCCTTGGCTATCATTATGAGCTGCGCCCCGATGAGCGGCTCAAACATAACCTCTACCTGATGACCAAGGGCGCCTTAGATAGCGGCACGCTCACCTTCTCCTATCGCTACAGTGACGATGATTGGTCGCTTCAGGCCCACACCTGGGACGCGCGTTATCGCTATAACCTGAGTGCCGGTGCCTTTGTGCAGTGGCAGTTCAGGGCCTATCGGCAGCAGGCCGCCGAATTTTACCATCTCTATTTGACCGAGGCCGAGCCCTTGCCCGAATTTGCCTCGGCAGATCACCGTCTGGGTAAGATGCAGACCTATACCCTTGGCGTAAAATACGGTCAAAGGCTAGAGCAGGGGATGCTTGCCAGTGTGCGGCTTGCCTACTATCAGCAGCGGCCGCAGAACCCCGGCGTTGAACTTCCTGGTGAGTTGGCTGCCTTCGATCAGTTTCCTAGGCTCGATGCCATAGTACTGCAATTTGGGATGAGATTTTGAGCCTAGACTTTGTAGAGGGTTTAAACCTGTCACCACTGCTTGACGACGCTGCTGAGGTGCCCGGCTGCGAAGGACTCAAGGGCGAATTCAAGGCCATGGCCAGTCGCTGTGAGCTGCTGGTTCGGCCTAAACAAGACCCTAAGCGCAATGTGCGCCAAGAAGGTCTTGGTGAAGACCAGCGGGTCGCTGATGCGCTAGTGCGCGCCATGACCGAGGTCAAACGCATCGAGACCAAGTACAACCGTTTTAGCGATAGCAGCGAGCTTGCCAAGATCAATCGCGGCGCCGGCGGCTGGCAAGCCATAGACGACGAAACCCTGGGGCTGCTCAAATTCGCCGAGCACTGTTATCGGCTCAGTCAGGGCAAGTTTGATATTACCGCCGAGCCTGTATTAGCCCTCTGGCCATTCGGCGCGGGTCACGGCGAAAGCCTGCCCTGTGATAATAAGGTTAGGGCGGCGCTTGCTCAGGTAGGGTTTGAGCGACTCGTTATCGAAGATAAGCGCCTCTATCTGCCCGAGGGCATGGGGATAGATCTTGGCGGGATCGCCAAGGAGTACGCCGCTGATAAAGCCATGGCTATCATGACCAGCGCGCTGCCTGATCACGATCTGTTAGTGAATCTAGGCGGCGATATGCTTGCCTCGCCAGGCTGCGAGCGGCCCTGGCAGATAGGTATAGAAGATCCCCATGCACTCGATTCAGCGGCCAGGGTGGTGACATTTAAGAGTGGCGCGCTGGCCACCAGCGGTCATTCGCGCCGTTACCTCTTGAGTGAGGGTAAGCGCTATGGCCACATTATCGACCCAAGCAATGGCTACCCCGTCAAAGGCGCGCCGCTATCGGTCAGTGTATTTGCGCCTCAGTGTGTGGTCGCCGGTATGCTGGCGACCCTGGCCATGTTACAGGGGGAGATGGCCGAAGACTTCCTATCTCGTCAGGGCGTCGTTCATCACATCATCCGAGGCTAGCTTTTCATAAATAGCTTTCAGGCATTCAAGTCGCGGGAGCGAGTCAATATTAGTGCTCACTTTGCCGATTCTGGTGCTCGTTTATCCGGCATGTTTTTGGTAGAGTGTTTATAAATCAATGACTTTAGATTAGTAAGTCATCAATAATAGGTTTACTCAATCTGCATACGTGTTTTGCCAAATAGAGCGCATGCGTACTAATAAAAAGTTAGGTGCAAGGAAATACATGGCACAGAATCCATTTTATGTTTATGCCCTAAAAGATCCACGAGAAAAGCCTGCGAAAACCTTTTACATTGGAAAGGGGACTGGCAATCGTGCATGGGAGCATCAAGCACAAGTCGATGATTCAGAAAAAGGTAAAGTGATTCAAGCCATTCAAGATGCAGGCTTGTCCGTACTGCATACTGTAATCTCAGATAATCTAACAGAGGAACAGTCTCTCAAAATTGAAGCCGAGTTAATTGCTGGTTTTGGCATTCGCTCTCAGGGCGGAATGCTAACCAATCGAGTGAAACCCAATCCAAACAATATATCAAAGCGCATCAAGATCAATATCCCTGACGGATGCTATGAAAAAGCTCAGATGGGCTTGAGCATCCTCAAGTCAGCAGTTATGGAGTTGGCTAAAGCCAACCCGGAAGGCATAAGAAACTCTGATGCCGCTAAGTATCTTGGCCTCCAATCCGATTACGGCGGGGGTTCCAAGGATTATCTAAGTTATAGCGTCCTGGGTATACTAATGAAAGAAGGGCGTATGGCGCGTAACGAGAGAAAGAAGCACGTTGCTAAATCAGAGTAAGCACCTAATAAGTAAAAGAATTGAACGCAGCAAAGCTGCGTCCATGCTTTATGCGTTATACATAATCGAGGTTACATGGATATCTGGAACACGGACGTCATCGCTACAAAGTTAGCTGAAGACAAAATTGATCAAAAGCAGAAAACGATGTACTACGTCGCATGCTTCTACTTACAGGTTGTAGGAACTGTGATACCAATGTTTTTATTAGGGTATTCTTATTCGATCAACTTGTTTACGGCCACCTCTTATGTAGTCACCATGTTTGTATTTCATCTTGGCGCGTTCAAAGTTTACAGGTCTTGTGCAGACCATAAAAAGGCTAGTGTGTTAGATACGTTAGTCGTTCTCGGATTGCCAATAAGTATAAAAATCCAGATAGGATATTGGCTTACGTATTTTTTAATAACATACATCTTGAATGTAATACAGGCTTCACCCTACGCGTGGGTTGTCTATGGCTTTATAACCATGCCTATCATGGTTTGGTTGCAATTTCACCTAATTAAGCGAGCGGTCAATAAAAATTATCTATAACAAGGCAGGTCAGCATCGCACCTTCGGTGTTGAACTCGCGAACGCTCGCCGCTGGTCTGGGCGTTAGCCCATAGAAATTGCTAACTGAAATCTGAGCCCATAAAAAAACGCCCCGGAGGGCGTTTTTTGTAGAACTTGCTATGCACTTAGCTGGCTTTAGAAGTTTGCTGATTTAGGCGCGCGTGGGAATGGGATCACGTCGCGGATGTTCGATACGCCGGTCACGTAAGAAACCAGACGCTCGAAGCCCAGGCCGAAGCCTGAGTGTGGCACTGTGCCGTAACGGCGCAGGTCACGATACCACCAGTAATCTTCCTTGCTCAGACCCATCTCGTCCAGACGGGTATCTAGCACATCCAGACGCTCTTCACGCTGGGCACCACCGATGATCTCACCGATGCCAGGAGCCAGTACGTCCATGGCCGCTACTGTCTTGCCATCTTCGTTGAGACGCATGTAGAAGGCTTTGATATCTTTTGGATAGTTCTTCACGACCACAGGTGCCTTGAAGTGTTCTTCCGCCAGGTAGCGCTCATGCTCAGATTGCAGATCGATACCCCATTCGACATCGAATTCGAACTTTTTGCCACAGGTCTTGAGGATCTCGATGGCGTCAGTGTAATCCACCTGAGCGAAATCGCTGTTGACGAAGTTTTCAAGACGCTCGATAACCGTCTTGTCGACGCGCTGGGCGAAGAACTCTAGATCGTCACGACGCTCGTTAAGCACGGCGCGGAAACAGTACTTCAGCATACGCTCGGCAAGACCGGCAACATCGTTCAGATCGGCGAAGGCCACTTCCGGCTCAACCATCCAGAATTCTGCCAGGTGGCGACTGGTGTTTGAGTTTTCGGCGCGGAAGGTTGGGCCAAAGGTGTAGATCTTCGACAGTGCACAGGCGTAGGTCTCACCGTTGAGCTGACCCGATACCGTCAGGAAAGATTCCTTACCGAAGAAGTCTTCGCTGAAATCGACCTTACCCTCGTCGGTACGTGGCAGGTTTTCCAGATCCAGTGTCGACACGCGGAACATCTCACCGGCACCTTCACAGTCAGAAGCCGTGATCAGTGGGGTAGATACCCAGATGAAGCCTTCTTCGTTGTAGAAGTTGTGGATCGCGTGAGACAGACAGTTACGTACGCGAGCGACCGCGCCTATGATGTTAGTGCGAGGACGCAGGTGAGCCAGTTCGCGCAGATACTCGATAGAGTGACGCTTGGCCGCCATAGGATAGGTATCAGGATCTTCAACCCAACCTGTGACTTCAACCTTAGTCACCTGCATCTCAAACGCCTGGCCTTTACCTGGGCTTTCAACCAGTTCACCCGTCATCACGACAGAACAACCGGCCGTGAGGCGTAAGATTTCGTCGTTATAATTGTCTAAGCTATTTGGCACAACGCCCTGAATGGGATCAAAACAGGAACCATCATATACGGCAAGAAAAGAGATGCCGGCCTTGGAATCTCGGCGAGTTCTTACCCAACCGCGTACGGTAACTTGCGAACCAACCGCAAAATCACCTTTAAATACAGAAGCGACAGATGCAATGCTCATTGTTGCTTAGTTCTCCAACGAAACGTTTTATTAAAAATTTTGGAGGTTTATATTACCTTGCTGGTGGCTTTTCTCAAGGGAAAAACAGCAGATAGATTGGCCTAAAGGCAAATAAAATGGGCATTTCAGCCAAGGCAGGCTTAAGCGCCATAAAAAAGCGGCCTTAATCTGCTGCTTATCCGCTAATGGTGTTAGGCTGGAAAGCTTGTTATGCTTAAAATATGGCCAGTTAATTCAGTGGGCTAAATGAAAAAAGTCAAAATTTTCCAGATTTTTTTAGGCAGCTTGTCGATCTTAGGTTGGTCCCTGGCCGTGTATGCATTACTGCTCTTTGGTGAGGCCAGGCCGGATCGCGCCGTCGGTTACTTTCTCAGTAAGGGGGCCAGTGTGCGCCTCACCTGGGATCCCACCATCACCCTGAGGCTAGAGTATGTGATCTGGAGCTGCGCCGCTATCAGCCTGATTAACCTGGCCTTTAACTTTTATGTGGCTCATCATAGTCGCATGGGCTACTGGTTTAATATCCCACTTCTGCTGTTAACCTCGACCGCCGCGGGTCTCTATCTTAAGTTTTTTGTTTAGTGCTTTGGCCTGCCAGACTCCACTTTAAGCACTCGCAGAGCAAGCACGGGACTTATTCGCACCTTCCTTAGGTTTAAAGAGGGAAAGTCATTTTAGACTGGTCGCTTGAAGACTTATGGTTTTAGCGCGGGTCCCCTATCTGGCGACAGAGTCTGTCTATCATGGCGGCGGTGGCGCCCCAGATGAAATAGTCGCCGTAGGGAATGAAGTAGACGGGATAGTGTACGCCGCGGCGGGAGAACTGTTTCTGAATGCGATTGGCGGGATCTAGAAGGAAGCTTAGGGGTACGCTAAACAGCTCATCCACCTCGCCGGGATCGAGCACAGGCTCAAAGGCTTCTCTCACCACACCTATGATCGGTGCGATGGCAAAGCCGGTGAAGGTGTTAAACATGGGGTATTGGCCAAGGATTTCGACATTGTCGCGCGGCAGGGCGATCTCCTCAAACGCCTCACGCAGCGCGGTATCGGCGTAACTCTCATCACTCTTTTCAACCTTGCCGCCGGGAAAGCTTATCTGCCCTGGGTGGGCCCTTAGGTGGGTGGGCCTGCGCGTCAGCAGCAGCTCAAGTTCACCACTTTGTTCAATCAGGGGGACGAGTACGGCGGCCTGTCGCAGGGTGCGATGGATCTGCGGCCCTGTGTCCGTGGGCAGTTGGTGCAGAGCGTAGCGCCGTTTAAACTCGTCCAGTGTCATAATTGCCTAATTACTTGTCAGTTGCTCAGTATGGGGAGGATCTTACTCACCTTATCATAACTTTCCTGATATTCGGCATCGACCCGAGAGTCCGCCACTATGCCGCCGCCCGCCCAGCAGTAGAGGCGAGGGGGCTCGGCCACCAAGGTTCGTATGGTGATGCTGGTGTCCATCTGCCTGTCTTGGCTGATATAGCCGATGGAGCCACAGTAGAGGCTGCGACGCGATGGTTCCAGCTCTTCGATGATCTCCATGGCGCGGATCTTAGGCGCGCCCGTGATAGAGCCACCGGGAAACGCTGCCCTGAGCAGATCGCAGGGGGTGTTGGGTGGTGCCAGTGTTGCGGTCACCGTGCTCACCAGATGGTGCACCGCTGGGAAACTCTCGATGGCAAACAGATGGGGCACGCGCACGCTGCCTGGGCTGGCCACCTTGCCGATATCGTTACGCAGCAGATCCACTATCATCAAGTTCTCGGCGCGATCTTTCTCTGAGGCGGCCAGCATAGCGGCCGCTGCTCTGTCGGCCTCGATATCGATCGCTCTAGCCATGGTGCCCTTGATGGGTTTGGTCTCTATGGCGTCGCCGTTTAACTTGATAAAGCGCTCTGGGGAGATGGAGAGAATGGCGTGTTGCTCCAGTCGGATAAAGGCAGAGAAGGGCGCCTTGTTGCTGGCCCTGAGCTTCAGATAGGCCTGCCACTCATCGCCGCGATATTCGGCCTCGAAGCGCTGGGTCAGGTTGATCTGGTAGCAGTCGCCGCTGTGCAGGTACTCCTGCACGCGATTAAACTTGTTTCTGTATTCGTCCTTAGTGATCTGCGCCTGCCAGTCACGGCTCAGTGAAAATACTGCTTTGTTAATTTCTTCGTCTTGCCCATGGGCGCCTAGTCGTGACTCGATGTCCGCCAGGCGCGATTTAAGTGCCGCCTCGCCGTGATAGTGCACCAGCGACCATGTCTGACTCTGGTAGCAAAATAGCAGCGCCCAGTCATAGAGGCCGACATTCATCTCGGGCAGGCCGATATCCTTAGCGGCGGTGGCGGGGAGCTTCTCGATGCGCCGACCCAGGTCGTAGCTAAAGGTGCCCAGGGCGCCGCCACTGAAGGGGAGCTCGCATCTATGCTGTACCGGGAAATAAGCCGCTATCGCCGCCTGTAATATCGAGAAGGGATCTGTTGTGCTGCTGGTCTCTTGGGGATAGTCAGTTGCTGGGGTTTGGTTATCCCCAGCAGGGCGCAGATGCCTTGTCTGGGTCACACCCTCTTGACTGGTGATGGTGGCTAAGGGATCGAAGCTGATGATGTCGTACTTTGCGTCACAATGATCGCTGCCGGCAGAGTCAAGCAGTATGGCCCAGGGTAGGTGAGCAAAGCAGCCAAATACCTCTGTGGTGGAGAGTTGCCAGTCTAACTTTTGTACCCTAACGCCTTGAGTCGACGAAAAATCCATCGATAACCCTTATCTAAAATGTGATGTTCCCCTAAAAGTCGCGAAAGAGTATCATATTGTGAACGGATTCAAAAAAAATACGCGACCCTGCAAAAGGGCGGTGAATAACCAAACTGTGAGTAAGGAAATGTCTGTGACTATAGAACAGCCCATCATCAAGCAAGCGGACCTCATCGAGAGTGTCGCCGACGCGCTACAATATATCTCTTATTACCACCCTAAAGATTTCGTTGACGCCATGGCCGAGGCCTATGAGCGTGAAGAGAGTGCGGCGGCTAAAGACGCTATCGCGCAGATCTTGATCAACTCGCGCATGTCTGCCGAAGGCAAGCGTCCGCTATGTCAGGACACGGGTATCGTGACCTGTTTCGTTAAGATCGGCATGGGCGTCAAGTGGGACAAGACAGACATGACGGTGCAGCAGATGGTGGATGAAGGGGTTAGACGCGCCTACACCAACCCGGATAACCCACTGCGCGCCTCTATCGTTGCCGATCCTGCCGGTGGCCGTAAGAACACCAAAGACAACACCCCGTCTGTGGTACACGTCGAGATGGTGTCGGGTAACCATGTCGAAGTCGCCATTGCCGCCAAGGGCGGTGGATCGGAAAACAAATCTAAGATGGTGATGTTAAACCCATCTGACGATATCGCCGAGTGGGTTGAGAAGACCCTGCCCACCATGGGCGCGGGCTGGTGTCCACCAGGCATGCTGGGTATAGGTATTGGCGGCACCGCCGAGAAGGCGGCCGTGATGGCCAAAGAAGCCCTGATGGATCCTGTCGATATCCACGAGCTGCAGGCCAAGGGCGCCGAAACCGCCGAAGAGAAGCTGCGTCTGGATATCTTCGAGCGTGCCAACAAGCTGGGTATTGGTGCCCAGGGCCTTGGCGGCCTGACGACAGTGCTGGATATCAAGATCAAGTCTGCACCGACCCATGCGGCCTCTAAGCCAGTGGTGATGATCCCTAACTGCGCCGCGACCCGCCACGTACACTTCCACCTCGATGGAACCGGCCCTGCCGAACTCGAGACACCTAAGCTGGAAGATTCGCCAGAGATCACCCGCGAAGCGGGCGAGGGCGTACGTCGTGTCGATCTTAACACTGTGACCCAAGCCGATATCGAACAGTGGAAGAGCGGTGATGTGCTGTTGTTAAACGGCAAGATGCTCACGGGTCGTGATGCGGCTCATAAGCGCATCCAAACCCTTATCGAGAGCGGTGAAGGCCTGCCTGAGGGCGTCGATTTCACCGGTAAGTTTATCTACTACGTTGGCCCGGTCGATCCTGTGGGCGATGAAGTGGTTGGCCCGGCAGGCCCGACTACGGCAACCCGTATGGATAAGTTCACCGACCTTATGCTGGATAAGACAGGTCTGATGGGCATGATAGGTAAGGCCGAGCGTGGCCCGGCCACCGTCGAGTCTATCAAGAAGCACAAGGCGGTTTACCTGATGGCCGTGGGCGGCGCCGCCTATCTGGTGTCTAAGGCAATCAAGAAGTCTCGCGTGGTGGCCTTCGAAGACTTAGGTATGGAAGCCATCTATGAGTTTGACGTGACCGATATGCCGGTTACCGTTGCCGTAGACAGCGAAGGGGTAAATGCTCACGAAACCGGTCCTGCGACCTGGCGCGTGAAGCTTGCCTAATAGCGCTTAACAGATAACGAATTGGGCGGGTTTTAGGTGAGTCAGGCGACTTGCTTAAACCCGCAATTTTGTTTAGTGTCTGTTGCGATATTTTGCACGACTTTTTGGCTTTAGGCGCCATTTCTTAGCATTAAGCATTGTCGCCTTGCCGTTCAACCATAAAGATGACAATAACAATGAAAAAAACTGCAATCATACTTGCCTTGGCGACTGCCGGTCTGGTTTCTGGCGTTCATGCCGCATCACCAGAGCCTTTCAAGGTACAACATCTCGTTAAAATGAATAAGCTGCATTCCAGTGCACTGTCGAATGACGGCACTAAAATCGTTTATGCAGTTAAAAAATTTGATGATAAAGGTGAGGCGCAATCTGACCTTTATCTTCAGTCTCTGGTCGGCGAAGGCCAGGTAAAGCGCCTGACCTCGGCCAAAGGTACAGAGCACAGCGTCGCCTTTAGCGCAGACGACAAGAAGATCTACTTCCTGGCGGCCCGCGATGGCAGCTCGCAGCTTTATGAGCTGGCGCTGGACGGCGGCGAAGCGGTGAAGATCTCTAACCTGCCGCTGGATGTAGAAGGCTTTAAGTTGTCACTGGATGGCAAACAAGTCGTGATGAACATGCGCGTCTATCCTGAGTGTGACACCTTGCAGTGCACCGCCGACAAGCGTGAGCAGGAAGCCGAGCGCAAGTCGACCGGCCGCGAATACAAGCAGCTGATGGTGCGTCACTGGGATACCTGGGGCGATCATAGCCGCAGCCACCTGTTTGTGGCCAAGCTTGACGGCAAGCTGATCGACAATGCCGTCGATGTCACTAAAGGGCTGGATACCGAAACGCCGCCACTGCCGTTTTCTGGCATGGAAGAGGTGACCTTTACCCCAGACGGCAAGTATGTGGTATACAGCGCCAAGGCGCCGAGCAAGTCACAGGCATGGGAAACCAACTATGACCTATGGCAGGTCTCTGTGCTGGGCGGTGAGGCGAAAAACCTGACCGAGAGCAACAAGGCCTGGGATGCCCAGCCTACTTTCTCTGCCGATGGTCGTTACCTGGCTTATCTGGCCATGAGCAAGCCTGGCTTCGAGGCGGATCGCTACCGCGTCATGTTGCGTGACACTGTGACGGGTCAAGAGAAAGAAGTGGCCCCACTGTGGGATCGCAGCCCAAGCTCACTGGCCTTCGGCGCCGACAACCGCACTCTGTATGTGACGGCGCAGGATCTGGGTCAGGTCAGCATCTTTGAGGTCAACACTCAGTTTGGTGACGTGAAGACGCTGCACAACGACGGCAGTAACAGCATTCTCGGCGTGACTGGCGATAAGATCGTCTTTAACCATAAGAGCCTGGTTGAGCCGGGCGATCTCTACACCATGTCGCTGGACGGTCAAAATGTAAATCGTCTGACCGAGGTGAACAAAGACAACCTGGCCAAGATTAAGTTTGGCGAGTTTGAGCAGTTCAGCTTCAAGGGCTGGAACAACGAAGAGGTCTACGGTTACTGGATCAAGCCTGCTAACTACAAGCAAGGCAAGAAGTATCCTGTTGCCTTCCTGGTACACGGTGGCCCACAAGGCTCTTTCGGTAACTCTTTCAGCAGCCGCTGGAATGCGCAGCTTTGGGCGGGCGCTGGCTACGGCGTGGTGATGATCGATTTCCACGGCTCTACCGGTTATGGTCAGGCCTTTACCGACTCTATCTCGAAAGACTGGGGCGGTAAGCCGCTTGAAGATCTACAGAAGGGTCTGGCAGCGGTGACCGCGCAGCAGAAGTGGCTCGATGGCGATCGCGCCTGTGCCCTGGGCGGGTCTTACGGCGGCTACATGATGAACTGGATCCAAGGCAACTGGAACGACGGCTTCAAGTGTCTGGTTAACCACGCGGGTCTGTTCGACATGCGCTCTATGTACTATGTGACCGAAGAGCTATGGTTCCCAGAGTATGAATTCGGTGGTACCTATCAGGACAACAAGGCGCTGTTCGAGAAGTTTAACCCGGTTAACTATGTCGATAACTGGCAGACGCCTATGCTGGTGATCCACGGTGAGAAAGACTTCCGTGTACCTTATGGTCAGGGACTCGCCGCGTTTAGCTTCATGCAGCGTAAGGGCATTCCGTCTGAACTGCTTATCTACCCAGATGAGAACCACTGGATCCTTAACCCGGATAACCTAGAGCAGTGGTACGCCAATGTGCTTGGTTGGATGGATCGCTGGACCAAGAAGTAATCTGAGTTAGTGACTCGTAAGATGTGGGTGATAATTTAGTCACCCGATCATAGAAATTAAAAAGCCAGAACTCAGTTCTGGCTTTTTTGTGGGCGGAACGCAAAGGTCCTTGTTCGTATTAAGCGGCTTAGTGCCCCGGCATACCGTCGTTGATACGATACCAGGAGGTGAGGCTGTATCTATCGTGATGGGACAGTGACACCTCATGGGGAAACAGCTCGCTTAAGAAGATCACCATGGTGCCGGATCTGGGCTCGACCGTCTGAAAGGGGGCCGTTTCGTCACCTTGGTACATCAGCAATTCACCGCCATGGCTGGGTTGCCAGTCGGGGTTGAGGTAGAGAATGCTGGTGAGCTTGCGGTTGGTTTGACCCCGAAAGGCGTCCAGGTGTCGCTTATAGAAGGCGCCTGGGGCGTAGTAGGCCAGCATGGCTTCTTGATCGAACAGGCCCAGATAGAGATAACGATTCACCGCCAGGCGCAGTTGCTCTGACCAGGTGAAATAGTCCTGGGTAAAGTCCATCGACTCGTTGAGCCAGCAGATCTTGTCGCGGCGTATGGTCTCGACAACCTGTTGGTCTTGGGCACGGCCGATTGCCGCGGCCTTAAAGTCTTCCTCGGCAAGCTCTGTGATCCCATCGAGTAGCTGCTGCAACATGCTAGGTGGGAAGACATTATGCAGCACCGCATAGCCATGGATGGCAAGCTGGTCGCATATGTCGGCAAACAGCATATCGTCGAGTGCAGGATCGGATGTTAATTCTAATTTTGCAGTCAATGGCTTAGGTTTTTATTGAGACGGTGAAGCCTTATAGTCCTAAGCGCTGAGCCTGGCTAACTAATAATTTTTGTGGTTAGGATAAAAAGCTTTTTGTTTTGTTTTTATCTAATAATAACAAATAGCTATATTTCTATTTGGACTAACTATGACATAAAAAAAGGTGCCACATGGGCACCTTTTAAGCTTAGCTAACGCCATCGCGCCTTAAACCGGATCTTGATACTTCTTACCGTAGAAGCTGGCGGTCAGAATCGCTTTGAGCTCGGCGATCAATGGGTATCTTGGGTTGGCACCGGTACACTGGTCGTCGAAGGCGTCTTCGGCCAACTCATCAAGCTTGGCGAAGAAGTCGGCTTCGTTGACGCCTGCTTCTTGGATCGAAGCCGGAATGCCAATCGTCTTCTTGAGTTCATCGATTTTTTCGAGCAACGCTTCCACTTTTTCTTCATCGCTAATGCCTTCGCCTGTCGCGCCTTTAAGTTTAAGATGTTCAGCTATCTTTGCGTAACGACAAAGGGCCTTGGGTCGATCGTATTGGCTGAAAGCGGCCTGCTTGGTCGGCAGATCGGTCGCGTTAAAGCGGATCACGTTACTGATAAGCAGCGCGTTTGCCAGGCCGTGGGCTAGGTGGAACTCTGCGCCTAGCTTGTGGGCCATGGAGTGACAGATACCCAAGAAGGCGTTGGCGAAGGCGATACCAGCAATGGTTGCGCCATTGTGGACCTTCTCACGGGCTACTGGAGCCTGAGCGCCCAGTGCGTAGGAGTCTGGTAGGTACTTAACTAACAGATCCAGCGCCTGCAGTGCCTGACCGTCGCTGTATTCGTTGGCCATCACGCTGACATAGGCTTCCAGCGCGTGGGTGATCGCATCGATACCACCGAAGGCGGTGAGCGACTTTGGCATGTCCATGACTAGGTTAGGGTCGACGATCGCCATGTTAGGTGTCAGCTCATAGTCGGCGATCGGGTATTTCATGCCGGTTTGCTCGTCGGTGACCACGGCAAATGGCGTGACCTCTGAACCTGTACCCGAGGTAGTCGGGATAGCGACCATCTTGGCCTTCTTGCCCAGTTTAGGGAACTTGTAGATACGCTTACGAATATCCATGAAGCGCAGCGCCAGGTCGGCAAAGTCGACATCAGGGTGTTCGTACATGACCCAGATGATCTTGGCCGCATCCATAGGTGAACCACCGCCCAGCGCGACGATCACATCGGGCTGGAAGCTCTTGGCCACGCTGGCGCCTTGATTAACGATGGCAAGGGTTGGGTCGGCCTCAACCTCATAGAAGACTTCGGTTTCTAGGCCCTGAGACTTCAATATCTTGATGGTCTCATCGCAGTAGCCGTTATTAAACAGATACTTGTCTGTCACGATCAGCGCGCGTTTCTTATCGCTTAACTCTTCGAGGGCGATAGGCAAGCTGCCGCGGCGGAAATAGATAGAGGAGGGGAGTTTATGCCACAACATATTTTCGGCTCGCTTGGCGACAGTTTTCTTGTTGATAAGGTGGCTAGGGCCAACGTTTTCTGAGATAGAGTTACCGCCCCATGAACCACAGCCCAGAGTAAGCGAAGGCGCTAACTTAAAGTTGTAGAGATCGCCGATGCCGCCCTGAGAAGCTGGGGTGTTGATCAGGATACGGGCCGTCTTCATGCGGTAGCCGAAGGTTTTCACTCGCTCTGTTTGCGTGTCTTGGTCGGTATACAGGCCAGAGGTGTGGCCAATGCCGCCCAGTGTGACTAAGGCTTCTGCCTTGTTGAGTGCGTCTTCGAAGTCGCTGGCACGGTACATGGCCAGCAGCGGAGAGAGCTTCTCATGGGCGAAGGCCTCGGCTTCGCTGACTTCGGTAGCCTGACCGATCAACACCTTAGTGGTGCTTGGTACCTTGATGTTGGCCATGGCCGCTATGGTCGCCGCACTCTGACCAACGATGTCGGCGTTGAGGGCGCCATTTTTCAGGATCACCTTCTGCATCGCCTTGGCTTCTTTGGCCGAGAGGATATAGCCGCCGTGGCTGGCGAAACGCTCTTTAACCGCGTCATAGACGGCATCGACCACGACGACGGCTTGTTCCGACGCGCACACTACGCCGTTATCGAAGGTCTTGGACATCAGGATAGAACTGACCGCGCGCTTGATGTCGGCGGTTTCGTCGATAACAATCGGGGTGTTACCGGCGCCGACACCGATCGCAGGCTTACCTGAAGAGTAGGCGGCCTTAACCATGCCAGGGCCACCGGTGGCCAGAATCAGGTTGATCTTCTCATGGGTCATCAGCTGATTAGACAGGGCAACGCTGGGTTCGTCGATCCAGCCAATAATATCTTTCGGCGCCCCGGCTTCAACCGCGGCTTCCAGTACCAGGCGGGCGGCCGTTGTAGTCGATACTTTGGCTCTTGGGTGCGGCGAGAAGATGATGCCGTTACGTGTCTTAAGGCTGATCAAGGCCTTGAAGATGGCAGTAGAAGTCGGGTTGGTGGTAGGCACAATACCGCAGATGAGGCCCACTGGCTCGGCGATAGTGATGGTGCCGAAGGTGGGATCTTCCTCTAGGATGCCGCAGGTCTTGTCATCCTTATACTTGTTGTAGATGTATTCGGAGGCGAAGTGGTTCTTGATCACCTTATCTTCCAGCACACCCATGCCGGTTTCGTTTGCCGCCATCTTGGCAAGCGAGATACGGGCATCGGCCGCGGCCAGGGCGGCGGCGCGGAAGATCTTGTCGACCTGCTCCTGACTAAAGTTGGCAAATTGTGCCTGGGCCTTGGCGACCCGTTCGACCAGTTGGTCGAGTTCCTGTTGGTTGCTAACAGTCATAATAAAATCCTTTGAAAAAAATTTAGCGAAAATCGGTTTTGGCTAAATTCTCTTGATGAAACAAAATTACACCCTTGGCGGGGTGATAACCGTGATCGACGCCGCAAAACCTCCTGTTAATGTAATAAAATGACATTGTGAGTACAATGTGAAGGTTCTCACTGGCATAATTCTAGTCGGGTAAAAATAGAATATTTAAGTCAAAGTTGTGAATTGTGATAGAAAATCTCGTTTTTCCAGGCGTGAGCAATACTGTACAGTATGCGTTTTTCAACCATACTGCTTTTTAACCGACTATAACGTCACTTGAGGAGATGACATTGGATTTAACACTCTATGTTAAATTTTTTCTTGGTTTGGTAGCCATAATCAACCCCATAGGTTTGCTGCCCGTGTTTGTGAGTCTGACCAGTCACCAGACGGAAGCGGAGCGTAACCATACGGGCAAGGTCGCTAACTTTGCGGTGGTCGTGATCCTCCTGGTCACCATCATTGCCGGCCAGCATATCCTCAACATGTTTAGTATCTCGCTGTCGGCGTTTAGAATTGCCGGTGGTACCCTGATCGCGATCATCGCCATGTCCATGCTACAAGGTAAGCTGGGCGAGGTGAAACGCAACCAGGAAGAAGACAGGGAGGCGTCAGGCATGGAGTCGGTTGCCGTAGTGCCCCTGGCTTTGCCACTGATGGCTGGCCCCGGCGCGATCAGTTCTGTCATAGTGTCGGCGGCTCAGCACAACACCTTCAGCGATCTTATCGGTATGTCGATCACTGTGGTGATATTCGGCCTCACCAGCTTTACCCTGTTCCGTATGGCGCCGGTGATCTTCAAGTTACTGGGCAAGACGGGCATTAACGTGATCACCCGTCTCATGGGGCTATTAATGCTCTCCATCGGTATCGAGGTGATGGCGGCCGGGTTTAAGGGCTTGTTCCCAAGTTTGATAGGCGGCTAATCGCTAGCAGATGTCACAGCTGATAAAAAACGCGCCCAGAGCGCGTTTTTTTATGCCAGGTTTGAACTCTCTACTGCAGATCGATAAGAGAGCCTGCGCGGGCGCTAAAGAGATGTTGATGCAGGCGGGCGGCAAATTCATCTGTCATCCCCGAGATATAGTCGGCGATCACCCGGTTGCAGTTACCCTCTAGCGCCGCCATCTGCTGCCAGCGTTCCTGGGTATTGAGCGGCAGTAGGCGCTCGGGATCCGAGGCGAAGGCCTCAAACAGCTCCATGACGATCTGTTGTCCCTTGTACTCCAGCATCTGGATCTCAGGCTTACGGATCACCCTTTTGTAAACAAACTGCTTGAGTACATGCAGCGCCTCGGCAAAGGGGGCCTCCAGGCGGGCATTGTATCTTAGCAGGGGCTCGTTAAATTGCGGGTTTTCATCGATAAGGATTGCGGTGACAAAGCCGTTCACTAAGGTGCCTATTGCATCCTTGCGCAGATGATTTTCCAGCGCAAACAACTTGTCGCCGATATTGGCAAACTCTTTCGCTATCCAGTTATCTTCACTCTGACTCAGCACACTGGCTACATCCTGTTGCCACATGGCCTGGGTGACTATGCCCATGACGATGGCATCTTCGAGATCATGGATCGCGTAGGCGGTATCGTCGGCCAGCTCCATGATGGAGCAGTCCAGGGATTTATGCCGTGTGCGCTTGTGTTGATCTATTGTCGCGGATTCGGCCGAGACGAATAAGGCTCTGTCGCTTTCTGACAGCGGCTTAAGTACCCAGTCGAGCACCACCTTGTCTTCGTCGAAGATCCCTTTAACCGGGCGCCATTGGCTGGGTTTGAGCTGGCGGTAGCTGTCGACTTCGGGCCTAGTTTGGGACTGATACAGCTCGGCGTGGCTCGCAGGATACTTGAGGATCCCCAACAATGTGCGCCGGGTGAGGTTCATGCCGAAATGCTCGGTATAGGGCTCTAGCGCCGTGAGGATCCTGAAGGTCTGGCCGTTGCCCTCGAATCCTCCGTCGCTGCGCATCATATAGTTAAGCGCCACCTCGCCGCCATGGCCGAAGGGAGGATGACCGATGTCGTGGGCCAGGCAGAGGGACTCTATCAGGCTCATGGAGTCGAGCAGGTGATGCAGGTCCGGGTATTTCTGTTTCAGCTGGGCGCAGATCCCTGTGCCTATCTGTGATACCTCTAGCGAGTGGGTGAGGCGGGTGCGGTAGAAATCGTTCATACCCACCCCCAGCACCTGGGTCTTGGCCTGCAGGCGCCTGAAGGCGGCCGAGTGGAGAATGCGGGCGCGATCGCGCTGATAGGGACTGCGGTGGTCGTTGCGCCTGAGCTTCTCTTCGCCCAAGCGTCTTTCATGCCAGATAGCCGATGTCATATGCTTTCCTCTTTGGCTGCCTTAGCCGCTATAGCAGGCGATTGATCTCATCGAGATTGAGCTCGAAGCTGGGTATAAAGGTGTCGATAAAATATTTTACCGCCGGATCCGGGTTCTTGCTCAAAGATTCGGTGAGGCGGCGCTTGGCGGTGTTGAATTCATGATTGCCGGCGGTCTGCTCCTCCAGGCATTTGAGGTAGGCGCAGAGGGTGTCTGCCGATTTGACCAGTTGTTTGTACTCTTCATCGGCCTGATCGCTTAGCAAGAGATCTTGGTAATCTTCCTGAAACTCCTCCGGCACCATCTCAAGTAGCCTGCGCTCGGCGATAGCCTCTATCTTCTTGTACTCGGCCTCGATCTCCTTATTGAAATACTTGACCGGGGTCGGTAGGTCACCGGTGAGGATCTCGCTGGCATCATGAAAAATGGCCAGGGTGGCGGCGCGCTCTGGGCTAAGCTGTCTGTTGAATTTTTTATTGGCAATAATGGCCAAGGCGTGGGCCACCATGGCGACCTGAAGCGAGTGTTCCTGCACATTTTCCGGGCGGACGTTATACATGAGTGGCCAGCGTTGGATCAACTTCATCCTGGCCAGGTGGGCGAACAAATGACTCATACTGCTTTCCCTGTTGAGCTAAGTTGGTTTAACAGTAACACAGGGCAAGTGAATAGAAACAGTGTCTTATACCAATCGTAATAAAAACCTGATCATTCTAGCTTGTTAAAACGCTTGATAACTGCGTTAGGATTTTTAATCCTGGAATTACTAACTCTGGAATAACTACTTACCTAAAAATCCTGCCTTGTTCTCAGGTGTTTTTCCTGCGCTATATCTGCTCACTGATTTATTGTGATTGGTATTAAATATAAAAAAGCGATCCTGAGATCGCTTTTCTGTTGGCTTGAATTAACTTACTGGCTGTAAGTTGACAGGAAGTCGCCAAATTCCACCAGCGCCTTATTCAGGTCCTCCTTGTGGGGCAGGAAGACGACCCTGAGGTGATCCGGCTCTGGCCAGTTAAAGGCGGTGCCTTGTACCAGGAGAATTTTCTTCTCTTTGAGTAGATCAAGCACCAGGCGCTCGTCGTCTCTCAGGTTAAACTTCTTGGCGTCCAGTTTCGGAAAGGCGTACAGGGCACCCTTAGGTTTCTTACAGCTCACCCCGGGGATCTGGTTGAGCAGTTCATAGCAGGTGTCACGCTGCACCGTAAGCCGGCCTTCGGGCGCCACCAATTCATTGATGCTTTGATAGCCGCCTAGCGCCGTCTGAATGGCGTGCTGATTGGGTACGTTTGAGCACAGGCGCATGGAGGCCAGCATGTCTAGGCCTTCGATATAACTCTTGGCGGCCTTAAGGTTACCCGAGAGCATCATCCAGCCGACACGAAAGCCCGCGGCGCGGTATGACTTGGAGAGACCGTTGAAGGTGACGGTGAGAATGTCGTCTGACAGGGTCGCCGCCGGAATATGCATGGCGCCATCGTAGAGGATCTTGTCGTAGATCTCATCGGCAAACAAGATGATGTCGTGCTGACGGCAAAGCTCGATGATCTCCAGCAGTAACTCGCGGGAGTAGACGGCGCCCGTTGGGTTGTTGGGGTTGATCAGCACTATGCCGCGGGTACGGCTGTTTATCTTGACTTTGATGTCATCGAGATCGGGAAACCAGTCGGACTCTTCGTCGCAGCGATAGTGCTGCGCCTTGCCACCGGAGAGGTGCACGGCAGCTGTCCACAGGGGATAATCGGGGGAGGGCACCAGCACCTCGTCGTCACTGTTAAGCAGGCCCTGCATCGCCATGACGATCAGTTCAGATACACCATTGCCTATGTAGATATCTTCGATATCGACGCCAAACAGCCCCAGGCTCTGGTAGTGCTGCACAATCGCCTTGCGCGCCGAGAACAGGCCCTTGGACTCGCTGTAGCCCTGTGCGCTGGGCAGGTTAAGGATCACGTCGCGTACTATCTCTTCCGGGGCCTCGAAACCAAAGGGGGCAGGGTTACCGATATTGAGCTTAAGGATGCGATGGCCTTCGTCTTCCAGGCGTCTGGCTTCCTTATGGACAGGCCCGCGGATGTCGTAACAGACGGTGTCGAGTTTATTGGACTTAATGATAGGGCGCATCGAAACCTCGTGATAGCCAGTAGAGAAAAAAGCTGCTTGTGTCAAAGCTCGTAAGTTATCGAACAATAACGAAAAAAAGTATTGTTTAAAAGGGGCTTTGCCGCAATTTGGTAATTATTTTCAGAGGAAAATGCTGAAAGGCTTATTTGTTAAAAATAAAAATAGTGATAAATGCTGGTGTGACGGCCTGCTGTAGACAGTTAAACTGGATTGGTTGGCTTTAGCTACAAAAAAGCCAGCGAAAAACGCTGGCTTTCATCATTGGGTAAACGGCTTGTTTAAGCGCGCTTCTTGAACTCGTGTGTGCGAGTATCGATCTCGATCATGTCGCCAGTTTTCACGAAGTCTGCAACGCTAAGGGTTGCGCCACCAGCGATAGTTGCTGGCTTCATTACCTTACCAGAGGTGTCGCCACGTGCTGAAGGCTCTGTGTAGGTCACTTCACGTACAACAGTTGTTGGTAGTTCAACAGAAATTGCCTTGCCTTCATAGAAGGTTACCTGGCACTGCTCTTCCATGCCGTCAACGATATAGGCAGCTGCGTCGCCCAGGTTGTCAGCTTCAACGTCATACTGGTTGTACTCTGCATCCATGAAGACATACATAGGATCGGCAAAGTAAGAATAAGTACAATCAAGACGGTCTAGAATGATATCTTCCATCTTGTCTTCACCCTTGAAGGTGGTTTCAGTCGATGAGTCTTGAAGTAGGTTCTTCAGCTTCATCTTAACGATAGCCGCGTTACGGCCAGAACGAGTTGTTTCAGTCTTTTGAACAACCCATGGGCTGCCATCTAACATGATCACGTTACCAGGACGGATTTCATGAGCAGTTTTCATTTCTCTATTTCCTATATTTTAGGGTGTTTCTATTTCAACGCAGTATCTTAGCTATTTTTAACGAATTGAACTAGTCGTGTTGCAAGATCTGCATCATTTATTGCTTCATCCGGCCATTTTTGCGCGTGTTGCGTCAGGGCCGCATGTGCGGTAATGACTTGTTGCCACAGGGGAAGCAGGGCTTCCTGGCTACCTTGGTTAAAGCCAATATTGAGTGCTTTCCAGGCGTCGGCAACTTCTGGCGCCAGATTATGACAATAAAGTGCCATAAAGGCTTCTAATTTTATCAGGTGATAGTCCTCTTCCTGAGGATAGATGTGCCAGATAAAGGGTTTGGCCGCCCATTGGGCGCGCAGGAAGGAGTCTTCACCGCGCACTATATTAACGTCACAGCTCCAAAGCAGCCTGTCGTACCCTTGCTGATCTGTCATCGGCAGAAGATGAATGGTTAGCTTGCCGTGGCAAAAACGCTGACCCGGCGCTAAGTCCTGTTGCGGGTCGATGAAGGTGGCAAGACTATTTAGGCTGCGGCCAATGGGAACCAGCAGATGTATCCGCTGTTTGCCTTGGCTCCAATGCTGGCAAAGTGCCTCTAGGCTCGCAGTTTCATAGCTAAACAGGCTGATCACAGTATCGTCGGCTGCAATGCCACTGAGGCCAAGCTGGGTAAAATAGTTAAGACGCTGCTGTGTCTCTTGCCAATGCTGCCTTGTCGCCAGCAGGTCCGATTCGCAGATGAGGCCGCCTGTCTTGTTGGTAAAGCCCGGGAAATAAAACTGCTTCTTCAGGCCGCTGCGCTGCAGGGAGGGCAGGCCGTGGCAGCCCTCGATCCAATCTTCTGCACTGAGATACTCAAGGTTTAGCCATACCGGCACCTTGTTACCGGCTTGATGTGCTTTGGTTATTTTGCCAAGCACCTCTGGCGGCAGTTCACAGGCGAAGGCCTCGATAAGCACCTCTCCGGGTAGATAGTCCTGGCTAAGGGGCAGATCCCAGTGCTTGATGCAGACGCCCTCGAAGGTCTGACTCGGGCATTTGGGATCCAGCGCTGGCAGGATATGTCCAAAGCTTGCCAGATCGTCGACCCAGAGATTGACCGCTAGCCCATATTCTTTTGCCAGCTGTTTGGCGAGGCGCCAGGTGACGCCGATATCGCCATAGTTATCGACGACGGCGCAGAAGATGTCCCAGTGAGGCGTGTGAGTATGACTGTGCATGGGGGAAGATTAGGTTGAACTGTCTCTGTGTGGGTGATTCAAGGTATCGGCTTCAGGGCTAAAAAAAGCGGCTGTTCGCCGCTTTTTATGCTGATGTGGCCGGGAGATTAGTCTTCCAGCTCTGCCAGGCACATCTCTTCGTAGATCTGTTTTACCCAGGCATCGACACGCTCTTCGGTCAGCTCTGGTTGACGATCTTCGTCGATACCCAGACCCACGAAGTGTTTATCATCGGCCATGCCTTTAGAAGCCTCGAAGTCATAGCCGTCGGTTGGCCAGTGACCGATTACCACTGCGCCGCGGGCTTCGACGATCTCGTTAACCATGCCCATGGCATCGAGGAAATACTCGGCGTAATCTTCCTGATCACCACAACCAAAGATAGCGACCAGCTTACCGTCGAAATCGATCTGTTCTAATTCAGGGAAGAAATCGTCCCAATCACATTGGGCTTCACCGTAATACCAGGTCGGGATACCGAATAGCAGCAGATCATATTCTGCAATCTGTTCTTTGGTACTCTTGGCGATATCCTTGACGTCGACCATCTTCTTGCCCAGTTTCTTCTGGATCATCTTGGCGACGGCTTCGGTATTACCTGTATCACTGCCGAAAAAAAGACCTACAGTTGCCATTGTCTTTCCTTTATCTAGTTCACTGACATTTGTTTCAACACCACTTAAGATCAGGGTCTTACCTGCTTAAGCAATATCGATTCGATTAATTGGCTGCGGCTGATGTTACTGGCCAAAGCCTTTTCATTCAAGGCGTCGTATAAATCTTGTGACACCTTTAACTCTATTCGTTTTAATCCTGCGGCTCTGTCGCGCTGGATCTGATTTCGCTTGTTGACCTTTAATTGTTGCTCCCGGGGAAGGGGATTGCTGCGAGGACGTCCTCGGCGCTTTTCCGTTGCAAACAGGTCTATCGTTGTTCTGTCTGAAGATTCTTTTGCCATCGAATGTTCATTTAACCTATGCCAGAGCTCTCCCAGGAGAGTTGGATCAAGCCCTTAGCTATAAACCCGGCACAGCCGAGAAATAATACTAACCAAACAATATAGCGGCCAAATTTAGGGACATTTCCCTGCTTGAGCACGTCATGTATTGCCATACCAATAAAGAAAAATATCGCTGCAAAGAACAGGTTTAAGCCGACCGCCTCTATCTGTTCCATGTACTGAGATAACATGCTGCGTTCCCTCAGGCTAAAAAAAGAGGCGCGAATATACCATAGTTAAGCGTTATCTGCTACACGCTTTACAGACAAGATTCAGTCATTTTGCGCGATAAACTCGGCGACGATGCGATTGAAAATCGCCGGTTTTTGTGCGTGTAACCAATGACCTGTACCTGCCAGTGACTTGGCCTGGATCTTTGGAAACTGAGACACAAAGGCTCCGTGATGGGCCGCCGTCACATAGTCTGAATCGGCGCCGCGGATGCACAGGCTCGGGCCCGAGTATTGCTTGTCTGCCAGCGGCCAGCCGATAAGATGCTCATAGCTGGACTTTAGCCCGGCAAGGTTCATCTTCCAGGCGAAACCCTGTTCATCTTTGGTGAGGTTTTTCAAAAGAAACATCGCCGTACCTTCGTCGATACCGGCACCGAGCAGTTGCTTCTGCGCATCTGCCCGGTTTTTCAGTGCGCTAAGGTCCAGGTTACCGAGACCGGCAAATACCTTCTGATGCCTTGGCTGATAGGCTACAGGGGCGATATCTGCAGCGACCAGGCTCTTGACGCGATCGCCATAGAGCAGCGCCGTGGCCATGGCGATCTTACCGCCCATGGAGTGGCCGACCAGGTGTGCCGAGTCCAGCTCGAGTTCATCCATGAGTTCAATGATCGCGTCTGCCAGCATGGCATAATCCATGTTGGGCCAGTGTGGGCTCAGGCCATGGTTAGGCACGTCGATACGGATCACCTGATGATCATCGAGTGCATTGCCTAGGGTCTTTAAGTTATCCAGGTTGCCAAATAGGCCGTGGATCAAAATCACCGGGCTACCTTGTCCCGATTGGGTGTAGTTCAAGCTGCGCATGGAAAGTTTAGGTTGAGAGAATTGGCCAAATTGTGCCTGTAAATCGGCTTAAAAGACAGCATTAACGGCCAGCCAAGCATTCTCTGGCGGGTTTTTGCGCACTTGAGAGCTAATTTATTGATCTTGTAACCAAGTTGTGGATTTTTAATGCGATCGCTCTTTATTCCGGTGGGAAAGATAGCATACACTTGAACGGATCTGGCATCCGTTGCTGCGGATCGCATTCGCAATAACAATAACCTATTTACCTTTACCGCCTAAGGAAGATTCTAGTCATGAAATATATTGAGATTGATGAAGAGCTATATCGCCATATGCCAGCAAGACAGAGCGCATAGGAGAGAGTGCTTCAGAGATCCTGCGACGATTACTCGGCTTAGACGTAGAGACGGTTGCCATGGTGCAGCCTGCGCAGATCAGCCAGCCAGGCCTGGATAAAGAGGTAGCACAAGAACAAAAGGTGGCGAGTCTCGATGCCGACACTCTGATCGACAAGGTGGCACTGGCACAGCAGAAGGGCGCCGTCGGTCGCTTCCTGTTTACCTTAGAGGCTATCTATAAGGCCACACCAAATCAATTCGATCAGGTGTTACAGATCCAGGGGCGCGATCGTCTCTATTTCGCCACCTCAAAAGAGTCATTGCTCAAGGCCAGTAAGTCGGCCAACCCGAAAGAGATAGGTAATAGCGGCTTCTGGGTGACCACCAACAACAATACGGCCAAGAAGCGCACCATCCTAAGCGAGGTGTTGGGGCAGTTTGGTGTACAAGAAAAACAGATTGAATCCATAATCGGTCATATTTAGTCGGCATACTGAGGTTCAATCTACCCATCACTTAGGAGTACATTTTGGCGCTACACGAGCGAGCAGGTTTAGCTGCACAACAAAGGGACTTGGTTAATATTCCTAAACTGATGAGCCACTATTATCGGCTCTCACCGGATGTGACCAAAGATGCACAGAAGGTTACCTTCGGCACCTCGGGTCACAGAGGCTGTGCCTTTAACAAGAGTTTCAACGAGAAACATATCCTGACTATCGTGCAGGCCGTAGTGGATCACCGCATTGAGGCGGGGATAAAAGGCCCAATGATAGTGGGCATAGATACCCATGCACTGTCGCAGGCAGCCTATGTCACGGCGCTTGAGGTGTTAACCGCCAACGGCGTTCAGGTGATTGTCGCTAAAGCTGATGAATTTACGCCAACACCAGTGGTGTCACACGCCATCATAGCCGCTAATCGCGGCCAGGGCGCACAGCTCACCGACGGCCTGATCATCACCCCCTCCCATAATCCGCCCCAAGATGGTGGCATTAAGTACAATCCTCCCCATGGTGGCCCCGCCGAAGGCGGTATTACCGCCTGGGTCGAGCAGCGTGCAAACGATTATCTGGCCAAGCAACTCGAAGGGGTGAAACGACTCAATTACTCGGTAGCACTGAAAACAGGGCTAATCGTCGAGCGGGATCTGATGGCTGAGTATGTCGGCGATCTCGAGCAGGTGATCGACATGCAGGCCATTAAGCATGCCGGCATTCGCATCGGAGTCGATCCCCTTGGCGGTTCAGGGATCCACTATTGGGCCAAGATAGCCGAGCAATACGGGCTGGATATCACACTGGTAAACGATCGCATCGATCCCGCCTTTAGCTTTATGCCGCTGGATAAGGATGGCAAGATCCGTATGGATTGCTCATCCCCCTATGCCATGGCGGGGCTGCTGGCGCACCAGGATGCATTTGATATCTGTGTCGGCAACGATCCCGATTATGACAGGCACGGCATCGTCTGTCCGGGCACAGGCCTGATGAACCCAAACCATTACCTGGCGGTTGCCATCGAATATCTGCTGTCTCATCGCCCGCAGTGGTCAGCCGCGCTCAAGATAGGCAAGACCCTGGTCTCCAGTGCCATGATAGACAAGGTTTGTCACGAGCAGGGCCGCACCCTGTGTGAGGTGCCGGTCGGCTTTAAATGGTTTGTCGACGGCCTGGCCGATGCCAGCTTTGCCTTCGGCGGTGAAGAGAGTGCCGGCGCGGCCTTCCTGCGCCGTGATGGTGGCAGCTGGTGTACCGACAAAGACGGTTTTATCCTTGCCCTGCTGGCCGCGGAGATCCTGGCGGTTACCGGCAAGACCCCGGCCAAGATCTATGCCGAGATGGTTGAGCGTCACGGCCAAAGTTTCTATAAACGCATCGACTCGCCAGTCAACCCAAAGCGAAAGGCGAAGTTTAACCAGTTGGTGAGTGAGCCGCTGAATACGAGTTCCCTTGGCCTTGATGTGATGGCGGGCGATACTATTCTTGAGGTGCTCACCCATGCGCCGGGTAATGGTGCCGCCATAGGGGGTCTCAAGGTGGTTACCGAGAATGCCTGGTTTGCGGCGCGGCCATCGGGGACCGAGGCGCTATTTAAGCTCTATGGCGAGAGTTTTGTCAGCGAGGCGCATCTTGAGCAGGTGCTTGAGGCGGCGCAGCAGATGATAGAGGATCTGCTGGGCTGAGCGGCCATCACGGCATCTATAGATAGGCAGCTATTATTGTTCTAATAACAAATATTGTTCTAGTAACAAAAAAGCCAGTGAATCACTGGCTTTTTTTATGGTCGAACTTGGGCCTGTCGACCTTTTGAGAACAACTTTTGTTGTTATTGAGCACCCTGTGGGCAGCTTTTGTAGGCCATTTCTAAGGCGTTATCTCCCGTTCATTTCACTCTGGTTTATAGTAACCACTACACTACGAAGGCTCTGCCTTGTATAAATCCCCTACAAGATGCTGCAAAAAAAAACTGGACAGGTCAACAGACCCTAGTAGGTCAGGTGACAGCTAGGCAGGTTATTCTTTTCCAGATAGTTTTGATGATACTCTTCGGCCTTATGGAAGGTCAGCACTGGGACTATCTCGGTCACTATGGGTCTTATTCCCCACTTACCGCTGCGGGCAAGGGCCAATTTTGATGCTTCGGCCTCGGCTTTTTGCTGCTTATCGTGGAAGAAGATGGCACTGCGATACTGACTGCCGATATCGCCCCCCTGCATGTTGAGCATAGTTGGGTTGTGGTTGCTCCAGAACACCGCCAGCAGATCCTCGAAACTCACCTTAGACTCGTCATACTCGACCTGAACCACCTCGGCATGGCCGGTCGTGCCCGTCTTGACCTCTTTATAGCTGGTCGCCTTGTCATCGCCGCCCATATAGCCGCAGGTGGCAGAGGTCACACCGTCTATCTGCTTGAAAAAATACTCTACACCCCAGAAACAGCCTGCGCCAAATGTTGCTAATGCCATGGTTGACCTCGTATCGATTGAGCCTATCAATGTTTATTGCTTTTTATTAATTGTTCCTGTCCGTAAAATCTTTTTTGGATGTTTAGACGGCCAGACGGCTCTATTCTGTATTATCTGATTAACGAATGCAACAGGGAAATTATGCGCCGAATGACTGGCCCGCGTGGCCGTGGGGTCGCTTAAATGATACTATGCTGGCCAATTGATAATAATGCTAATAAATCCAAGGAGTCGCCCCGCAAGCTTGCCTAGGCAAGTGCGCCGGTTTGGCGATGGAATGAAGGAGTTTTCTGTGCAAGACACCCTGATGTTGTCGAAAGACTTTTTGCAATTGACCTTAGACAATCCTGTTAGCCTTGCGGCGCCGTTCGAATTTACCCTAGGGCAGCACACTCAGGTTTCCGTGTGGGATACCGGCGTGATCGCCTTTGAGCCTTTGTCTAGGGCAGATGCTCAAACCAGGAGCATAGTGCTCTCCTCTGCGGTGCACGGTAACGAGACGGCGCCCATCGAGTTATGCAATCAGCTGATCACTGCGCTGTTGTCCGAGACCCTTATTACGGCCCATCGCGTGCTGTTTTTAATCGGTAACCCGCCGGCCATCCTCAATGGCACCCGTTTCGTCGAGGAAAACCTCAATCGTTTGTTCAGCGGCGCCCACTCTCGAGGCGAAGGCCTGATCAACGCCGAGCGTCTACGTGCCCAGAAGCTGGAGCAGTATGTGGATCGCTTCTTTAACGCTGCGCCTCATGGGGGCGAGCGCTTTCATTACGACCTGCATACCGCGATTCGCGCCTCCAAGCATGAGAAGTTTGCCATCTACCCTTATCCTCATGGCGAGCCCTATAGCGGTGAACAGATCATGTTCCTAGCCGCCTGCGGCATCAAGACAGTGCTGTTCCACCACGAACCTACGACCACCTTTAGTTACTTCTCGGCCCACGGTTATCAGGCCCACGCCTTTACCATAGAGCTGGGCAAGGTGATGCCTATGGGGCAGAACGATATGACCCGCTTTATCGCGGTTAAGGAGATGCTGACCCGTCTGGTGAGCGGCAGAGATCTTGAACTTGGCGAGTTTGATGCCAGTCAGGTGAACCTGTATCAGGTAAATCGTTCCATCAATAAGCAGTTTGACGACTTTAGCTTCACCTTTGCCGATGACGTAGAGAATTTCACTGCATTTCCAAAGGGTTATATATTGGCTAAGGATGGCGGGATTGAGATAAAGGTCGAGGCCGAATCTGAGTCTATCGTATTTCCCAATGCCAATGTGCCGGTTGGGCAGCGTACTGTGCTGTGTTTAGTGCCTGCCAAAGATTATCGCGTGGTCTAGTATCTGGCTTGTAAAGCTAGCGATACATGGGCGGGGACAGCTAGTTGTCGGCCGCGCCCCGCGATAGCTTGCTAGGTAGTTTACGTTAACGTAACTTTAAGGCCGCGTCATAATAGAGAATAGTGAACAACTTAGGATGTTCGCAGTCAGATAACAAGAAAACTCAGCTGATAAGAGAATAGTATGAGCAACGCAACGAGCAATACAGAGACTGTCCATCGCGTCAGTTTTCTCGATAAGGATTCTTTATCGATCCCGATCCTGAAGATCCTTCAAGCCGACGGTACCACCTTTGAAAATGCTGTGTTACCCGTGATCGATCAGGATTTGGCTGCAAAAATTTATGATACTTGTGTGTTCACACGAGTACTCGACGAGCGCATGTTAGCCGCTCAGCGTCAGGGACGGATCAGCTTCTACATGACCTGTACCGGTGAGGAAGCCGCCGTCGTCGGCAGTGTCGCCGCCCTGGACCAAGATGATGTGATTCTAGCCCAGTACCGTGAGCACGCGGCGATCCGCTATCGTGGCTTCACCACTGAGCAATTCATGAATCAGATGTTCAGTAACGAGAAAGATCTGGGTAAAGGCCGTCAGATGCCGATCCACTACGGCTGTGAGGCGCTGAATTACCAGACCATCTCATCGCCACTGGCCACGCAGATCCCACAGGCCACAGGTGTCGGCTATAGCCTTAAGATGCAGGGTAAACGCAACGTTGCCATCTGCTATTTCGGTGAAGGCGCGGCTTCTGAAGGCGATTTCCACGCCGGCCTGAACATGGCGGCGGTGCTGAACTCGCCAACCATCTTCTTCTGTCGTAACAATGGCTACGCCATCTCAACCCCGACCAACGAGCAGTTTGCCGGTAACGGCATCGCCAGTCGTGGTGTGGGCTATGGCATGCACACCATTCGTGTGGATGGTAATGATATGTTAGCCGTGATGGCGGCCACGCAGCAGGCGAGAGCCTATGCGCTTGAGCACAACAAGCCAGTGCTGATTGAAGCCATGACCTATCGTCTCGGCGCTCACTCCTCTTCAGATGACCCGTCAGGTTACCGTTCTAAAGACGAAGAGGCCAAGTGGCAGCAGCACGATCCGGTTAAGCGTTTCAAGCTGTGGCTGATCAATAAGGGATGGCTCGCCGAAAACGATGATGCGGCCCTGTATGACAAGTACCGTGAAGAGGTATTGGCCGCGGTGAAGGTCGCCGAGAAGTTACCGGCACCTAAGATCGACGAGATCATCGAAGATGTCTTCGACGAACCGACGCCGAGACTCAAGCAGCAACTGACCGAGCTTAAGCAGCACATCAAGAAATATCCTGATTCCTATCCACGCAGCGCAGGGAGAGATTAAATCGTGGCCAAGATTAATATGTTACAAGCCATCAACGATGCCTTGACCATTGCGATGGAAACCGACGACAAGGCGGTGATCTTCGGCGAAGACGTGGGACATTTTGGTGGAGTATTTCGCGCCACCTCTGGCCTGCAGGATAAGTTTGGCCGCGATCGTTGTTTCAACACGCCGCTGACCGAGCAGGGGATTGCGGGTTTTGCCAATGGTCTGGCATCAAATGGCATGACGGCTATCGCCGAGATCCAGTTTGCCGACTATATCTTCCCGGCGTTCGATCAGATAGTGAACGAGTCAGCCAAGTTCAGATACCGCAGTGGTAACGAGTTTGAAGTTGGCGGTATTACCTATCGTACCCCTTATGGCGGCGGCATCGCCGGTGGTCACTACCACTCGCAGTCGCCCGAGGCCTATTTCACCCAGACGCCTGGTCTGAAGGTAGTGGTTCCTCGTAATGCTTATCAGGCAAAGGGCCTGTTACTTGCCTCGATCCGCGACAAGAACCCTGTCGTCTTCTTCGAGCCTAAGCGTCTCTACCGCGCCAGCGTGGGCGAGGTGCCCGATGAAGCCTATGAGATCGAGCTAGGCAAGGCCGAGGTGGTTCAACAAGGCACTGACATTACCGTGCTGGCCTGGGGCGCTCAGATGGAGATCGTCGAAGAGGCGGCTAAGATGGCGGCCAAGAAGGGGATCTCTTGTGAGGTGATCGATCTGCGTACCCTGGCGCCTTGGGATGTCGATACGGTCGCGGCCTCTGTGAAGAAGACGGGTCGTCTGGTCATCAACCACGAGGCTCCACTGACGGGTGGTTTTGCCGGCGAGATCGCCGCAACCATTCAGCAGGAATGTTTCCTCTATCTGGAATCGCCAATTAGCCGCGTGTGTGGTTTGGATACACCTTATCCACTGATCCACGAGAAAGAATATATGCCTGATGCGCTCAAGACCTTTGAAGCGATCAAAGCATCGATGAAATACTAGGAGCCCCAGGCATGATTAAAGATTTTATTTTGCCCGATATCGGTGAGGGCGTGGTGGAATGTGAGCTGGTCGAGTGGTTGGTTGCCGAAGGCGATACCGTAACAGAAGATCAACCCATTGCCGATGTGATGACAGACAAGGCGCTGGTACAGATCCCCGCCGTGCACGGCGGCGTCATCAAAAAACTTCATTACAAAAAGGGCGACATTGCCATCGTTCATGAGCCACTCTACTCGGTGGAAATTGATGGTGAAGTTGCAGATGAAGTGGCGGCCGAACCGGCAGCCGATACACAGGTCGTTCAATCTGATTCACAGCAAGGTGCTGGCGGAAAACGCGTCGAAGAGTTCTTGCTGCCGGATATCGGTGAAGGGATTGTCGAGTGTGAACTGGTTGAGTGGTTGGTACAGGAAGGCGACATGGTGGTCGAAGACCAGCCTATCGCCGATGTGATGACCGACAAGGCCTTGGTGCAGATCCCGGCCATCAAGAGCGGTAAGGTGGTTAAGCTGCATTATCGTAAAGGCCAACTGGCTCAGGTGCACACGCCGCTGTTCTCTATCGAGGTAGAGGGCGAAGAGGGCGCTTTAGCCGCGCCGGTTGCCGATGCTGTGCCTGCTGCAGATGAGAGCCAAGATGTTGAGCTGCACGCCCCGGCCGGTAACGGTAAGGCGTTGGCGAGTCCTGCGGTGCGTCGTTTGGCGCGCAGCTATGATATCGATCTCAGCCTAGTGCCTGGCTCTGGCAAACATGGCCGTGTCTATAAGGAAGATGTCGAGCGCTTCCGTAGCGGTGAGGCCGTGAAGGCCAAGGCGGCTAAAGTCCAGGATCAGAGCGAACAGACTGTGGCTGCTGTGGCACCATCAGCCGGCGATCGCGTCGAGCCAATCCGCGGCGTTAAGGCGGTAATGGCTAAGATGATGACAGAATCAGTCTCGACCATTCCGCATTTCACCTACTGTGAAGAGCTGGACTTGACCGAGCTGGTCGCACTGCGCGAGTCGATGAAGGCACGTTATTCGAGCGATGATCTTAAGCTGACCATGATGCCATTTTTCATGAAGGCGATGTCTCTGGCGCTGACTCAGTTCCCCGGCATCAACAGCCGCGTGAATGAGGATTGCAGCGAGCAGACCTTCCTGGCGTCACACAACATAGGCATGGCGGTAGACTCGAAAGTCGGTCTATTGGTGCCCAACGTGAAGGATGTACAACAAAAATCTATCCTTGAGGTTGCAGCCGAGATCACTCGCCTGACCAAAGACGCCCGTAGCGGCCGCGTCAGTCCGAGCGATCTGAAGGGTGGCAGTATCTCCATCTCTAACATTGGCGCCTTGGGGGGTACGGTTGCGACGCCTATCATCAACAAGCCAGAGGTGGCCATCGTTGCCCTGGGTAAGTTGCAGACGCTACCACGCTTCAACGATAAGGGTGAGGTCGAGGCGCGTAAGATCATGCAGGTTAGCTGGTCTGGCGATCACAGGGTGATAGATGGCGGCACCATCGCGCGCTTCTGTAACCTGTGGAAGCAGTATCTCGAGTCGCCACAAGAGATGTTGCTGGCGATGCACTAATTTTTGCATTTTGTATCTAACAAGGGCGCCTTTTGGCGCTCTTTTTTTTCGCCGGAGTTAATCTTTGGCGTGAGATTAAGTATAATGCCGCTAATTAGTCCCACTCTTTGGTTTGAGCATGAGTCAAGTAGCACCAAGCATCGAAAATATTCAGTATCCATTTCCAGCAAAGCCGGTTCCCCTAAGTGATAGCGAGAAGCAGGCCTATAAGGCGCGCATCAAGCAGCTATTGAAGGAGAAAGAGGCTGTCTTGGTGGCCCACTACTACACAGACCCTGAGATCCAGGCGCTGGCCGAAGAGACCGGCGGCTGTGTTTCAGATTCGCTGGAGATGGCCCGCTTTGGTCGTGATCATCCTGCCAAGACCTTGATCGTGGCCGGCGTCAAGTTTATGGGCGAGACCTCTAAGATCTTAAGCCCGGAGAAAACCGTACTGATGCCGACCCTGGATGCCACCTGCTCGCTAGACGTAGGCTGTCCTATCGACACCTTTAGCGCCTTCTGTGACGCCCACCCTGATCATACGGTTGTGGTTTATGCCAACACCTCTGCCGCCGTTAAGGCGCGCGCCGACTGGGTAGTGACCTCAAGTATCGCTCTGGAGATCGTTGAGCATCTCGACAGTCAGGGTAAGAAGATCATCTGGGGACCAGACCGTCACCTGGGCAGCTATATCGCCAAGCAGACCGGCGCCGACATGCTGATGTGGCAGGGCGAGTGTATCGTTCACGATGAGTTTAAGGCTAAGGCGTTACTTCAGTTAAAGGCGCAGTACCCTGATGCCGCGGTACTGGTGCATCCCGAATCGCCAGCCAGCGTGGTCGAGATGGCCGACGCCGTTGGCTCGACCAGCCAGCTCATTAAGGCGGCGCAAACTTTAGATAACGACACCTTTATCGTGGCAACCGACAAAGGGATCTTCTACAAGATGCAGCAGGCTGCACCCAATAAGACCCTGATCGAAGCTCCCACAGGCGGTAACGGCGCGACCTGTCGTAGCTGTGCCCACTGTCCTTGGATGGCGATGAATGGCCTTAAGGCCATTGAGGCCGCACTGATTAACGATGGCTCAGAACAACATGAGATCTTCGTCGATGAGTCGCTCAGAGACAGAGCACTGGTGCCACTGGATCGCATGCTGGATTTTGCCAAGACACTGAACATGCAGGTGAAAGGTAACGCCTAGGCTGTTAGCCTAAGCGCGCCTTTGATTGCAACAAAGCGCCTTTAAGGCGCTTTTTTACTGCCTATTGGTTGGTGACAGGCTCACCATACTAGACTTTATGGGCATTGTGAGGCCGTTTAAGGCATGGTAAAAAATGATAAGTGTCATCTTATTTGTGCCTTTAGTGCATGTTTTTAGATGACTTTTATTTTAACGTCAGATTTTTATGCTAGTGTTAATACGGTAATGGATAAGGCTTTTGTCTGTGCCGGATCTGTAAAGTGACGCAATGCCACTCTATCAACCCGCCGTGGTTAGGGATAACGCAAGATGAATATGCAATGGATCAGTGATCTCAATATAAGAAACAAACTTTTGCTGGTGATAGTGCCGCCCATTTTAGGGGCAACCTTCTTTGGTCTGTTTGTGGTCTATGGTCAATATCAGCTGCATCAAGGCCTGAGTCAGGTAGAGACCCTGTCCGAGTTGGCGGTTGTGAACAGCGATTTTGTTCATGAACTGCAAAAAGAGCGGGGCATGAGCGCCGGATTTCTCGGCTCAAAGGGCAAGAACTTTGGCGATAAATTGCCAAAGCAGCGACAGCTGAGTGATGAGCAGCTCAATAACTTCAAAGCCTTTATAAGTAGTCATGAGCTACCTAAGTCATTTGCCCAGCAGATGAGCCAGGTGAATCAAATGCTTAACCAGCTCAGCGATATGCGCCGCAAGGTAGATAGCTTAACCATTTCAGTGCCCGAAGAGGTAGCCTATTACACCAAACTCAATGGGTTACTCTTGGCGATCGTGGATCAGACCAGTCAACAAGGGGCTAGCCGTCAGATCGCGGTCGCCTCGGCCAGCTTTGCCGCCTTTTTGCAAATGAAGGAGCGCGCCGGTATCGAGCGGGCGGTGCTTAGCTCAACTTTCGGTAACAGCGCGTTCAAACCCGGTATGTTCCTCAAGTTTGTTAATCTGGTCTCCGAGCAGAACACCTACCAGGAACGCTTCTTAGCCTTGGCTAACGATAAGGTGAGTTCAGACTATGGACAAGTCGCGTCATCGCCAGCCTTCATGGCCGTTACGGCACTGCGCGACAAGGCGATGAGCCAGGAGCCCGCGGCGCTAAGCACTCAGAGCTCCACAGATTGGTTTGCCAAGTCTACCGCCCGTATCAATGCCCTGCGACAGTTTGAACGTCAATTGTCTCAACAACTTTTGGGTGACACCCGCGGTGCGCTTGCCAACGCCAAGTCGCTCATGGTGAGTGTTATCGCTTTGATGTTGGTTTCGGGTGTCATGGTGATCTTCTTGTCGGTGTTTATTGGCCGTTATCTGCATGGCTCCCTCAGACACTTGTATCACAAGGTGACAGAGTCCCAGAAACATTATGATCTCAGTGTACGAGTCGAGCTTTCGGGTGAAGATGAGATAGGTCAACTCGGTTCTGCCTTTAATCATATGATGGCCGACTTCGAGAAGGTGATCAGCATGGTGAGAACTAACACTCAGGGACTGCTCACCGCCTCCCAGGAGATGGAAGGCTGCGCGCGTACCATGCGTGAAGATGTCGCACTTGGCCATAGTGAAGTGGACCAGGTTGCCTCGGCGATGACTGAGATGAGTGCAACGGTGCAAGAGATAGCGCAAAATGCGGTACAGGCCTCAGAAGCCTCGGCCCAGGCGAACAAGGAAGCCCAGGAGGGCAGTAAAGAGGTAGGGCGCACCGCAGAATCGATCAACGAGTTGGCACAGGAGATCGCCGATGCGGCGCAGGCGATCAACAACCTCGACGAAGATATCAAAGGGATCGTCGATGTGCTTGGGGTGATCAGTGGTATCGCCGAGCAGACGAATTTACTCGCCCTCAATGCCGCCATCGAGGCTGCCCGCGCCGGCGAAATGGGACGTGGATTTGCCGTGGTCGCCGACGAGGTGCGTAGCCTGGCGCAAAGGGCGCAAACCTCCACCGAAGATATTCGCAGCATGACAGAGCGGCTAGAGCGAGGCGCTAAGATAGCGGTTAAGGCGATGGAGAGTGGACGTAGCAAGGCGGAGATCAGTGTGGTCGAGTCCAAGCGCGCCGGTGAGGAGCTTGTGCGCATCGTCAGCGAGGTAAGTGTGATAGACAGCATGAACGAGCAGATCGCGGCGGCGACCCATGAGCAATCGGCAGTGTCCGAAGAGGTAAACCAAAACGCGATGAAGATCAGCGACATCTACCGCAATACCCATGAGGTTTCCGATCGTCTCAGCGAGTTGAATGAGTCGTTGCTTAATGACGTGAGTGCCATGTCTGAGCTGGTTAGCAAGTTCAAATAGGGTGGATATGCAGCGAATTGGCGATCTATTACGCAAATGCCTGAGCAGACAGTTTTTTAGCTTGACCCTGTTTAGCGATTTGCGTAAAGTACCGCTCCGTTGATGTGATTCCGGTTGGACATTACATAACGCTTCGGTGAGTTGTCCGAGTGGCTGAAGGAGCACGCCTGGAAAGTGTGTATACGGCAACGTATCGAGAGTTCGAATCTCTCACTCACCGCCACATTCAATAAGAAAGACGCCTAAGGGCGTCTTTTTTTATGCCTGTCTTAAACCTCTGTTCTCTATCTACCTCATTTTCCAGCTGTTAAAACTAGCCAGTCGAACAAGCTATTAAAAGCTGTGTAAGCAGCCTGTAGTACCCGCCGTATGAAATGAACGCTCTGACTAAAGCCTTATGAAAGGGATGCGCCTGGCTATAGGCAGGCAAGGGGATAAAGATTATAATCAAATGATAATGTTTTTAGTGCGAGGACTAGCCCATGGAAAATAAGACGGCACGTTTCACCGTGTTACTCGACCCCAGTAAGAAACAGGCGTTTGAACAACTTTGCGCCTCACAGGATCTTACTCCATCTCAGGTGGTCAGACAGCTGATCCGTGGCTATCTGGAACAACATGGCGTGAGCTATGGTCAGGCCGAACCGACCAAGAATCCTAAGGTTAAAGTTTAGCTAAGGGAGTGGCGAATCGGTTTAGCCGATTCTTAGCTGGCCTGGGTATGATAATTTTATTATAATGCGATTATCATTGTGAGCAGTGCTAAGCGTATAGGTGGCGAGTGAGCGACCCGATACCCAGACTGATCCTTACCTTTTAATGAAAGAGAAAGAGTTATGAGCGATACAATTCCACCATGCCCAAAATGTGAGTCACCTTATGCCTATGAAGATGGCTCATTGTTGATCTGTCCAGAATGTGCTCATGAATGGAATCCTAATGAAGTAGCGGTCGATCCCGATGCGATCATCCTTAAGGATGCGGTAGGCAACCTGCTAGAAGAGGGTGATAAGGTTACCCTGATTAAAGACCTAAAGGTGAAGGGCACTTCACTGACCCTGAAAGTGGGCACTAAGGCGGTAATCAACCGTTTCGTCGATGCCGACCACGATATCGACTGTAAGGTTGATGGCCATGGTCAGATGATGCTGAAATCTAAGTTCGTGAAGAAACAGAGCTAAGGATTAGGCTTCCTCTTAGTCTTAGTCCCAGTTTCAGACTTGGACCTAGGCGTTAATAGAAAGACCTGCCTCTGGCAGGTCTTTTTTTTGTCTCTTTGGCTTGTTAGTTCTTTGTCGGTGCTGTTTTTAAGGGAAAGTGGCCAATAGAGTCCTCATGGCTTACCGTTTGCCACCTTAGTTTGTTGCCTCGAATGGTTAATTCCAGCGGTCTTTAGCGTATTAGAGTAAGGGGCTAAAGAGATAGAAGAGGTGTTCTATCACCCTCTGGTACAAAGGCCTGCGCTGCCAACGCTTGTATTCGAGTTGCTCGGCGTTGTCGATATAGCCCTGCTGTAGCGCCCTTAAGGATTCCGCAAACACCTTATCGTCCACCGCCAGGGTCAGTTCGAAGTTGAGCCATAGGCTGCGCATGTCCATGTTGACAGTGCCGATAAGGCAATGCTCATCATCGATCAACACAGATTTAGTATGCAGCAGACCTCCCCTAAATCTGTGGATCTTGACGCCAGCCTTAAGCAGCTCCGCAAAGAAGGAGCGACTGGCCCACTTGACCATAGTGGAATCGTTTTTCTGTGGAATGATGATGTTAACATCTACGCCGCGTGCGGCCGCCGTGATCAGTGCATCCAGCAGGTTTTCGCTGGGGACAAAATAGGGTGTGGTGATCACTATCTTACGACAAGCCTGGTAGAGGCTCTGTAGCAGCACTTGGTGGATCACCTCTTCCGGCATGCCCGGCCCAGAGGGGATCACCTGTACCAGAGAATCTTGTACTAGGGACTCGGCCTGTGTGGGCGCTTGAGGAAGGGCTGGCGGCTCGGGTAAGCATCGCTTGCTGGTTTCCACCTCCCAGTCCCATGCGGCAACTGTGCTTAGTAAGGGCACGGCCGGGCCGATTAAGCGCACCATGACATCTATCCATTGGCCGACGCCTTCACTCTGCTTAAAGTACTTGGGATCCACCAGGTTCATCGAGCCTGTATAGGCGATTTGATTATCGATAACGACTATCTTGCGATGCAGGCGTAGATCCAGCCGTCTAAAAAACATCCTTAAGGGGCTGACACTCAGCGCCTGGGAGATCTCTACGCCGGCGGCGCGCATCTGAGTCGGCCAGGGGGAGTTAAAAAAGGTACGACTACCGGCGGCGTCCAGCAGGATCTTCACCGCAACGCCGCGCTTGGAGGCATTTATTACCGCTCTGGAAACGTCATCGGCCAAGCCACCTGGATGCCAGATGTAAAACGCCATGACGACACTCTCTCGCGCCGCGTCGATATCTTGGGTGATCGAGTTGAGTATGCCCGAGGGTGTATGTTGCAAACACAGATGATTGCCGCTCAGAGAGGGGATTCCCAGCTGAGTATCGCACAGCTGGCTTATGGCTCTGGCGTGATCGCTTTGACGCTCTGGCGTGTGCTGAGGGTGTTGATACAGCGCGGCGAACCAATGACCATAGGGCTTAAACATTGCCTTGGAGCGACTGGCCCGGGTTTGCCCGAGGTGCAATTCGCCAAACAGAATGTAGGCGATGATCCCCACCAGGGGAAGAAAGTAGATCACCAGTATCCAGGAGAAGGAGACTCCTATGGTGCGGCGTTTAACCACCAGGCGCAGCGCGATGGCGCCGAGCAGCAACCAATAGATGAATACGCCTGCGATGGCGAGAATTTGATGTACATTTTCCATAATGTCAGTATGAGCCTAGATCGCACTCGCTGAGTATGATTCGATAATGACGATGAAGCTAACTATAGCGTGATCGCTATCATATAGGCTAAGCTGCTGGTACCAAAGCACTATTTTTTAATTGTCTCCTTAAGGCAGTTTATTTCTATGATTAGAGTAACCCTGTGAGTCAAAAGTCAGCCAAGTCGGCGCGATTGCCGCGCCTGTGGTCAAAATCATTACTATTATTACTCCTATCTGCGGCTGTCTATGTGGCTGTGGCGACCTATCTTAACGGCGAGCCTGAGGTGATGATGAGTGAGATTGAACCTGTATTTGTCTCCCAATGTGTTACCGCTCCGAGTAGTCGGGTGCTCGACAGTGAAGGGCGACTCAGGGTGGGGGTCTGGAACATCTATAAGCAACAAAAGAAGGGCTGGCAGCAGGATCTGACCGAGCTGGCCAGACGCAGTGAGCTGATGCTGTTGCAGGAAGCCAAGTTAAATGCCGGATTCCATCAATACCTCGACGGTTCTAGCCTGCATCTGGTGATGGCCAAAGCCTTTTCCCTACTAAAATCCCCGGTTGGTGTGATGAATCTCGCCACAGAGCAGGCGCGCGATGCCTGCGCCTACCATGCGGTAGAGCCTTGGATCCGTTTTGCTAAATCGACTCTTATCTCACGCTACCCCTTATCCAACGGCCAGACACTCTTAGTCGTCAACCTGCATGGGATTAACTTTGACTGGCAGTTAAAGAGCTATCGCGCCCAGTGGCAGCAGATCGTTCAGAAGATCAATCTGCATCAAGGCCCCGTGATATTAGGGGGCGACTTTAATACCTGGCGTGGACAGCGTATGGCCTATATTGAGCAACTGGCACATCAACTCAGGCTGAAGGAAGCCGTGTATGAGGAGGACAAGCGCCATCGGGTATTTGGTCTGCCGCTGGATCATCTCTATTATCGAGGCCTAAACCTGATGACGGCCCAGTCCTTCACCAGTGGCGCGTCGGATCACAATCCCATCTGGGCCGAATTTAAGTTAAAGCCTGGCGCCCATTAGTGCTGTTCCTAAAAAGACTAACCCTAATAGCCCTTTCAGATGTACACAGGTTAATTGGGTTAGGGTGTTTTTATCAGAACGGTTATGGGTAACGCTAAAGCTTCTATGGCGAGGCTCGGTAAGATTGTATGCGTAGCAGTGTTTTAGGCAAATGTTTTAGATAAGTGTTTAGATAAGTGCTCACATTAGTTTCTATATGAGTATTTAAGCATTTGAGTATCACTGGTAGTCGAAGCGACACGCCTGTGTATGGCGATTGAAGCGCTCGAGGAAACCTGGGTGCTTGGCCAAGAAAGTCTTGCCAAAATAGACGCCCAGATCGATGCGCATATTGGGCCTTTTCACAAAGGCGTCCAGTGACAGTTGCGACTGGCGCACCTGGGCTTCAAATAGCAGGGCATTTTCCATCACGCCATCTATACGCTTGGCGTCCAGCAACTTAACCAGTTCGGTGATCGTCGGAAACGTTTTCACCCGCTTAAACTTATTCTTGGCCAGCCAATGGGCGCTATTAGAATGGATACGTGCGCCAAATACTGTATTGGATTTTTGCTCATTTATGCTCGCCGGGATCCGATAATTCTTGTGGTAGTAAAAGTTCCACTCCTGCTGAATGAAGGTATTACTCAGTACGGCAAATTGATCGCGCCATTCGTTGCGTGAGGCGGAGAAGAAGGCGTCATATTTTCCCTGTTTGACGCTATTTTGTGCCCGGCCCCAGGGAAGGAAGATCACCCTATAGGGTTGTCCTATTTTTGCCATGACACAATTGAGAGCCGTTAGCCCGTAGCCGCTCTCATGGGCAACGCCCTGTGAATCTCTTTCCTGGCTATGATAAGGCGCCCACTGCTGAGTGGTTATGGTGACCAGCTTAGGCTTGCTCTTTTGTGATGAATTATTTTGATCGCTCTTGGCGTTGCTATAAAAGGCAATAGAGAGAATAGTGCCGATTACAATCAGGCTCGAGCAAAATATTTTCACCTTTGTTTGATGATGAAAAGAGCGTTTGGACTGGGCTTTGTTAACCATGGCGAACCTCGTTAGGCCTCTAAACTCAGTGTAGTGTCCGCCAGCCCTCTGTCAAAAAACGCCTATGCCATGTACTGCTAACGTTGGAATGGGGGCGGGCGATTGGGGAGGGCGATTGGGGAGTGCGTTAGTCGAGGTGAGACGTAAATTGCACCGTCAGGCATGAGCATAGCAAACGGGTTTGTAACAAAGCTTGTCTAATCTGGTCTGCCTGCTGCAATTTGCTTGGCAACGTGATTTACTATGGGCCAACTGAGCTAAGCTCATGTATCGGCTAAGTATCTCCAATGACAGCAACAGTTAAGCAGGCCGTATAGCGATCCGGTTAAGCTAAGCATTCATCAGGAAATTTTCAGCCGTTAATAATAAGAATCAAGGGAAGAAGCATCATGAAAAAAAGCATCATCGCTGCCGCCATCGTCCTGGGGCTAGGTAGTTTAACCGCTTGTCAGACACACCAGACAGAATCGGTAAATTCTCAAGGGGCTAGTGCACTAGAGGTACAGGCATTAAGTTTTAGCGAGTTTTCAACGCAATTTATCGATGCCTTGTGGCAACAGTCGCCTACCTGGGCGCTCTATAGTGGCTATCACAAGTACGATGGTGTGCTTAAGGTGCCAAATGCTCAAAGCCGAAAAGAGAGCCTAGCTTTCGTCGATGCCCAACTTAAGCTGCTCTATGGGTTCGATATGAGTAAGCTCACGCCCAGCGAGCTGATCGATTATAAGCTTATCGAGAACCTATTGAAGCAAGACCGTTGGGAGATAGAGACCTTTAAGTCGTGGCAGTGGAACCCAGCTAATTACAATGTTGCGGGCGGTTTTGCACAGCTGACCAACGAAGATTTTGCGCCGCTTGACGAGCGTCTGCGCTCATTTTTGTCCCGTATGGAAAATGTGCCTGCCTACTATGTGGCGGCAAGGGAGAATATCGATAAGCCGACCTTAGAACATACGCAATTGGCCATCATGCAAAACCGTGGCGCCTTCAGCGTGTTTTCCGATGATCTGTTAAAGCAGGTCGCCGCCTCGGGTCTTAGCGATGATGAGAAGGCGCTGTTCAATTCTCGTTTCAAACTCGTGGTCGATGCCATCAACCAGCATATCGACTGGTTGACTAGCCTTGAGGCTAAGCTAACCAAAGAGGGCGCCCGTAGCTTTAGAATTGGCGAGGCGCTCTACGAGCAGAAGTTTGCCTTTGACATTCAATCGGGCATGTCTGCCAAGCAGCTGTACGAGAAGGCTCTTGCCGATAAGGCCAGAGTCCAGGGTGAGATGGCTAAGATCACCAAGCAGCTGTGGAGCAAATATTTCAATACCCAGATGCCAAGCGACACTAAGGTGGCAACCCGCCAGCTGATTGATAAGTTGTCGTCGCGTCATGTTAAACGTGAAGACTTCGTGACCGAAGTGCGCGCTCAGATCCCCGAGTTGGTAAAGTTTGTCAACGAGAAGCAGCTGGTCACCCTAGATCCTAAGAAGCCCCTGGTTGTGCGTGAAACCCCAGAATATATGCGCGGGTTTGCCGGCGCCTCGATTAGCGCGCCTGGTCCCTATGAGAAGACGGGCAACACTTACTATAACGTCACGCCACTCGATGGCATGAGCGACGCTTCGGCAGAGAGTTACTTGAGAGAATACAACCATTGGATCTTGCAGGTGCTCAATATTCACGAGGCGATTCCTGGCCACTACACCCAGTTGGTCTACTCCAATGAGTCGCCGAGTCTTGTGAAGAGCCTATTTGGCAACGGCGCCATGGTCGAGGGCTGGGCCGTTTATGCCGAGCGTATGATGCTCGAAGAGGGCTATGGTAACTTCGAGCCTGAGATGTGGCTAATGTACTACAAGTGGAACCTGAGGGTCATTGCCAACACGATTCTGGATTACAGCATTCAGGTGAAGGGGATGACCGAAGAGGAGGCGATTGCGCTGATGACTCAGGAGGCGTTCCAACAACAGGCGGAAGCAGAGGGCAAATGGCGCCGCGCGACCCTGAGTCAGGTGCAGCTAACGAGCTACTATGCGGGTTATCGCGAGATCTATGATTTCCGCGAAGAACTTAAGGCTAAACAGGGGGAAGACTTTAACCTTAAAGGTTTCCACGAACAGTTCTTAAGCTATGGTAGTGCGCCGGTGAAGTACATTCGTCAGCTGATGCTCAAGTAAGATAGACAAGTGATTAAGGCCCCTAAAGGGGCCTTTTTTGTCCCTTCGTCACAGCACCGGTGAGATGTGGGTCATAGTTTTATCCTCAGGTGAGATAAAGGACTGGATTGGCTCGATGAGTTAATGTAACCTTAATGATAATTGTTATCATTAAGGTTATTAAATGGAAAGAGTGCTACTCGTTGATGATGATCCCTTTGCGCGAGAAATCCTTTATCTTGGCTTAATGGCCAGCGGGTATCAGGTGCATTGTGCCAGTAATGGCCAGGAAGCGCTGTTGATCTTAGGTAAAATGGCGATAGATCTCATTATCTTAGATGTTGAGATGCCCCATCTGGATGGCTTTGCCTTTCTGCAGGCGCGCAGCGATAATCTGCCGGTGATCCTCATCTCGGCAACCGATGAAGAGGAGAGGCGGATAAAAGGATTTCGCCTCGGCGCCGATGATTTTATCTCTAAGCCGGTCAGTGTACGCGAGCTGGTGGCACGCATCGATGCGCTACGCCGCCGCGCGGACATCACTAAGTCCCAGTTGACCGAGGTTCTGCCGCTGCCGATAAAGGCGATCTACTTTAATCAGAATGACTTTAGCATCGAGGTAGCCGAAAGACGTGTCGCCTTAACCCAGACGGAGTTCAAGCTGCTCAAGTACCTTTTCGATCGCAAGGGCGAGGTGATCACTAAACAGGAACTGCAGCGTAGTGTGTTAAAAAAAGATCTCGGACAGTTTGATCGTAATCTGGATATGCACATCAGCAATACCCGGCGCAAACTGGCCAAGATCAGCCTGCCAAAAACCATCATCAATACGGTAAGAGGCCAAGGTTACAGTTTTCTTTGCTAGGACCTGGTTTTCTTTAAGGTCTAACTTGTGTGCTAACTTGGGGGAGAGCCAAAGCTGTTGGAGTCTTGTCCTTGTGTCTATGGTTTTTTGTAACAGTGCTTTATGCTCGAGTCGAGCATTGGAGCATTGGAGCATTGGAGCATTGGAGCATTGGAGCATTAGAGCATCGGAGCATTGGAGCAGAGTGGCCTAGCTTTGTCTTGGACTCGCAGTATCCTGGCTAAGTCTATTTCCAGCCATAAGCCGATGGACGCACATATTGGTTGGTCGTATATAGATGTTCACTTAGCCGCCGCTACCTGCATTTGTCGGCTATTTTGACTGCGTTATCTCGGGTTGCTTTGCAGCCAAAAAAACGCCTTGATTCTGCCTTGTATAAATCACCTTCAAACTGCCGCAAAAACAAACGCCAAAGATCAACAGGCCCTAGTCATTTTGACAGCAAAAAATCTGGCTTTTATTTGGCGCAAGCGCTGCGAAAATGGGGCAAATTAGTTTATCCTTAGGGGATCAGCAGACCCAAGACGTCTGCCTTAACTCAATGAAGGAATGGATATGCTAATCAGTGCCAATTTTGACGGCGGTAATATTGAGGTCATCAACCAAGATGATATCAATAATGTGCAACTGGCCATTAGACCCGATGAAGGGGGCGAGTTTTTTCAGTGGTTTAACTTTCGCCTGCAAGGTGAAGTTGGCCAGCGCTATACCCTGAATATCATCAACGCGGGTCAGGCTTCTTACACCAAAGGTTGGGAAGACTATCAAGCTGCGGCAACCTACGACCGACAGCAATGGTTCCGCCTGCCGACGCATTATCAAGATGGCAAATTGACCATAGAGGTAGAGTTGGATTGTGAGATGATCCAGATTGCCTACTTCGCCCCCTATAGCTACGAGCGTCATCAAGACCTGCTCAGCGCCGTACAGGTCCATCCCTTAGTCTCTATCGAGCATCTGGGTAAAACCTTAGACGATCGCGACATGACCCTGGTTAAGGTGGGTGATGAAGATGAAGAGAAAGCCAAGATCTGGATCACCGCGCGCCAGCACCCGGGTGAAACCATGGCCGAATGGCTGGTGGAAGGTTTGCTGAATAACCTGCTCGATGGCGATTGTCCAACGGCCAAGGCGCTGCTGGATAAGGCTAACTTCTATATCGTGCCTAACATGAACCCCGATGGCGGCGTACGTGGCCACCTGAGAACCAACGCTAAGGGGGTTAACCTCAACCGCGAATGGCAGAGCCCATCGTTAGAGAAGAGCCCCGAGGTGTACCATGTGGTCAATCGGATGAAAGAAACCGGCGTCGATCTCTATTACGATGTCCATGGCGACGAAGGCCTGCCTTATGTGTTCCTCGCTGGTTGCGAAGGTGTACCGGGTTACAACCAGAAGATGGCCGATCTGCAAGCCGATTTTGTTAAGGCCCTGCTGATGGCCAGTGCCGATTTTCAAGATGAATTTGGCTACGATAAGGATGAACCGGGTCAGGCGAATCTTACCGTGGCTTCAAACTGGGTGGCGCAAACCTTTGGCTGTCTCTCTAATACCCTAGAGATGCCGTTTAAAGATAATGCCAACATGCCAGATCCTATGGCTGGCTGGTCACCTGAGCGTTGTATCTACCTTGGCGAGGCGTCACTGCTGGCGATGCTGGCCGTGGTCGATAAGCTGAGATAGGAGGGGAGATGGCCTTAGTAGAATGCCCAAGCTGTCATAAGCGCATATCGAGTTTGGCTAAGAGCTGCCCGCACTGTTCTTCCGGCCTGTCGGGAGATAATGAGTCGCTTAATCGGATCAGTCATATTAAGCGCACCAATCAGTTGATGAATCAGAGTTTTCTGGCGATGACGCTGTTTATCGCCGGTGTAGTGCTCTGGTTTTGGGGCGGCGAACCCGCTGAGGGGCTCAGAGCCAATATCGCTGGCATCTGCTTCGTCTTTGGCTTTATCGGTTATCTGATAGCCAGAATCCGCATCGTGTTACATAAACGGAAGAGTATATGAGTGATATCAATAAGGTGATCGATGATATGCCTCAAGAGGTATATGAGCGATTACTCAGCGCCGTCGAACTCGGCAAGTGGGAAGACGGCACTGTGCTGTCTGATGAGCAGAGAGACTCGACCCTGCAACTGGTGATGATGTACCAGGCTCGCAGGTTAGATCAGAAGGATCACTTCACCATCAATAATCAGGGTGAGCTGAACGAGCTGTCGAAGGCTGAGCTGAAACGTCAGTTTAAGGGCGAGAGTATCGCCGCCTTCAAAGAGCAAGACCTCTAAGCGCAAAAAGCCCCTTTAATAAGGGGCTTTTTAATTCATCGTCTGTTGGCTAATAAGCTGTTTAGCTTATCGCCTTTAGGCCTCGCTAGTCTTCGGTCAGCTCGCCGCAGAGATCTTGCTGCATCTGCACCCGAATATCGCTTACCGAAAGCTCGGTCGACAGCAGGTAATGCAGTTTGCTGAGCGCGGCTTCCGTCGTCATATCGAAACCACTGATCACCCCGGCCTTGGCCAGCGCATTGCCCGTGGCATAGCCGCCCATGTTGACCTTACCCTGCAGACATTGGGTGAGGTTCACCAATATGATGCCGCGTTCGTTGGCTCTACGCAGACACTCGAGCAGCTCAGGATTCTGTGGTGCATTACCCACGCCGTAGGTGAGCAAAATCAGCGCCTTGACTGGCTGCTGCAGTATGTTGTCGATGATCTCTGTGGTAATCCCCGGGTAGAGAGTAACCACGCCTATCGGCTGTGGACTGATCTTGTTGACCGTGAGGGTATTGGCCTTGCTATCTGAGATACGCCCCGCCTTGAGGCGGATCTTAATGCCCGCCTCTAACAGGATAGGGAAGTTGGGCGAGGCAAAGGCATCGAAGCCGTCCGCATGGGCCTTGGTGGTGCGATTGCCACGAAACAGCTTGTTGTTAAAGAATAGACATACCTCGGCCACCGGATAGTTGGCGGCGATATAGAGGGCGTTGAGCAGATTGGTCTGGCCGTCGGAGCGCAGCTGGGCGAGTGGGATCTGCGAGCCGGTGACGATCACGGGTTTGGTGAGCCCCTGAAGCATGAAAGAAAGCGCCGAAGCGGTAAAGGCCATGGTATCTGTGCCGTGCAGGATCACGAAGCCGTCATACTTGTCATAGTTTGCCTTGATATCGTCGGCGATCATCTGCCAGTCTGTCGGCGCCATGTTGGAGGAATCGATTAGGGGACAGTATTCATGGATGACAAAGTCTGGCATCTCCTGGTGAAAAAACTCTGGCATGGCCTTTACGCAGTCGGTGAGAAACCCAGGTACCGGGGCGAAACCATTGTCTGTCTTTTGCATGCCTATGGTGCCGCCTGTGTAGGCGACATAGATGGAGGGCTTTTTCATTATAGTGATAGCTTTATTGATGCAGGATTGGCGCGATTATACTTAGGATGACGCCAATAAAAAAGCCCGCATCGGCGGGCTTTATTGTGATTGAGTCGCGATAGCGATTAATAGTTACAGCTGTCGCAGTAGAGATAGAGACCCTTTGGATCGTCAAAGGCGTTAAACTCTTCGGCGACGCTGCTTACCTGACCAAGCAGCTGCTCGACTAGGCTGCTCTGAGACAGGCTCTGTGGCATATAGCTAACCGCCTGGGCAAACATCTCTTGAATGAACAGCTCTTGGGGAGAGAGTTCCTGCTCGATTAATTTGGTATCGAACTTCTCAAGCTTAGCCAGCTCGGCCGCCTTGGTGACGGCTTGCTGCAGATCGCCGAGTTCATCGACCAGGCCAAGGTCTAGGGCGCGTTTGCCTGACCAGACACGGCCTTGGGCGATTTTATCTACCTCTTCTGGCTTCATGCCACGCTCTTCAGAGACGAGAGAGATAAAGTCCTGATAGCCGCGCTCGATATGACGCTGGATGATCGTCTTAAGGTCATCGCTGATCCCTTGGGTGCTGGAAAACGACGTCCAGCCAGAGGTCGACACGCCATCTGTATGGATCCCGATCTCAGCCAATGAATCTTCGAAGGTGGTCATCATACCGAAGATGCCGATAGACCCCGTCAGTGTCGTCGGTGTGGCAAAGATATAATCGGCACTCGCCGAGATCCAGTAGCCACCCGAGGCGGCGTAGGTGCCCATGCTCACTACCACAGGTTTATTGGCCTCCTTCAGGGCCAGTACTTCCTGGCGGATCTGCTCTGAGGCAAACGCGCTGCCGCCAGGGCTGTCGACTCTCAGTACGACCGCTTTTACCTTGTCGTCGAATCTGGCCTTACGTAGCAGGGCAGAGGTGCTCTCGCCGCCGATCTGGCCTGCTGCCTGGTGGCCATTGAGAATGTTACCCTTGGCCACTATGATGCCAACGGCATCGTGCATCAGCACAGGCGGGAATTGTTGAATAACGCTCTGGTAGTCATAGAAGCTAATCTGCTTGAAACTGTGACCCTCTTTGGCTTTACCAACTTGCTCTACCATGTCCAGACGGAACTGCTCGGCCGAGGCGAGTTTATCGACCCAGCCAAGGTTCATCGCCATCTGTGATGAGCGGCCTTTGGCCTTGTCGAGTTCGCTAAGGTAACGCTCGGCGCTGAGCATGAGGTCTTGCTGCTTGATGCCGCGGTTCTCACTGACCGTGGCTTCGTAGCTATCCCAGATATCTTGCAGCAGTTCGCGGTTGGCCGATTTGGCGGCCTCAGACATATCGTCGCGCATGAAGGGCTCGACCGCAGACTTAAAGGTACCCACCCTGAAGACGTGCGCCTTGATCTTGAGCTTGTCCAGTGCCGACTTGAAATATTGACGATAGCGGCTCAGGCCTTCGATCTCCACCGAACCCTGGGGGTTGAGGTAGATGGTATCGGCGAAGCTCGCTAGGAAGTACTGGTTTTGTCCATACCAGTTGCCCATGGCAATAATTGGCTTACCCGAGTCTTTAAAGCGACTTAGTGCATCGCCTATGCTCTGTAGCTTGCTGATCCCCGTCCATCTTAGGTGACCAATGTCGAGCACTATGGCGGAGATACGCTTGTCGCTGGCGGCGTTATTGATAGCATTTAGCAGATCGGCGAGCAGGATCTCGCCATCACTCTGGCCCCCTTTGCCACTCTTCATGGCGGCCTCGATGGGGTCCACCTGGCGCTTTTGCTCAACTACGCTACCGGAGAGATCCAGCACTAATGCTGATCCCTCTTCGACGGTCGGGCTCTCCTCGCCGGCGAGGATCACAACTAATAGGGCGATAAAACCGAAGAAGAATAGATTTAAGATCACCTTGCGTGTGGTATTCACCACCTTCCACAAGGTGGAAAAGATCCGTTTAAATATTGAGGGCTTAGCGGACATTATCCACTCCTTTATGACTCTGATCCCTCTATGCTAACTGAAAATAACCATGGGGGCGAAACACAATTGTAAATGAATCTTAAGCTTTGGCATGCATTGAGTATTGAGCAAAATGGAAACAGCGGGTATGCTGATTTAAATCACTTGTTTTAAAAGGATGTTTAAATGTCGTTTCCGCATTTATTAGAACCCTTAGATCTTGGCTTCACACAACTGAAGAATCGTGTGCTTATGGGCTCCATGCACACAGGTCTCGAAGAAGAAAAGGGCGGTTTTGAGAAACTGGCAAAATTCTATCAAGAACGTGCTGCCGGTGGTGTTGGTCTGATTGTCACCGGTGGGATCTCGCCGAACCTCAGAGGCCGATTGGCGCCTAATGCCTGTCAGCTTAGCTTTCCCTGGCAGGTGGCCAAGCATAAAATCGTCACTCAGGCGGTACACCAGGCAGGCGGTAAGATCTGTATGCAGATCCTGCATGCCGGACGTTACGGTTATCATCCTTTTTCACAGGCGCCGAGCAAGATAAAGTCGCCTATTACGCCTTTTACCCCGTCGGCCATGTCGGGACGTCAGGTAAGAAGCACCATTAAAGATTACGCCACCACGGCGGCGCTGGCTAAGAAGGCGGGCTATGATGGCGTCGAAGTGATGGGATCTGAAGGCTACCTCATTAATCAGTTTATCTGTGCCAGAACCAATAAACGCAGCGATGAATGGGGTGGCGAATTTAGCCAAAGAGCCAGGTTCCCGGTGGAGATCGTCAAGGGGATCCGCGAGAAGGTCGGCAGCGATTTTATTATCGTGTTTCGTCTCTCTATGCTGGATCTGGTGGATAACGGTTCTTCCTGGGAAGAGGTGGTGCAGCTGGCTAAATGGTTGGAAAGCGCCGGCGTGACCATCATCAACACGGGCATAGGCTGGCATGAGGCCAGGGTGCCGACCATTGCCACCAGCGTGCCTCGCGGCGCCTTCGCCTGGGTCACCGAGCGCCTCAAGCAAGAGGTGAGTGTGCCACTTATCGCTACCAACCGCATCAATACCCCTGAAATAGGTGAGCAGATCATTGCATCGGGTCAGGCCGACATGGTCTCAATGGCCCGTCCATTCCTGGCCGATGCCGAGTTCGTCAATAAGGCGGCGGCTGGAGAGAGCAAGCTTATCAACACCTGTATCGGTTGTAATCAGGCCTGTCTTGACCATACCTTTGCGCTGAAGCGTGCCACCTGCCTGGTTAACCCCAGGGCCTGTTATGAGACTGAGCTTAACTTCACGCCAGCTAACAACAAGAAGCGCATCGCCGTCATGGGCGCAGGACCTGCCGGCATGGCATTTTCCATCTATGCCGCCAGCCGTGGCCATCAGGTGGTGCTGTTTGAGGCCAAAGGCGAGGTAGGCGGTCAATTTAACCTGGCCCGTAAGATCCCGGGCAAAGAAGAGTTTGACGAGACCATACGTTACTTCACCGAACAGATGAGGTTGCACAAAGTCGAACTCAGGCTCAACACCCGACTGGACGCCTCAGTGGTTAGAGACGAGCCCTTCGACGAGGTGGTGATTGCCGCAGGTGTCGTCCCAAGAGCGCTCGATTTACCTGGCTTTAAGAGTCCCAAGGTGGTGAACTATCAACAGGTTCTCAATGGCGAGGTTGAGGTCGGCGAGCGGGTAGCCCTTATCGGCGCCGGCGGCATTGGTTTCGATATGGCCCACTATCTTGGTGAGCAGGAGTCGACCACGCTTAAACCCGATACCTGGCTGAAGCAGTGGGGTATCGACAAGTCCTATGGCGAGCGAGGCGGTTTGACCACACCTGAGTCTGAACATCCAAGCCGTAAGATCTATCTGTTGCAACGTAAAACCAGCAAGATGGGTAAGGGGCTTGGCAAGACCACTGGTTGGATCCACCGCGCCGTGGCTAAACATCACGATGTCGAGATGCTAAACGGCGTCAGCTACGAGAAGTTTGACGAACAAGGCCTGCATATCACGGTGGATGAAGAGGCCAAGGTACTCGAGGTCGATAATGTGGTCTTGTGCGCGGGGCAAGAGTCCAACCGCAGCCTGGTCGATGAAATGAAAAACAGCGGACTGCCGGTACATCTGATTGGCGGAGTGGATGTCGCCGCAGAACTGGATGCGAAACGGGCGATTCGCCAAGGCGCCGAGCTGGCCGCAAGCATCTAAACTGGCTGGCTTAAACTAGCATCGAGTACAAAGAGCGGTAGCTGAATTCATCGCGTTCTTTGCTAATTCGACGTTTTATTAAGTAAAAGCTAACCTTATGGGTTAGCTTTTTTTATACCCTTGGCATACCTTAAGTGAATGCTTTATGTGAGCTGAGTGAGAGTGCCGTGAGAATAGGGTGAGAGTGCGGTGGGAACACGGTGAAAGCTCAGTAAAAACAGCTAAGTTAACCCTTAGATATGGGGATGAAATAATGAAAACAACGAAAGCCACCATCATGGCCAATACCAATATTAAAGCTAAGACCAAAACTACCAGTAAGACGAGAGCTGATGGATTACTGCTCAGCCTGTTGTGCTTGGTAACGGCCCTGATGCTTGCCGGGCCCTTAAGGGCCGAGACCTATGACGCTGAGCTGGCCGCCAAGGTCGGTGCCGATGAATATGGCATGAAGCGTTACGTGATGGCCATGCTCATGAGCGGCCCTAATCGCGACCAATCCGAAGAAGAGGCAGAGCGGCTGCAGCGGGCACACTTGGATAATATCACTCGATTGGCCGAGGCTGGCAAACTGGTGCTCGCAGGCCCTTTCCTGGAAGAGGGGGCGCTTAGGGGGATCTATATCTTCAACGTCACCAGCGTCGAGGAGGCTAAGGCCTTAACCGAATCCGATCCCGCCATTAAGGCCGGTCGCCTGGTGATGGAGCTGCATCCCTGGTATGGCAGCGCCGCCCTGATGGAGGTTAATCGGCTGCACGATAAGCTAGCGAAAAAAGCGATCTAACTTACAGCGCAGTAAGATAGCTGAAGACTGCCAAAGCATTATTCTCGGTTTGTCTGATGCTTTTCTGATGGTTTGTCTAGGTTGGCTTTGGCTAAGTTTTTGTTTAAGGCTTTGGCTTAGGCTCTGTATAAGGTTTTTTAAGGCTATGCCTTAGCGGGGAGCTAAGTGAGTATCTGCGAGTCAGTCGGCGGTGCAGGCCAACTCGATAGAGACTTGTGCGGTAACGACCTCTGCCCCCTGGGCCGAGAGCGCCAGATCCAGATCGCCATCGGGATGACAGCAGCAGGGCAGGCACTCATCCTCTTCCAGCTCGACCAGCGGCTCGGTATGGTAGACGACACTGCCGCGATTGACCTTGGTCTTACAGGCACCACAAAAGCCGTTGCGACACTCAGAGAAGATACGAACTTTCTTCTGCTCGAGCGCCGCCAACAGGCTCTGGTGGTTGCTGGTATAGAGTAGGACAGGTTGCCCTTGAAGGCTCACGATAGGAGCCTTCTTAAAGATCGCCTTGTTAAAGGCCTCTTTCTTATAGATCAAAGTCGGCAAACTCACTTTCGTCGACAGAGGCGTCGATCTGACCCACTAGGTAAGAGGATACCTCGACTTCCTGTGGCGCGACCTGTACCGAATCACTCTCCAACCAGTTCTTCATCCACGGCAGAGGGTTGCTCTGATCGGCATATGGGCTTGCCAGGTTGACCGACTTCATACGCTCGTTGGTGATGTACTCGACGTATTGGCAGAGGATCTGTTCGTTCAGGCCGATCATAGAGCCATCCTTAAACAGGTACTTGGCCCACTCTTTCTCTTGCTCGGCTGCCTTAACGAAGATATCGATCGCCTGCTGTTCGCACTCTTTGGCGATCTCGGCCATCTCAGGATCGTCCTTGCCGCCTTGCATCAGCTTAAGGATATGCTGAGTGCTGTTAAGGTGTAGGGCTTCATCACGGGCGATGAGGCGGATGATCTTGGCGTTACCTTCCATCACCTTACGCTCGGCGAAGGCGAATGAGCAGGCGAAGCTGACGTAGAAGCGGATCGCCTCAAGTACGTTAACCGACATCATGCACAGGTAGAGGGCTTTCTTGATCTCTCGGGTGGTGACCACTAGGGTCTTGCCGTTGATCTCGTGAGTGCCTTCGCCCATCAGATGATAGATCTGGCTGAGTTCGATCAGGTTATCGTAGTAATCGGCAATATCGCTGGCACGCTTGAGGATCTCTTCGTTCTGGACGATGTCGTCGAATACTACCGAAGGATCGTTCACGATGTTACGAATGATGTGGGTGTATGAGCGAGAGTGAATCGTCTCGGAGAAAGACCAGGTCTCGATCCAGGTCTCCAGTTCTGGCAGCGACACTAATGGCAGGAAGGCGACGTTTGGCGAGCGTCCCTGAATAGAATCCAGTAGGGTCTGATACTTGAGGTTAGAGATAAAGATATGCTTCTCATGATCCGGCAGCGCCGCATAATCAATCTTATCTTTGCTGACATCCACCTCTTCTGGACGCCAGAAGAAAGAGAGTTGCTTCTCGATCAGCTTTTCGAACACTTCATATTTTTGCAGATCGTAACGGGCAACGTTAACCGATTGACCGAGAAACATGGGTTCCAGCAGGGCATTGTTAGGTGTTTGACAAAATGTTGAATAGGCCATTTTTCTATCTTCCGATAAAGGGGGCTAGGCCCCCTGATAAAAGGTTAAAACACGTAGAGTTAGATCTTACAGGCGCCGCCTGCACAGCTATCGTCTTCTTTCTCAATGGAGGTGATATCGTCATATTTATCTGACGCACCGTCACGTGTGTTGTGATAGTAAAGTGTCTTCACACCATATTTGTATGCCGTTAGTAGGTCTTTCAGCAGCACCTGCATAGGCACCTTGGCGCCTGGGAAGCGGCTTGGGTCATAGTTGGTGTTGGCCGAGATAGATTGGTCAACAAACTTCTGCATCAAGCCTACCAGCTGCAGGTAACCTTCGTTGCCTGGCATGTTCCAAAGTAGCTCGTAGCTGTACTGGTACTTCTCGAAGTCCGGTACCACTTGCTTGAGCTGACCGTCCTTGCTGGCTTTAACGCTGATAAGACCGCGTGGAGGCTCGATACCGTTAGTCGCGTTTGAGATCTGCGATGAGGTCTCAGATGGCATCAGGGCCGACAGGGTCGAGTTACGCAGGCCGTGGGTCTTGATCTCCTCACGTAGCGTTTCCCAATCCAGGTGCAGTGGCTCGTCACAGATCTTATCGAGATCGCGCTTGTAGGTATCGATAGGCAGAATACCCTTGGCGTAGTTGGTCTCGTGGAAGGCAGGGCAGGCGCCTTGCTCTTTTGCCAACTTCATCGAGGCCTTCAGCAGATAGAACTGGATCGCTTCGAAGGTCTTGTGTGTGATGCCGTTGGCGCTGCCGTCTGAGTAACGTACGCCTTCTTTAGCCAGATAGTTGGCAAAGTTGATCACACCAATACCGAGCGTACGACGATTCATCGAGCCTTTGTGCGCCGAAACGATCGGGTAGTCTTGATAGTCGAGTAGGCTATCGAGTGCACGCACGGCAAGATCTGCCAGGCTTTCGAGCTCGTCCAACTTCTTGATGGCACCCAGGTTCAATGCAGATAGGGTACACAGGGCAATCTCACCATCGGGATCGTCGATGTTGTTTAGCGGCTTGGTCGGCAATGCGATTTCAAGACACAGGTTAGATTGACGCACCGGCGCAACCTTAGCATCGAACGGACTGTGAGTATTACAGTGATCCACGTTCTGGATATAGATACGACCCGTTGAGGCACGCTCTTGCATCATCAAGGAGAAGAGTTCTACCGCCTTGATCTGCTTCTTACGAATGCTCTCATCTTGTTCATATTTCACATACAGACGCTCGAACTCGGCCTGATCTTCGAAGAAGGCGTCATATAGACCTGGTACGTCTGATGGGCTAAACAGGGTGATCATGCCGCCCTGAATAAGACGCTGGTACATCAGCTTGTTGAGCTGCACGCCGTAGTCCAGGTGACGAATACGGTTATCTTCTACGCCGCGGTTGTTCTTCAGCACCAGCAGAGACTCAACCTCAAGGTGCCACATCGGGTAGAACAGGGTTGCTGCGCCGCCGCGAACGCCGCCTTGTGAACAAGACTTAACCGCCGTCTGGAAATACTTATAGAAAGGCAGACAACCTGTGTGGAACGCCTCACCACCGCGGATTGGGCTGCCCAGCGCGCGGATACGGCCAGCGTTGACCCCGATGCCAGCACGTTGCGACACATATTTCACGATAGAAGAGGCGGTCGCATTGATAGAGTCCAGGCTGTCGCCACACTCGATCAGTACGCAGGAGCTGAACTGACGTGTCGGCGTACGCACACCTGACATGATAGGTGTCGGTAGCGAGATCTTAAAGGTCGAGGTCGCGTCATAGAAATCTTTAACGTACTGAAGACGCGTCTCTTTCGGGTAGTTGGCAAACAGACAGGCCGCCACCAGAATATAGAGGAACTGCGCGCTCTCGTACACTTCGTGGGTGACACGGTTTTGAACCAGGTACTTACCTTCCAGCTGCTTGACCGCGGCATAAGAGAAGTTCATGTCGCGCCAGTGGTCGATATAGCTGTCGAGTGTGTCTAACTCCTCGCGGCTATAGTCGTTAAGAATATGCGTGTCATATTTGCCTAGCTCAACCAGCTTCACCACATGCTCGTATAGCGAAGGCGGCTCAAATTGGCCGAAGGCTTTCTTGCGCAGGTGGAAAATGGCCAGACGTGCAGAGAGGAACTGGTAGTCTGGTGATTCTGGCGAGATAAGGTCGGCAGCGGCCTTAATAATGGTTTCGTGGATCGCTTCAGTTGGAATTCCATCATAAAACTGAAGGTGTGAACGTAATTCGACTTCCGATACTGAGACATTATTCAGTCCTTTGGCCGCCCAAGTGATCACTCGGTGGATCTTATCGAGATCGATAGTTTCACGTTCGCCACTGCGCTTCGTGACTTGCATATTGCTGTTCATTGAAGATAAGCCTTGAATTAAATATCGCTAGGGGTGAAAAGCTCCACCCTACGTTTCCATGTAAAAACAATCGAAGATGTTAAAAAAGTACCTGAGCACTACTGCAGTTCTAGTGGCTTCGACCGCCGCCCATACACAAGATATGGTGTTTTTTCTTTTATAGGATACAAGATAGTGAGGTTGGTGGGATATTGCAAGCGGGTTTTTAGGGGACAAGTTGTGGATATCTTGGGGGTAAACCAAAGGGTTAGTAATGGCTTACCTTTAACCCTTGTTTTCAATTACGATAGCAATGCCGGGTCAAGATTTAGACGACCGATCACGCCTAACACGAAAGCTAAAATATTGGCCAGATCCTATGGATCTTTTTGTGCTAAAAAAGGATCGCGCTCCCAGTCAGGACTACTTTTTACTGATGCGTCACACGCCCGCACACGAGAGCATGTGATTCATCTCCCTTAACAGACACTTACCCCTGTTTTAGCAGCTCAAGTACCTTAGATGGCGCCTCGAAGCCAAAGTCGTGCGGCCATAGGTGTGCGTGGTCATTGTTTCCAATATAACCCCAATGCGCGATGCCGCCGAGCATGTCACTATTGCGGGCCGCCTCGAGGTCTCGTTTGGCATCGCCAAGATAGAGAATATGCGCACAGCTCACACCCAGTTGCGATGCGGCCAGCCGCATCGGCGCGGGATGGGGTTTACTCTGGGTGGTGGAATCGCCGCTGATGATGGCTGGCATCTTACTGGCTAATTCAAGCCTGTGCAGCAGGGGCCTAGCAAAGCGCCCGCCTTATTGGTGACGACCCCATAGGGGATACGCTGGTCGCTAAGGTGTTGCAGCAGGGGCTGCATACCATCAAACAGCTTGGCCGCCTGGCCATTGACCCTGTGATAATGAGTAAGTAGCGCCTGCTGGATGGCCGCTTTCTCTTCATCATTAAGATGGGGCTGAGCGGCTTCGACCAAGGCCAGGCTGCCATGAGACGCCGCAAAGCGAATATCTTCCAGCAGTTGACTGGGCAGTCCGAAGTCGTTTAGCGCAAGGTTTAGCGCCAGCACGAGATCTGGCGCCGTGTCGACTAAGGTGCCATCGAGGTCGAACAGCACACCTTTTATCTGCACTGTATCTATAGCCACTGCATCGATAGGCATTGCATCGATAGACATCGAATCTGTCGCCAACCCTTTAGTCATCCTGTTTAACCGTGGCGATCATATAGTTGACGTCTAATGACTTGGTGTAGCGGAAGATATCGGTCAGCGGGTTATAGGTGATGCCAGTGGCGTCGACGCACTCTAGCTCCACCGCATCGGCCATGCCAATGAGTTCAGATGGCTTGATGTACTTCTTATGGTCGTGGGTGCCCACAGGCAACATCTTAAGTAGATACTCGGCGCCAAGCACTGTCTCAACATAGGCCCTCAGGTTGCGGTTGATGGTCGAAAAAAACACATAGCCGCCAGGCTTGACCATGTCGCTACAGGCCTTGATCACAGAGGCAGGGTCGGGCACGTGTTCGAGCATCTCCATGCAGGTGACTACATCATACTGACCCTTATGGTTATCTCTGTGGTGCTCAGCCGTGTCTTGGATGTAGTTAATCTCAACGCCCATCTCTAAGGCGTGAAGTTTAGCGACATCGAGGGGCTCGGCGCCCATATCCAATCCATCTACCTTAGCTCCCAGACGCGCCATGCTCTCTGAGAGGATACCGCCGCCGCATCCGACATCCAGCACACGCTTACCAAACAGGCCACCGACGGCTTGATCGATATAGTTGAGTCTTAGGGGATTGAGCTTATGAATAGGTTTAAATTCCCCTTCGGGATCCCACCAAGTGGCAGCCATCTTCTCAAACTTGGCAATTTCTTGCGGATCGACATTGGCATTGTTAGTCGCAGAAAGGTTAGACACGGACAGTCCTCACAAGGGGATAAATGATGTTGCTATTATACCCATCGCCTTAGATAAACAAAGGAGAAGCCAGCGAAAATGTCTGCTTAGTCATCAGATTGCTGTTAAAGCGTTCATTCTACCTAAAACCAACTTAGGTTTTACGCCGTAAACAGATATTTGAGGTGAAATTTCAATAGGGTCTAGCGCCTTTAAATATCTGTGTTAGAATGCCAAATCACGTTTTCAGGCTTGATAAAATATTGCCTGGTTTTTAAGCAGTATTTTGTTGGCTAAATTTCAAGGGATCGAGCAGTTTATGACTGATCTGGCTTCATCTATAACACCAATTAATATTGAAGACGAATTAAAGAATTCATATTTGGATTACGCCATGAGCGTGATCGTTGGCCGTGCGTTACCCGATGTGCGTGACGGTCTAAAGCCGGTTCATCGCCGCGTATTATTCGCGATGAACGAGTTGAAGAACGATTGGAACAAACCTTATAAAAAGTCGGCGCGTGTCGTCGGTGATGTGATCGGTAAATATCACCCGCACGGTGACTCGGCCGTTTACGACACTATCGTTCGTATGGCGCAGCCGTTTTCTATGCGCTACACCTTGGTCGATGGTCAGGGTAACTTCGGTTCGGTCGATGGTGACGCCGCGGCGGCCATGCGTTATACCGAAATTCGTATGGACAAGCTGGCGCACCAACTGCTGGCCGACCTAGAGAAAGAAACCGTCGATTACGTCCCTAACTACGACGGTACCGAGCAGATCCCGGCAGTGCTGCCGACCCGTATTCCTGCTTTGCTGGTCAACGGTTCGTCGGGTATCGCCGTGGGTATGGCGACCAACATTCCACCTCATAACCTGTCAGAAGTGATCTCCGGCTGTCTTGCGCTGATCGATGAGCCAAGTCTCTCTATCGAGCAGTTGATGGAGCATATTCCAGGTCCGGACTTCCCAACGGCAGCGATCGTCAACGGCCGTAAGGGTATCGAAGATGCCTATAAGACGGGTCGTGGTAAGGCGGTCATGCGTGCCCGCGCTACCGTTGAGACAGAAGACAACGGTCGTGAACGCATTATCGTTACCGAGATCCCTTATCAGGTGAACAAGGCGCGTCTGATCGAGAAGATCGCCGAACTGGTAAAAGATAAGAAGATCGAAGGCATCAGTGGCCTGCGCGACGAGTCTGATAAAGACGGTATGCGTATCGTTATCGAGGTGAAGCGTGGCGAAGTGGGTGAGGTGATTCTCAACAACCTATACGCTCAGACACAGCTACAGACCTCTTTCGGTATCAACATGGTGGCCTTGACCAATGGTCAGCCTAAGTTGTTTAACCTTAAAGAGATGCTCGAGTGCTTCATCCTTCACCGTCGTGAAGTGGTGACTCGCCGTACCGTATTCGAACTGCGTAAGGCACGCGAGCGTGCGCATATCCTCGAAGCATTGGCGATAGCGCTGGCCAATATCGACCCTATCATCGAGCTGATTAAAGCATCACCAACGCCAGCCGAAGCGAAAAGCAAGCTGGTTGCGCAAGGCTGGGCCCTTGGCAATGTACAAGGCATGCTGGAGAAGGCCGGTGATGATGCTGCGCGTCCTGAGTGGCTGGCACCCGAGTTTGGTATTCGTGATGGCCTCTACTTCCTGACCGAGCAACAGGCTCAGGCGATTCTGGATCTGCGTCTGCACAAGCTGACCGGTCTGGAACATGAGAAGATCTTAAGTGAATATGAAGAGCTGCTGGAACTGATCGCAGCCCTGCTTTACATCCTGCGCAGTCCAGAGCGTCTGATGGAAGTGATCAAAGAAGAACTCCAGGAAGTGCTGGAAAACTTCGGTGATGAGCGCCGCACTGAGCTTAATGCTTCTGCTGTGGATATCAGCCTCGAAGATCTGATCAACGAAGAAGATGTGGTTGTGACTCTGTCGCATCTGGGTTATGCCAAGTATCAACCGCTAAGCGACTATCAGGCCCAGCGCCGTGGTGGTAAGGGTAAGGCGGCGACTAAGGTGAAAGATGAAGATTTCGTCGAGAAACTGCTGGTTGCCAACACCCACGACACCATCCTGTGCTTCTCCGATTTCGGTAAGATGTACTGGCTCAAGGTGTACCAGCTACCGCTGGCAAGCCGTCAGGCCCGTGGTCGTCCAATTATCAACCTGTTGCCATTAGCCGAAGGCGAGCGCATTACCGCTATCTTGCCGGTACGTGAATACGATGCCGACAAGTATGTGATCATGGCGACCTCTCACGGCACTGTGAAGAAGACCTCACTGGATCAATACTCTCGTCCACGAGCCAACGGTATTATCGCCGTGAACCTTAAAGATGGCGATCAGCTGATCGGCGTCGATATCACTAACGGTGATAACGAGGTAATGCTGTTCTCTAACGAAGGTAAGGTCGTTCGCTTTAGCGAAGATCAGGTTCGTGGCATGGGCCGCACCGCGACAGGTGTTCGTGGTATCAAGCTTGAAGATGGCCAGAGCGTGGTGTCGCTCATCGTGCCTAAGAATGATGGCGCCATCCTAACCGTCACCGAGAACGGTTATGGTAAGCGTACGGATCTGGATGAATACCCAGCTAAGAGCCGCGCGACCAAGGGTGTAGTCTCAATCAAGGTCAGCGAGCGTAACGGCGCCGTCGTAGGTGCGGTACAAGTGCTTGAAAACGACGAGATCATGTTGATCAGCGATAAGGGCACCCTAGTACGTACACCTGCATCTGGCGTATCGACAATTGGTCGTAACACTCAAGGTGTGACCATTATCCGTACGGCAAGTGACGAGACGGTTGTGGGACTGCAACGTATCGACGAGATCCAGGATGATCAGGAACTCGACGAAGAGGGCAATCCTATCATCACGGATAACCTTGATGACAACTTAGCCGATAACAACCTAGCCGATGGCGACGCGCCAGAGGCTGAACCAAACGCTGAGCCAAACGAATAGCGTTTAACACAATAAACGGGCGTCCTTATGGACGCTCGTTTTGTTTGAGCAAGTCAAATCCGCAATTAACAATAAGCCAGTGGCATACATTCTGAAGCAACACAGTTGAAAGAAGAGCAAAGGAGAAAGCAGTGAGCGCGACATATAATTTCTGTGCAGGGCCGGCCATGTTACCTCAGCCCGTAATGCAAAAGGCACAAGAGGAGTTATTGGATTGGAACGGGCAGGGAGTCTCCGTGATGGAGATCAGCCATCGTAGTAAAGAGTTTATCGCGCTGACTCAGCAGGCCGATGCCGACATCAGAGAGCTGATGAATATTCCCAGCAACTACCATGTACTCTTTATGCATGGCGGTGGTCGTGGCCAATTTGCCGCTGTTGTGAATAATTTACTTGGTAATAACGGAAAGGCGCTCTATCTGGTCGATGGTAGCTGGTCTTCATCGGCAGTTGAAGAAGCCAAGAAACTCGCCGGTGATGCGCAGATCGATACCCTGAATATCGTAGACAAAACCGATGGTATTAGCCGGGTTGTGTTACCTGAGCTGAGCGAGATCAAGCAAGATTATCGTTATCTGCACTACTGCCCAAATGAGACGGTAGATGGTATCGAAATTTTTGATGAGATAGATTCTCCTTGGCCAATTGTTGCCGATATGTCTTCTAACATTATGTCTCGTGAGATAGATGTCAGGCGTTACGGCCTGATCTATGCCGGCGCCCAGAAAAACATAGGCCCATCGGGTTTGAGCATAGTTATCGTTCGCGATGATTTACTGCAATATCCGCAGCTGACTCAGGCGTCCATCATGGATTATCGTCTGGCAGTAAAACATGACTCCATGTTCAACACGCCGCCAACCTTCGCCTGGTATCTGGCCGCCGAAGTGTTTAAGTGGCTTAAGGCGCAAGGTGGCGTGGCTGAAGTCGCCAAGATTAATGAGCGTAAGGCCGAGACCCTATATGGCTTTATCGACAGCTGTGACTTCTATGAGAACCGTGTGGCGAGCGCAAACCGATCGAATATGAACGTGACCTTCTATCTAAAAGATGAGTCTCTTAACGAGGCGTTTTTAGCCGAGGCCAAGGCCGCTGGCCTGGTCGCATTGAAGGGCCATCGCAGTGTCGGCGGCATGCGCGCCAGCATCTATAACGCCATGCCTTTGGCTGGCGTCGAGGCGCTGGTTAGTTTCATGAAAGCCTTTGCCGATAAACACGCTGGCTAATACCAATCGTAATAAACAATTGATCATTCTAGCTTGTTAATACGCTCGATAACTGTATTAGTATTTTTAATTGTAGAATAACTACTTATCTAAAAATCCTGCTTTGTTCTCAAGCGTTTTTCCTGTGCTACTTCTGATCACATGTTTACTTTGATTGGTATAACTCAAAGGGCGCTTGAGCTAAACAAAAAGGGGACCGTATGGTCCCCTTTTACTAGATATCAGATGTCTGATATCGGCTGAGTATTACAACACCTTGGCGATAGACTCGGCGAGGTAATCGACATTGCCATTACCTATGCCGGCGATGCTGATACGGCTCGAATCTACCATATAGATACAGTGGTCCGCCTGGAGCTGCGCAACTTGTTCTGGGGTAATGCCGAGGAAGGAGAACATACCTTTCTGCTTGGCAATAAAGCTAAAGTCACGGGTTACACCTTTTTCGATCAGCTTGTTCACCAGCATGGCACGGTTGCCATTGATGCGGTCACGCATCACTTTTAGCTCATCTAGCCACTGCTGCTTGAGTTCATCTGAACCTAAAATGGTTTCTACAATCGCCGCGCCATGGGCTGGCGGCATAGAGTAGATGCAGCGCACCACGTAGAGCAGTACAGAATAAGCTACATTGGCCTTTTGGCTATCTTTGGCGACGATAGAACAGGCGCCGATACGTTCGCGATACAGGCCGAAGTTCTTCGAGCATGAGCTACACAGGATCATATTATTGACGTGCTCGGCCATCTGGCGCACGCCATAGGCATCTTCATCGACACCGTCACCAAAGCCCTGGTAGGCCATGTCGATGAGCGGTGTGAAACCTTGTTGCTTAGTCAGTGCGATCACCTGATCCCACTGCTCGTTAGTGAGGTCCATGCCACTTGGGTTGTGACAACAGGCATGGAACAAGACCACATCGTCTGCGCCAATCTGGCCAAGGGTGGCCAGCATCTCCTCGAATTTCAGCGTCTTGTTTTCATGATCATAGTAGGGGTAGGTCTTGACCTGAATACCGGCCGCCTCAAACAAGCCTGTATGATTTGCCCAGGTTGGATCGCTCACCCAGATAACGCTGTTTGGATTGATGCGTTTGATGAAGTCCGCCGCGACACGCAGGGAGCCTGTGCCACCTGGGGTAGATACGGTGCGAATGCGATCGGCTAGCAGCGCCGGGTTGTCTTGGCCAAAAGCCAATTCGCCCATCAGCTGATTAAAGGCGGGGGAGCCCGTTGGACCTATGTAAACTTTTGTTGCCTCGGTATCGATACGGTGCTGCTCGGCGCGTTTGACGCAGGCTAAGATCGGGGTGTTTCCCGCTTCGTCCTTATATACACCAACGCCTAGATCTACTTTGTTTGCATGGGGATCTTCACGGAATTTTGTCATCAGCCCTAGGATAGGATCGGCGGGCATAGGGGAAAGATTCTCGAACATGGCTCCAACTACCTTATTGTCTTGTTATAGGCCCTTAATGGCCTTCGCTGTGCGTAGCCTTAGGATAAACTAATTTTGCGCGGGATTTACAGCACAAGACGCGATTTTATCGAAACTTGAACTTGGCAAATTTTCATGCCAGTGGCGGATGGCTTGTCTGTTTTTGCCGTTTATTTGTGGGCCGATAGCATACTAAGAAAGAAAATTACTCATTAACGGCTATAAATCGTAAAAAAGGGTTGAATACTGCGGCTCAATCAGTAATTTTATAACCACGAGGCTCAGGTCAATTGAGCAGATGGCCATTTTGTCGTGATGGCAAGTGTTAAGTATCTAACAGTATCAATAATCCGCGGCCAGCCTTGGCTGCAACCAATTAAGAAGTGATTAATGAAACAACTACGACTCGATCCTATATCTAAGGTTCATGGCACCGTCAATATTCCCGGTTCCAAGAGTATTTCTAATCGCGCCCTGTTGTTGGCGACCTTAGCTGAAGGGAAAACCCGGCTCACCAATCTGCTCGATTCCGACGACATTCGTCACATGCTAACGGCCTTGAAACAACTTGGGGTGAATTACCAGCTGTCAGACAATAACCGGGTTTGCGAACTCGAAGGTCTGGGCGGCGCCATTAATAGTGACTCGGCTCAGACGCTGTTCCTCGGTAACGCTGGTACGGCGATGCGTCCCTTATGCGCGGCGCTCACACTTGGACGCGGTGAATTTACCCTAACCGGTGAGCCTCGCATGGAGGAGCGTCCCATCGGCGATCTGGTCGACGCCCTTAGCGCCCTCGGCGCCGACATCAGCTACTTGAAGCAGCCAGGCTTTCCGCCGTTAACCATAAATGCCACCGGACTCAATGGCGGCGATGTAGAGATTGCCGGTGATCTGTCGAGTCAGTTTCTTACCGCACTGCTGATGGTCACGCCACTGGCTAAAGAGCAGGTGAATATCAAGATCAAGGGAGAGCTGGTCTCAAAACCCTATATCGATATCACCATCGCCTTGATGGCACAATTTGGCGTCACCGTCATTAACCATGACTATCAGCGCTTCGAAATTCCCGCGGGTCAAAAATATGTCTCGCCCGGTACTGTACTGGTCGAGGGCGATGCCTCCTCGGCGTCTTACTTCCTGGCCGCGGGCGCCATTCAGGGCGGTGAGGTTAAGGTCACCGGCGTTGGACTAAAAAGCATTCAGGGCGATGTGAAGTTTGCCGACGTGCTCGAGGCCATGGGCGCCGAGATAGAGTGGGGCGATGATTTCATTATTGCCAGAAGCGCGCCGCTGCAGGGGGTCGATCTCGATATGAACCATATCCCGGATGCCGCCATGACGATTGCCACGACGGCGCTGTTTGCCAGCGGTACCACCACCCTGACCAATATCTATAACTGGCGTATCAAAGAGACAGACCGTCTCGCTGCCATGGCGACCGAACTGCGTAAAGTGGGCGCCGAGGTCGAAGAGGGCCACGACTTTATTCGCGTCACCCCACCGGCTCAGCTAAACACTGCCGATATCGATACCTATAACGATCATCGTATGGCCATGTGTTTCTCGCTGATGGCCTTTGCCGATTGTGGCATTACCATCAACGACCCAGATTGTACCTCCAAGACCTTCCCTGACTATTTTGCCCAATTCGCGGCGCTGGCCCAGTAGGCTATGTCTTTCACCTAAGTCCTCCACCGCGGGTCAGCTCATATGACCCGCGCTCTTAAATGATCCATTTGTGTTAATTCGTAACTTTTTGCCGCTTTATGCAAGCTTTTAGTTTATAATGCGCGCGCAGTTTTTCGAGGACGACATTCAGGATCTTTAGGGAAGATAGATTTAATTTGGAGAATCATATGTCACAACGGGCTCCCATCGTCACTATTGACGGCCCAAGCGGTGCAGGTAAAGGCACTATTAGTCAGATACTTGCTTCGCGTTTAGGATGGAAGCTGCTTGATAGCGGTGCCATATATCGTGTCTTGGCCCTCGCGGCTATTCACCACAACGTCGAGCTGGACAACGAAGCATCACTGGCCCTGTTAGCGGCGCACCTAGATGTGCAATTTATTTCGGCTAACGGCAACGGTATTAAAGTGGTGTTAGAAGGCGAAGATGTGTCACACGCCATTCGTAGCCAGGAGTGTTCAAACGCCGCCTCTAAAGTGGCCGCTTTTCCCCGCGTTCGTGAGGCGCTTCTTCGTCGTCAGCGCGCCTTTGCCGAGGCGCCAGGTCTTATCGCAGACGGTCGCGATATGGGGACAGTCGTTTTTCCCACAACTCCAGCTAAACTTTATTTAACCGCATCGGCTGAGGAAAGGGCCCAAAGGCGCTATAATCAGTTGCAGGACAAGGGCTTCGATGTTAATATCGACCGTCTTTTGGCCGAGGTCGTAGAACGCGATGAGCGTGATATGAATCGTCCGGTTGCGCCTCTGGTTCCTGCCGAGGATGCACTGGTGATCGATACGACTGGCATAGGCATTGATGAAGTGGTTGAGCTTGCGCTCTCACACATCAAGGAAAAATTACCTGATCTTGTCCTCTAGGGGGCAGGGTCTTTACGATTTGTCACACGGATGCGACAAATGATTAATCTGACTCCACGTCTAGGATGGGCCGTGGTTTATTACTTAAAGTAAATTAACATGACTGAATCTTTTGCTGATCTATTTGAACAATCCCTTCAACAACTTGAGTTCCGTCCAGGTTCTATCGTTCGTGGTACTGTAGTATCAATCCAGAACGGTATGGTACTGGTTGACGCTGGCCTTAAGTCTGAAAGCCCAATCCCAGCTGACCAATTCAAAAACGCTCAAGGCGTTCTAGAAATCGCAGTTGGCGACGAAGTTGACGTAGCCCTTGACTCTGTTGAAGACGGTTTCGGTGAAACTCAACTTTCTCGTGAGAAAGCTAAGCGTCACGAAGCTTGGATCGTTCTAGAAAAAGCTTACGAAGATGCTGAAACTGTAATCGGTGTCATCAATGGTAAGGTTAAAGGCGGTTTCACCGTTGAACTAAACGGTATCCGTGCATTCCTACCTGGTTCTCTAGTTGACGTTCGCCCAGTTCGCGACACTGCTCACCTAGAAAACAAAGAACTAGAATTCAAGGTTATCAAGCTAGACCAGAAGCGTAACAACGTTGTTGTTTCTCGTCGTGCAGTTATCGAGTCTGAAAGCAGCGCTGAGCGTGATGCACTACTTGAGAACCTACAAGAAGGTCAAGCCGTTAAGGGTATCGTTAAGAACCTGACTGACTACGGTGCATTCGTTGACCTAGGTGGCGTTGACGGTCTTCTACATATCACAGATATGGCTTGGAAGCGCGTTAAGCACCCATCTGAAATCGTAAACGTTGGTGACGAAATCAACGTTAAAGTACTTAAGTACGATCGTGAGCGCACTCGTGTTTCACTAGGTCTTAAGCAACTTGGCGAAGATCCATGGTTAGAAATCAGCAAGCGCTACCCAGAAAACACTAAGTTGACTGGTCGCGTAACTAACCTAACTGACTACGGCTGCTTCGTTGAAATCGAAGAAGGCGTTGAAGGTCTGGTACACGTTTCTGAAATGGATTGGACTAACAAGAACATCCACCCATCTAAGGTTGTTAACCTAGGTGATGAAGTTGAAGTTCTAGTGTTAGACATCGACGAAGAGCGTCGTCGTATTTCTCTAGGTCTGAAGCAATGTAAGACCAACCCATGGGATGATTTCGCAGAGCGTTATGCGAAAGGTGACAAGGTTACTGGTAAGATCAAGTCTATCACTGACTTCGGTATCTTCATCGGTCTAGACGGCGGTATCGACGGTCTGGTTCACCTGTCTGACATCTCTTGGAACGGTACTGGCGAAGAAGCCGTATCTGATTACAAGAAAGGCGACGAAATCAGCGCAGTTGTACTGTCAGTTGACCCAGAGCGTGAGCGTATCAGCCTAGGCGTTAAGCAGACTGAAGACGATCCTTTCAATGCATACCTTGCAGATAAGAAGAAAGGTGCTATCGTAACTGGTACTGTTACTGCAGTAGACGCGAAAGGCGTAACTATCGAGTTGGCTGAAACTGTAGAAGGTTACCTACGTGTTTCTGACATCTCTCGTGAGCGCATCGAAGATGCATCTACTGTATACTCAGTAGGTGACACTGTTGAATCTAAGTTCATGGGTGTTGATCGCAAGAACCGTACTATCAGCCTGTCTATCCGTGCGAAAGACGAAGCTGATGAGAAGGAAGCGATGGCTAACTTGAACAAGCAAGATGACGTTGCTATGAGCAATGCCATGGCTGAAGCGTTCAAAGCGGCTCGCAAATAATTCGCCTGAAGTTCGGGGATGGCAACATTCCCGCTAGGTGACTGTGTTTGGCTTGATTATAGAGGGTACAGGATGACTAAATCCGAACTGATCGAAAAACTTGCCAGTAGGCAGTCGCAGCTGTCGGCAAAAGAAGTAGAAAGCGCTATTAAAGAGATGTTGGAGCAGATGGCAACAACATTGGAGGGCGGTGACCGTATCGAGATCCGTGGCTTTGGTAGTTTTTCCCTTCATTATCGTGCACCACGTACAGGCCGCAATCCTAAGACTGGTACTTCAGTTGAGCTGGAAGGCAAGTATGTACCGCACTTTAAGCCTGGCAAAGAACTGCGTGAGCGCGTTGATGCTATCAACTCGTAAATGACATTGTTTTAAAAGCCTCCGAAAGGAGGTTTTTTTATGCCTAAATTCTAGGTATGGCTAGCTAGTTCGCTAAATTTCTTGGATAATCAACCCACCACCACGGGTTTATGGAGAGTAACGTGAAGTCATTTATCGCGACCGTGCTTGTCGCCCTGTTTTTTGTCTTGGCTTTATTGTTTGGTGCGCGTAACGAACAGCTGGTGACCATCAGTTATTTCGTCGCTCAGGGCGAATATCGACTACCTGTCGTGCTCGGCGTGGTGTTTTTGGCGGGTTTCCTGGTCAGCTGGCTGTTTGCCATCTATCACATTACCAAGGTGAGACTGCAACTGCGTAAGGCCAATAAGAAAATCGAGCAGCTAGAGGCCAAGTTACCGGTTGAGGCGCTCACGCCATCTTCTCAAATCGAACATCAAGCGAAGGAAGTAAACGCTTAATATGTTAGAGATTCTGTTTCTGTTGTTGCCCATCGCCGCCGGTTACGGCTGGTACATGGGGCGCCGTAGTATCAGGCACAAACAGAATAATAAGCGAAAGCAGTTAAGCCGCGATTACTTTACCGGCCTTAATTTCCTTCTGTCCAACGAATCGGACAAGGCTGTCGATCTCTTCATCTCCATGCTCGACGTGGACGATGACACCATAGATACCCATCTCTCGCTAGGCTCGTTATTTCGCAAGCGAGGCGAGGTGGACAGGTCTATCCGCATTCACCAAAACCTTATCGCCCGCCCAACCTTGACCACAGAGCAGCGCGACATCGCCATGATGGAGCTCGGCAAAGACTATCTAGCCGCCGGCTTCTACGACAGGGCCGAGGAGATCTTCCTCAATCTGGTTCGTCAGGAAGATCACAGCGAAGAGGCCGAAGATCAGCTTATCGCCATCTATCAGGTGACCAAGGATTGGCAGAAGGCGATCGATATCATCAAGAGCCTCAAACGTAAGCGTCAGCAATCGCTCAAGCACCTGCAGGCCCATCTTTATTGTGAGCTCGCCGATGAGGCAAGCGATAACGAGCTAAAGCTCAAGCACCTGGCTCAGGCAATCAAGCAGGACGCGCAATGTGGCCGCGCCATGTTAAGTAGCGCCAAGCTGTTTCTCGCTCAGCAAGAATTTGGCCGAGCCAAAGAGATGTTGTGCCGGTTGAAAGATGCCGATATCGAACTCTTCCCCGAGGCGCTCGCCATAGCAAAAGAAGTTTACCAATCGACTAAGGATCTTGGTGCCTATCGCGAGCTGCTACGCGAGGCATTAGAGCAGGGGGCCGGTGCTAGCGTTGCCATCACGCTTGCCCAGCAGATGATTGCCCAGGGAGAAAGCCAGGATGCCGAGAAGTTGATCCTCGATGGCCTCTATCGTCATCCCACCATGAAGAGCTTTCAGCATCTGATGAAGATGCAGATCCAACATGCCGAAGATGGCCAGGCCAAACAAAGTTTGAATATGCTCGCCGAACTGGTCGAGCAACAGATAAAATTCCGTCCCAGTTACCGCTGCACCGAGTGTGGTTTCCCGTCACACACTCTCTACTGGCATTGTCCCTCTTGTAAGAGCTGGGGCACCATCAAGCGGATCCGTGGACTAGACGGGGAGTAAATAGCTAATAAAATGCAAAGCAACAGGAGAACAGCATGAGCAACAAACCTATTATAGTGGCGTTAGATTACGATAATAAATCCGAAGCTTTGCAGCTCATCGATCAGCTCGACCCCAACATGTGTCGCCTTAAGATAGGCAAAGAGATGTTCACACTCTTCGGCCCTGAGTTGGTTAAAGAGATCCATAGCCGTGATTTCGACCTCTTCCTGGATCTCAAATTCCATGACATTCCCAATACGGTTGCCAAGGCCGTCACCGCAGCCGCCGAGCTTGGCGTATGGATGACCAATGTGCATGCCAGCGGTGGTCTTGCCATGATGCAGGCCGCGCGCGAGGCGCTGCTTCCCTATGGTGATAAGGCGCCGCTATTGATCGCCGTGACGGTACTGACCTCTATGAGTGATGAAGAGCTGGCGCTGCTTGGCATCAATGTACCTGCGGCAGAGCATGTTAAGCGTCTGGCGAACCTCACAAAACAGGCTGGACTGAACGGTATCGTCTGTTCGGCCCAGGAAGCCAGCATGTTAAAGGCCGAATTTGGCGCCGACTTTAAGCTGGTGACCCCAGGCATTCGTCCGGCGGGCAGCGACAAAGGCGATCAGCACCGTGTGATGACGCCGACCCAGGCACTGGCTGCAGGGTCAGATTACCTGGTCATAGGTCGTCCTATCACCAAGGCGGCTAATCCACTGGCTGCGCTAACCGAGATCCACGCGTCGCTTAATTAGCTTGACCTGATCCCCTGAGCCTCCTAATTTAATCGTTAAGGTTTTATCAGACAGGGAAAGAAGATGTTCGATTATCAAGGGAAAAACGTCTTTGTGGTGGGCGGTACCAGTGGCATTAACCTCGGTATCGCCAAAGCCTTTGCCAAGGCGGGAGCTAATGTAGCGGTTGCCAGTCGTCGTCAGGAGAAGGTTGATGCCGCCGTGGAGGCGCTGCGCGCGCTTAACGCGAAAGGAAATATGCTTGGCGTGGCTTTCGACGTACGAGATCTCGATGCCCTAAAGGCTGGGTTCAGGCAGGTCGCGGATGCCTATGGCCAACTGGACGTGCTGGTCAGTGGCGCGGCTGGAAACTTCCCCGCAGCGGCGGCGGATCTTTCCGAAAACGGCTTTAAGTCGGTGATGGATATCGATTTGCTAGGCAGCTTTCAGGTGCTTAAACAGGCCTATCCCTTGATGCGTCGCCCAGGCGGTGCCATCGTACAGATCTCTGCGCCACAGGCCTATATCGCCATGCCGATGCAGTCCCATGTGAGCGCCGCGAAGGCCGGGGTCGACATGTTGACCAAGAGTCTGGCACTGGAATGGGGAGCTGAGGGAATAAGGGTAAACTCTATCGTGCCCGGTCCCATCAGCGGCACAGAAGGATTTAACCGCCTAGCACCGAGTGAAGCACTACAAGCGGCCGTGGCCCAAAGCGTGCCGCTTAAGCGAAACGGTATCAGCGATGACATTGCCAATGCCGCGATGTTCATCGCTTCGCCGATGGCAAGCTATATTACTGGTACAATTTTGCCGGTAGACGGTGGCTGGTCGCTTGGTGGTGCAAGTATGGCTATGAACGAATTGGGCAAGTTGGCCCGACAATCAAAAGATAAGTAGGTAGCGCCAGGCGCGCAACCCAGTAAGTGAGAAGATAGATGGCAAACCCATTTCAAGAGCAGTTGCTCAAGGCTGGCCTAGTCAGCAAACAGAAGGTTCGCGATGCCAAAACCCAGAAGCGTCGCGATCGTAAAGCCAAGGTCGACGATGGTTCGGCAGCGTTGAAACAAGAGATCGCGGCAAAGAAACAGGCGCAGATCGATAAAGACAAGGCGCTTAACGAACAACGCTTTGCCGAGGCGATGGAGAAGGGTCAGGTACGTGGCCTGATCACCGAATTTAAGCGCTGCGCCATCGAGCCGCCAAAGGATGCCGAAGTTAAGTTTAACTACACCTTAGGCACTAAGATCTTTAGCGTGTATGTGACCGAAAAACTCCAGAGTCAGCTGCTCAACGGCCAACTCGGTGTCGTTCGTCACGAAGAGGTAAGTTACCTGGTGCCTCATAAGTTGGCCGAACGGGTTAATCTTTTGGTGCCGGACTGGTGTGGTTACCTATGGCAGGCCGAAGACGCCACCCAAGTGGTCGAAGAAGACGATCCCTACGCCGATTATGTTATCCCAGATGACCTCATGTGGTAACGCACAAACATTCAGTAAGCCTCGCACTCTAAGCGGGGCTTTTTTATTTGAGCGATCGGACAATATTTGACTAAAGGGCTTTATTCTCAGTGACAACTAAGATAGATTAAAACAACTGTTTTAATCTTACGTTTGAGAGAGACGAGATGAATCCATACCAGGCGCCATTAGCCGACATGAAATTTCTGTTGGAGCGCGTGTTCGATGCTCCGCAAACTTGGGGTGAACTAGCGGCATTGGCTGAGACCGTCGATATGGACACGGCCGTGGCCATCCTCGATGAGGCCGATAAGATCTCGCGGGATCTTATCCATCCTATTAATCGCCCCGGCGACGAGCAAGGCGTAAGCTTTGAAGATGCTAAGGTGATCACACCCGACGGTTATCGTGAGGTCTACGACCAATATGCCGAAGGCGGTTGGGTTGGCCTGTGCGGCGATCCTGAGTTTGGCGGTATGGGGATGCCTAAGATGCTGGGCGTCCTGGTAGATGAGATGGCCTACAGCGCCTGTAACGCCTTCACCCTCTATGGCTCGCTCACCGCAGGTGCCGCGCTCTGTATCAATGCCCACGGCAGCGATGCGCTCAAGGAGAAGTACCTACCAAACCTGTACTCGGGGCAGTGGGCCGGCGCCATGGATATGACAGAGCCACAGGCAGGCTCGGATCTTCGTAATATTCGCACTAAGGCCATACCTCAAGAAGATGGCAGCTATCTGATCTCCGGCAGTAAGATTTTTATCACAGGTGGCGATCATGATCTCACCGAGAACGTGATTCACCTGGTTCTGGCAAAACTGCCTGACACTAACGGTATCTCGCTATTTCTGGTGCCTAAGATAAAAGTCGATGACAACGGCGAGCTAGGCGACAGCAATGGTGTCACCGTAGGTTCGATCGAGCACAAGATGGGCCTTAAGGGCTCGGCTACCTGTGTGATGAATTTCGATGACGCCGAGGGCTACCTTATCGGAAAGGCCAACCGCGGCCTGGTGTGTATGTTCACCATGATGAACTATGAGCGCCTGGCGATTGGCATCCAAGGCCTGGGCACCTCGCAGGCGGCCTATCAGATGGCCAGTGATTACGCCAAAGAGCGTCTGCAGGGCCAAGCGGCAGGCGGTAGCGCCAACGCGAGCGATCCTATCCTGGTTCACGGCGATGTGCGCCGTATGCTGATGACGATACGCTGTTACACAGAGGCGGGCCGCGCACTCTCTGTGTTTACCGGTCAGCAACTGGACCTGGCCAAATATGCCGAGGGTGAAGTACAACAGAAGGCCGCACGTTATGTTGGCCTGCTTACGCCAGTCGCTAAGGCGTTCTTGAGCGACCGAGGCCTGGACGCTGCCGTCATGGCGCAGCAGGTGTTTGGTGGTCATGGCTATATTCGTGAGACAGGTATCGAGCAGTTGGTTCGTGATACGCGTATCGCGCAGATCTATGAGGGAACAAACGGCATTCAAGCCATCGATTTTCTGGGCAGAAAGACCACGGGTGACGACCTGCGAACTCTGACCGAGTTTGTTGCCGAGTGTCAAAGTCAGTTGGCGGACATGGCTAATGTGAGTGATGAACACAAAGCGCTTATTAGGCAGCGCTTCGAGGCCTTACTGGCGAGCGGCGAATATATCAACGCCAACAAGTTAAACCAACCAGCCTTGATTAACGCCTGCGCCGTCGACTTCCTCGACGCCTTCGGTCACCTGGTTTACGGCTACTTCTGGCTACTGATGGCCGATAAGGCGAGTGATCACGAAGACGCCAGCTTTAGTACGGCTAAAAGGCAGTTGGCTGATTTCTATCTGGCCAAACTGCTGCCTAAGGTGGACTATCACCTGGCTCAGGTTAACGCCGGGGATGCCAGCGTCATGGCCATGGCCGATGAGCTATTTTAATATTTGCCTAAACAGCTGATGAAAACGCCCGGATTGTTTAACCCGGGCGTTTTTTATTGGGCGGTTTTGCGTTTCGCGTCGCTACTTGAATCGCTGTGACTAATGGCCGTCTGCTCGGGTTTATCGAGCAGGCTCTGCAGGAAGAGTGCACTAAATGGCACCAGACTTTGCTTTTTACTCTTCTGGCTCTGGCCATTTTCCATCACCACAAATAACAGCTGTTGGTCGCTACCCAGTGAAAGGTAACCCGCTAAGTTATCGACGCCTTGCATTGAGCCCGTCTTGGCCGATACCTTGCTCATCAGCGGTGGCTGGTGAAAGCCTCTCTTATAGGTCAGAGTACCACTTATCCCGGCAACCGGAAGCAGTGCCATAAGAGGTTTTAATTTTTCATCTTTGGCGATAAGGCTTAACGTCTGCGCCAGTTGGCGCGCCGAGATAAGGTTATAGCGTGACAGGCCAGAGCCATCGATGATCTGGGAGTGGGTCAGGTCAATTCCATCTGCCGTGAGTATCTCCTTAACGGCCTTTGCGCCGGCATGAAAGCTCTCGGGCACCTTATAGTAGCGTGCACCAATGGCCTTAAACAGTCTGTCGGCAATCAAGTTGTCAGAGTCGAGCAGCATGGTGCCGAGGAGTTCGTTCAACGCGGCCGATTCATGGGTGACTATCGGCTTGAGTCCAACAGGCGCTCTGTGTGCGATGGCCACTTGGCCGCTTATTTTGACGTGGGCACTCTTTAACATGCGCCCCAGGATCTGTTTGGCATAGAGTGCAGGGTCGTCAACGGCGATGGCAAGATTAAGCGGCTTGTCGCCAGGATAGCATCCGCTGATGTGGTAATGATTATCGGGAAGCCTTGCCAGGTTTAGCTCACAGAATGACTCTTGCTGCGACTTATCAAACACGGCGGTAGTCGACACCTTGATAGGCAGGTAACGTGGAAAGTTCAATTGGCTGGCATTGCTCGCCAGCTTAGGCTTTAGCTGTCCCTTGACACAATTTTGGTTGACGATAAAGCTTGAGACCGGCGCGGCGTAGCAGATCCCGAGATCGTCCCACACCCAACCTGGGGCTCGCGTCTGCTCCTTGGCCTGGCCAAGGAGCAACAGGTTGCCCTTAATGGTATGAATACCTGAGTCTTGCAGCTGCTTTAGCATTGCCCTCAGGTCGTCGGTGGTTAATGTCGGATCGCCACTGAAGCTCAGGTAGAGATCGCCCGTTAACACACCGTGAGACAAGCGCCCCTTAGACGAAAACAGGGTGGGAAAGGTAAATTCACTGCCGAGCACCCGCATCGCGGCTACGGCCGTCAATAGCTTCTGGGTACTGGCGGGTAATAACAAGGTGTCGGCATTGCGCTGAAAGAGTATCTCTTTGCTGGTGAGATCTTGCGCAAACACAGCCAGTTGCGAGTGAGGCGGCGCGATCACCGACAAGAGGTTGTCATAATAACCCTGGCTATCAAGATCGCTGACCTCGGCCCTCGCACTGCCCATTAGTGGGATAGTGAGAGCGGCGAGAATTAAAGGAAACGCTTTAGTCAGCGACCTTGGGAGAACATGGGGAAGGGCGGTAAGCCCTCGAGTTATTCTGGTATACATAAGCGTCGAAACATGTCCTTGTTTACTGGGTTTAGGCTAATCGTCCTGGGAAGGCTCATCTTTTTCCATCAAGCGGTATAAACGTAGCGTGACAAATAGCACCAAGGCAATGAAAAGCGGCAGCACCATAAAGCCTAGTTGCGCCTTAAAGTGAAAGATACCCCAAGCGGCTAACAGGGTTAATGCCAGGGTGAGAAGTATGGTTTTATTCATGCTGGAACCTAAAAGCAGACAGATGTGCCTATTGTAAGGTGTTTTATGCCCAATGTCGGAGGGTTAAACAATAATTAAGACAAAGGAGGCCAAGGTCACCCCTTTAGCCGCTGATTCTGCTTAATTTTAACCCGGTTTACCCCAAGTGCGACGTATAACAACAGAAAACCCTTGCCCCAAACCCGGTAAATGGGTAATTTCTACCCCTTAAGATTTGGGATGGAACCAGTATGCCACACATTCGTATGCGCGGTTTACCGCAAGAGGCGGTATGTCGAATCAGTGAAACTTTGCTCGATGAGCTAGCGAACCTGTGTCAGGTTAAGACCGATAGTTTCACCTTAGACTGGGAGCCGAGCGTTGCTTTTCGTCATGGTGAGCTCGATAAGGCATTCGTGCAAGTCGAGGTACTCTGGTTTGCCAAAGATCCCGAAATTCGTCACGCAGTAGAACAGATCATTCGTCAGGCCGTATTAGCTGTATATTCGCCTGCAAAACATATCTCAATCATGTTTATGGCGCTCACGCCACAATGCTACTACCGTGATGGGCAGCATTTTTAAAGGAGGATACCTTGCTGGATAAGCTAGGTGGAATTGCGTTACCCGCCGACGCCATACGTTGGTTGCTGACGCCTGCGGCGCTAAAAGCCGAACTACTCAAACAGATTGCAAACGCCAAACGGGCGATCACCCTTGCCGCACTCTATCTCGAAGATGATGAAGCGGGCAGGGAAGTATTGGCTGCCTTGATGGCGGCCAAGGCGGCAAGACCCGAGCTGGATGTCACCATTTTGGTGGACTTCCACCGCGCCAGACGTGGCCTTATCGGTCATAAGGGTGACAGTGGCAACTATCTCATGTATCAAAAGGTGGTTAACGCCGCCGAGCATCCGATCAATATCCTTGGTGTGCCGGTAAAGTCCCGTGAATTTATGGGCGTGCTTCACCTGAAAGGCTTCATCATAGATGATACGGTGATCTACAGCGGTGCCAGCCTGAACAACATCTATCTGCACCAGGGTAAGAAGTATCGCTTCGACCGTTATCATGTGATCGAATCTAAGCCGTTGGCAGAGTCGATGCGCAACATGGTGATGGAGTATATCGCCAGCGACAGAGCCGTGACCTCGTTGACCCAGGACAAGGCTACCGAGAAGCTGCCCGAGAAGAACGACGTGCGTAGCCTGAAGCAGCGTCTGGCTAAGGCAAAGTACCGTTTTTCTGCAACCAAGTCGGGTAATCGCATTACGCCTGTGGTTGGCTTAGGCCGTAAGAAGAATAAGTTAAACAAGCTAGTGATCGATCTGGTATCTCAGTCTAAGCGCTCACTGTTTATCTGTACGCCCTATTTTAATCCGCCTTATATCCTCTCCAGAGCCTTGGCCAAGCACCTGAGAAAAGGTAAGCGCATCGATATCGTGGTGGGTGATAAGACGGCAAACGATTTCTACATTCCGCCGGAAGAGACCTTCTCGACCATAGGCGCCTTGCCTTATATGTATGAACAGTCGCTGCGTAAGTTTGCCAAGCGTCAGCAATGGGCTATCGATGCAGGGCTACTCAATATCCATCTTTGGAAGCATGATCGTAATAGCTATCACCTCAAGGGGATAAGCGCCGATGATCGTCTTCATCTGATCACAGGCTCAAACCTCAATCCTAGGGCGTGGGCCTTGGATCTCGAGAATGGCTTGTTGCTGCAAGATGAAACCCAAGCCTGGACCGAGCAGTTTAAACAGGAACAGGCGCATATCCTCGAGCATACCGAGCGACTCTATCATTACAGCCAGATAGATACCTTGAACAACTATCCTAAGCCGGTACGTAAGATCATGAACCGTATCAGACGGTTAAGAGCCGATTTTCTGCTGCGCCGCATCTTATGACGCAAAAGATAGCTAGGATGATACCTTTAGCTAGCAAGTTCGGATGATAAATGAAAAGGGCGAACATTATGGTTCGCCTTTTTCACGATTGCGATTTAATTGGCTTTGCGGGCGTTATACTTAACCAGGTAAACCATCACACGTAAGGCTCAAGTTATTAATAGGTTACTCAATGACACTTCCTCCCCATGCGGTGCATCAGCGCTACCAATATCGTAAGGCAATCTCTACCCGGCCCTATAATGCCCGCGGTAAGAACCTGGAGCGCTGTGATGCCTGTTTGCTGGCGACACGCTACTGCACCTGTGAAACGCGTACACTGCTAGAATCTCAGGTGAGCTTTCTGCTGGTGATGTATGACGATGAGGTGTTAAAGCCGAGTAATTCAGGGCGCCTAATAGCCGATCTGATCCCCGATACCCATGCCTATATCTGGGATCGCACTCGAACCAATCGCCGGCTGTTGGCATTACTTAACTCACCCGAATATCAGCCTTACTTGGTGTTTCCTAGCGAGTATGCCATGCCTTCTCAAGTCGTGGTGCCAGATAGTGCGCTGAAAGCGCGTTTAGACACAGATACCAAGCGTCCCCTGTTTGTGCTGCTCGACGGTAGCTGGCGCGAGGCGATTAAGATGTTTAACAAGAGTTACTATCTACAGGATCTACCTATGCTCTCGTTTGCACCGGATGCCGCCGCCCGTTATGGCCTGCGTAAGGGGAGTCGCGACTTTCAGCTCGGTACCGCCGAGGTGGCCAGTCTGGTGCTTAGCGCCGCTGCAGAGCCAGATAATGCGGCCAGTCTTTCGGCCTGGTTTTCACTTTTTATCGAATCCTCACTCTATAGCCGTAGTCGCAAGAGCCCTAAGGATCTCGCGCCATTAGACAGTCTAAAGGCCGAATTTCTCGCAAGCTTAAAGTAAGGGGCCAATCTGCGGTGTTGTGCTGCTTGCAGAGGACTTGGGCCATTTGCCGCGAACCACGCCTTGCATCTAGGTCTGTTAGCCGACGCAGAGCACACATGGGAGCTGTTCACTCCTTCCCAAGGTTTTGCGCCGCGGTGAATATTTTCATATAGTGAAATAAGGGCCTTCACTTTAAATGCCTTGTATTTGTACCTGCTTTTCGTTAGGGGCCAATTAGAAGAGCGTCGGGCATAGGACAAAATAAGGAGTGGCTATGTTAAATAGACGATTGCATAGATACTTGCGTAAACCTTTACCCATGAGTTTGCATGGCTTAGCGTTCGGCGGCTTCTTATTGTTACTCGGCAGCTTATCAGCAAGCACGCAGGTTAATGAATCGGCTACCGTATCTCGGGATGCTAGCGCATTTGATACAGTGAGCTACAACCGGTATCAAGCCATCTATTTTTGCAAACAAAATCGCTGGGCCTTCTGCCAGAGTTGGGGAGAGCTGGGTGTCACGCGCCTTGCCTAATACCTAGAAAGCACTTAGAGCACACTCCTAGATAAGGCTCCTAGATAAAGCTCCTAGACAAGAGTAGGGGATAAGCGCCTTAGGCGATAGCCCAAGGCTGGTTTCAAACGTTGTTTTTCCTCTGTAACAATCGCTACCTCGCGCTCAGAGTCCTCCTCCTCTGAGCACGACAGATAACTTCAAATGATGGCCGTTAAATAGACCATTAATCGCTGGCTAGTCTTTGTAGATCACCCCATCCTTCATGACGAAACTCACCCGTTCCATCACCGAGATATCCGTCAATGGATCGCCATCGACGGCGATAATGTCGGCATAGAAGCCAGGTTTTAGCTGTCCGAGGCTATCTTGTTGCTGGATCAACGCCGCGCTGTTGATGGTTGCCGCTTGCAACGCCTGGGCTGGCGTCATGCCAAAGGTCACCATGCGGGAGAACTGTTTACCGTTGTCGCCATGGGGATAGATGGCCGCGTCTGAGCCAAACACCATCTTGGCACCGGCTAGGGTAGCGCGTCTAAAGCTGTCACGCTGCGCCTTAGAGACCTGCTTCTCTTTTTCGATATTTTCCTCTGGCACCCCATTTTCCTGGCCAAAGGCCAGCGTGTATTCGGTATTGTAGATATCACAGGAGAGGTAAGTGCCGGCCTTAACCGCCATCTTGATCGCTTCCTCATCCATGAAGCTGCAATGCTCTATGCTATCGATACCGGCGCGGATAGCCGCCTTGATGCCGCTGGTACCATGGGCATGGGCGGCGATGACTAAGCCGCGTCGATGGGCCTCATCGGCCGCGGCGGCCAGTTCCTGCTCGCTATATTGCTGCACGCCGACTTTGGTTCCCTTGGAAAATACACCACCGGTTACGCAAACCTTAATGGCATTGGCGCCATATTTGATGTTTTCACGCACCTTCTGTCTGACGGCCCAGGGACCGTCGGCGACACCGCCGGCTACGCTGTGCATCTCGGGCGCGGCAAAGTTATCGTCACAGTGGCCCCCTGTGATACTCAGGGCATGGCCTACCGCCCAGATCCTGGGCCCTGGGATCTCGCCGGCAGCTATGGCATCACGGGTCGCAATAACAGAGTAGCCTGACGCGCCGAGATCACGCACGGTGGTAAAGCCGGCCATAAGCGTATTACGGGCGTTTTTAACCGCTTTCACCGTCTGTCTTGGAATGGAGTAGTTCATCGATTCGAGAAAGTTATCTTCGGCATCACTGGAGAGATGAACATGCATATCCATAACCCCAGGTAGCAGGTATTTATCTTTAAGATTTATCACGCGATAACCATCTTGCTTTGGGACACTGGCTTGATGGCCGACTGAGACGATTTGATTGTCTCGCACCAGTATCGCCGCATCTTCAATGGTCTTTCCCTTGACGACATCCACATAACCCTTGGCCAGCAGCAGAGTATCTTGGGCCTGGGCGTAGCTTGGTAACAACACGGCAAAGGCCAGCGCGAGCTTGCTAAGTTGTTTAGCAAAAAGTAGAGGCTTAGTTAGTGGCAGGCCTAAGGTTAGAGACTCGCTCTGTGGATAAGCGTAATTGGGGCGTTGCGGCGTCATAGGGTTTCCTTATTGTTATCGATGTTTAACGCAATAATGTCTAACGCATTAATTTCTAATACATTAATGGGTAATGCAAGCGCCATCTTAAACCATAGTTAGTCGCTTATTTAGCTGCTAATTTAATCGCTTATTTAATCGCTTATTTAATGGCTTAGACGAGCAAATTTTTCGTTGCTAAACATTACCCCTAAGCTTTTTACAAGTTAACCGTGATCCTTGGCAAATACCTGACGCCAGAACTCGGCGCCCAGCGAACTGATGACTCGGGATTCGCCGTTGAGCAAGATGGCAATGCCAAGGTCCAGCTCGGGTGAGTAGGCCACCTCGGTGACATAACCCGCGACCCAACCGGCGTGATAGATGAGGCGATGACCATTAAACTGGTAGATGCGCCAGCCCTTGCCATAATGGGCATCGTCAAGATAGGGCTTCCAATCGCGGCGGCGAAGCTCCTTAGTGGTGCGAACCCCTGGCGTGGTGATATCTTCGATTATTCTCGGTGACAACACCATAGGCTGGTGTCCCATGTTGGCCATCAGCCACTTGGCCATATCCTTGATACTGGCATTGACCCCAGCGGCTGGTGCCAGCTGATAGTAATTAGGTTTTACCTTAACCTGTTTAAAGCCATGTTTGGTCTTGATGTGCGGCTCGGCGCGGTTGGGGGTGTGGGTAAAGGCTTCATAGCCAATTGAGGCTGTCTTCATCGAAAGCGGTGCAAAGATGCGCTTCTCGATTAATTGCTCATAGGACTGGCCACTTTCCTGTTCTATCGCCTGCCCAATAAAGGAGAAGGCGACATTTTGATAACTGTAGCAGACGCCAGGGGGACAGATGGGCGTGAGCTCGGCAAATTTAGGAATGATCTTGTTTAACTTAACGTTGGCATTGACCAGGTTATCGTAGCTGTTTGGCATTAGCCCAGTGCTTTGGCCTATCACATGGCCTAGGGTGATCGCTTTTGAGTCGGTTGGCACTGCCAGAGAGAATTCCGGAAGATAGTGGTTGATCGGTTGCTGCCAGCTGAGTTTATGTTCATGCACCAATTGACTGGCCAGCGCGCCGGCAAAGGTTTTAGAGACTGACGCCAGACGAAACACGGTATCGGCATTAACCTTCTTACCACTGCCCTGACGGCGTTTCCCGTAGGTATCCAGGGTGATGATGTTTTCGCCCTGAACAATCACAAAAGCGCCGCCAGGTACCTTGTTTTGTTTAAGTTGTTTGTGAAAATTTTGCTGAAAACTTTTGCCTAGGTTTTGGTAAGACTGCGCCCAAGCCGGGGCATTGAGAAGGAGTGCGCAGGAACACACGGCGAGAGACGAAAGGGCCGTTTTTAAAGACATTAATGAGCTACCCGAATAAGCTAATTGTTTATAGTAGTTGTTATTGCGACGTCAACGTCGTGTCAAATTATGGATAAATGTCACGACTTTGACGCCCATGCCATACTAACTAAAGCGGGAAAAAGATGTAAGCCAGGTTCGCCCATTTCCCATTACAACGGCTAAGGATTAACCGCCTCATAAATGATAGGGCGTTTTTCATACACTCTTTGGATACAGATTTCTTCAAAAGGCGAAAACAATATTAGGGTTTAGTTATCGCCATCAAATACGCGAGCTCGGCGACATTATTCACCTGCATCTTCTGCATAACTTTTTGGCGGTGGAGTTCAATTGTTCGCTGGGCTATGTTGAGTTCAGCGGCAATGACCTTATTTAACTTACCAGCGAGCACGGCGTGCATGACTTGTTGTTCTCTCGGCGTCAGGGAGGCGATTCGTTGTGCCACGCTCGATGCCTTTTCTTGATGCTGATAGGTGTCAAGGCTCATCAATGAAGCCTTTTTCATCAAGGCTTGGAGTTTGTCGCCATCGGCGGGTTTTTCTAAGAAGTCGATGGCGCCATGTTGTAAGGCTTGTACGGCCATCGAAATTGTGCCGTGGCCGGTGAGCATGATGACACTCAGTGGGCTGTCTTGCTGCTTGACTCGCTGCAGTAACTCTATGCCATCGACACCCGGCATCTGAATATCCAAGATAGCGACCCCGGGTAGATGCAAATCTACCTGAGTTAGAAAGCTGTTGGCATTGGTGAAGGTTTGGGGGGCGTAGCCCATGCCTTCAAGCATCCACTTTAAAGAATCTAAGACATCTTGGTCGTCATCGACCAGATAGAGATTACACATGTACGTTTTCCTTAAGAGGCAGAGTGATCACTAAGGTGAGCCCTGTGGCGAATCTGGGAAACTCATTGCCAAGTTCCTTAGGTAAGTGTTGAGTTCTCGAGGCCTCTCGATTGTTGAAGGCGCGGATCTTACCGCCATGTTCTTCGACTATCCGTTTGCAAACCACCATACCAAGCCCCAAACCATTGGCCTTAGAGGTCTCGAAGGGGAAAAATAATCGCTCTAATGCCTGTTCACTTAGGCCGGTGCCGCTATCGGACACGACTATCACGGCATTCTCGCTATCGTTAGTTATGGCTATCGCCAGTTGCGGATCGTCAGTCTCATCCATCGCATCTAACGCGTTGCGGATCAGGTTAACAAACACCTGCTGCATTAAGCTGATGTCTAGGTTCACGGTTAAAGGCCAGAGAAACAGCTTAGGGTTAAGGTCGATGCGCTTAAAATCAGGTTGCATCAGATTAAGTGTATCTTGAATGAGCTCCTTTAGATCGCAGTCTTGATAGACGCTGGGTTGCTGGCAAAATTGGCGAAAGCGTTTAATGGTGTTTTGGGCACGATCGACCTGTTGCAATATCTTACTGAGTGCGTGTTGCAGCTCAGTTTGCTGCGCTAAGAGCCGGTAGATACTGCCTTGGGCCAGATAGCGGATACCCGCCAACGGCTGATTCAATTCATGGGCGATGCCAGATGCCATCTCACCGGTTAGCAGCACTCTTTGGGCCCTATAGAACTGTTGTTGCTGCTCGAATAGCCTCTTTTGAGTGTTTTTATGTTGTGTCATCTCATCACTTAGCGCCTGGGTGCGTTTTTTCACCAGCCGTTTAACCCTAAGGTGGTGTAGATAGCCAAGTGCCAGGATGATGGCTATCACCAAGGCCCAGGGGATCGCATCCTCGGCCAATCGTTGCCAGTTGGTGACGAAGGGCCAACGGTCTAGTTGCTGGAGCAGGGTAAATACCTGGCTATCATCAACCGGCACAGACCAAGTGTGATAACGCCCAAGTATGGCCTGCTGATCTTGGGACTCAATGTCGAGTAAGGCCCGCACAATTTGCCGCGCGACTTCATGATCTGTCTTGCCTAATTTAGAGAAGGCATAGCCAGGATAAAGGCTGCTAGAGGCTTGGCAGCTAAAGCCCGGATGAAACTGCGGCAGAAGCACATGCAACTCACCGCGGGTCAACTTGCCTTGGGCGATGGCGGATTCAAGCACGCAGCTGGGGAGTATGGCCACATCGGCGCGATCTTCTCGCAGATAGTCGAGTAATTTCTCCTGTGGAAAGCCGACAAACTCAAGTTGTCGCAGATCGTTAAGAGGATCGATTCCCGCCGTGATCATTTCTCCGGCTATGATTTGAAAACCACCAAAGGCGTTTGGGTCTGAGGAAATGACTCTCAAGCCTTCAAGATCGCTTAAGGCATTAATTTCCAGTGAGCTTCTCGAAATCAGTGCAGTGCCAACGGCCTGCTCTGGATTAGCATGATTTAGCGGTACCAGAGTCAACAGGTGGCTGACGCCATAGTCCTTCTTAAAGGCCACGGTGATGAGTGCATTGCCTATGATAAAATCTAGGCTGTTATTGGAAACACGTTCAACCAGCTCATCAGGTCTGAGGGGGATAAGTTCCAGCGCAATGCCAGTCTCCTTTGTGACCCTCGCCAGGGTAGGTGCCCAGCGCTGATACACTATCTCGGGTGCCGCAAAGGCAAGCGCGCCCACAGTGTATGAGCGAGACGTTAAGGTCGCAGCTTGATTCGAATCACTGTTAGCCAACGCGCTTGGTACTGGGCTTGCTACCAGAGCTACAAATAGACCTATAAACAGGCCTCTAAACAAGGAGGTGAGCAGCTGTATCGATACTTTCCATAAGTGCCTTATGTGCCTTAACCTTAAGAGCTGGGCGCGCTTTAAGTACTTAAGCGCCGATAGCTTAGCTGTAGATTCGTTTGGGTGCTGATACCAATATCGGCTATCGCTTTTTCTAGCGATAGCTCTCTGTCTGTCGCAAATAGATGTCATAGGGGCATCAATTGATTATCTCTAGACTAATTATGACCTATGATGACGAAATTCCTTAATGTTTTAGTGCTTCTCAGTGATCCGTTTCACATCTGAGCGTTTATTGCGGAAAACCGCTATATCAATATTTATAACTCTTGCGAATCATTAATGACTGGCAATGTATTACATGCTGGCTTTTATATTTTCTTTGTTATTTGTCTCATTATTTCACTCTCTATTTGCTTCTACTGTTTGCCAGGCTGTTTTATTTCAATTTTCCGGTATATTGATTAAAGTCGCTAGATCTTATTTTTTCTCCTTTAGCATTGATATACCAAATCGCCTCGATCCATGGCTGACTATTAACATACTCAAGCCCCTCGTCGACAGGCATTAAGAACAACATGGTTGATATCACGTCGGCATATATTTGATTGTCGCTTAAAACAACGGTCACAGATATGCCTTCGGTCTCTGGGTAGAGGGTTTTAGGGTCTATGATATGATGGAACTTCTTTCCATCGACCATAAAGTACTTTAAGTAGTTACCACTGCTGACGACTGTTAAGTCGCTGCCAGCGATGATCTCGTGATAACGGCCTTGTTCAGACTGGCATTTGGATGAGCGATAGTGATTCTGCCTACAGATGGGATCTTCGATAGCGATATTAAAATAGCGCCCGCTTGGGTGTAGGCCATAGTGGCGTATGTTGCCGCCGGCGTTGATAACGAACCGGCTCATGCCATCGCGTATGAGCTGATCATAGAGCTTCTCTACCATCCAGCCTTTGGCGATCCCGCCGAGATCTATGCTCATCCCTTCGGCCAGCTGGATCTTGTTGCTCTGCCTGTCCAGGCGGATCTTATCGACATCGATATGCGCTGCGGCTTGTTTTAGTGCCATTTCACCGGGAATTGAGCAGTTATCCTTTTGTTTCTCGCACGCAAACCTTTGCGCTCGCCACAAGGCGATCACCGGCGACAGCGCGATGTTAAACCGTCCTCGACTCTGTTCATGCCAATCGATGGCCGATGCGATTAACGCAGTCAATTGAGGGTCGATCTCATGACTCAGCTCTGGTGCCTCATTGACGCTTTTAACGTTGGTGACATGGGGATAGGTAGAATAATCCGATGCGAGATAGTGATACTCCTGGATCACCGAAAGCGCTCGACATAGGCTCGCCCGAGTCTGCTCAGTTGGTGCTTGATAAAGGCTGATGGTGATAGAGGTGCCAAAATACTTTAATGTCGTCAGGCTTGCGGTCTGGTCATCTAAGGTGATCACCGCATTATCTTCACAGCTGTAGTAACTATCTAATATTTCTGACGAGTATTTGTCTTTTGCAAGTTTGAATACATCCTCGTGACTCGATGCAAAAGCGGATGTAGCCGTCAAACAGGCTATTATAAAAATATTGGCGAGCAGCGCTGGCTTTATCATTCACATTTAACTCTTTAAATAATTCTGGCGTTCAATATAAATCATGTCACACTTGGAAATATAAACAGGATGTTTATTTTTGTTAAGCAGATCAAAATAACGACCAATAAGATTTAAACCTGCGGTTTTCCGTAGTTGTTGCCAAATTTAGATTACTTATGCTTGCAAGTAATTTCTCGCAGTACAGGTAATTAAAAATGGCAATGTCCAATAAATTAAAAAAAACAATCATAGTATCGAGTATTGGGTTGGCAACATTATCTGCCCTTGGATGCGCCTCTTCGCACACTCAAGGCAAATACGTTGACGGCACTCATCTGGTTCAGGCCAAAGGGAAGAAAAGCCAAATCCTATTAGAGGTTAAGGTCGATCAGGGCAAGATAGTCGATATCAAGACCAAGTCTCACAAGGAGACAGAGTCACTCTATCTAAATGCGGAGCGTCTACTGCCGAGGATTGTTGCTAACAATGGCCATGAAGGCATAGATGCGGTATCAGGCGCCACTTACTCCTCTAACGGCATTCTAAAAGCTGTCAATGATCTGCCCCGCGCTAGCGGTGTGCAACCCGAATATGTGTCCGTTGGGGCGAAAGAGGAGCAAGGCGACGATTTCAAGCTCAAATGGTCTATTCAGCCTAAGCTAGGTCTGCTAGTAGGAGACTATTACTACGAGGAGGCGAGATTCCGTCAAGGTCACATGGGTAGCATGACCATAGTGACCAACAGCCAGGATAAAAACGACGTTATCTTGGCTGAGTTTAACGAGAGCGGCCGACCAAACTATTACACGCGCCTGTATCAAGACGTCCCTAAACGTATGTCTGAATATAACTTTTCGATGGGAAAGAAGAAGGGCACTGCCTGGGTACAGTCTGCCTTGACCATGGAAAAGCTCATGGTTGAACAAGATAAATTAACCTTCGACCCCAACCCTAATCATGATCCTAAGTTAGCCAACAAGTTAAAAGAACCTAATCGACTCAAATATTTAGGAATCGACGTCGTTGCCGGTGCCTCTAACAGCATTCAACAGTCGATGATCCCACTGACGGCAAAGATCCATCACAAGATTCATGGCGAAGGCACGACGCTGAAATTTTACCAACTTGCCGAAAAACTCGTTGACGAAAAAGGCCGCTGGACAGGTATCACGGCGATGTTGCGCCTGGTGGTAGACCCAGCCTCAAAGCAGATCGTCAAAGCCCATTTTGACGAGATCTTCGCAGATGAGAAGGCGCAGATTCAGGATGCCTCACTGAAGAAATTCTATCGCCAATCGAAGTACGACTCTATCAACTATTCAGAGCCTGCACGCATAGGTTTTAACGTGATGATCGATGCGTTAAATGCGCACCTACAAGCCGGTGGTTCGCTATTTGACATCAATGACCTGCCGGCGACTGGAGATAGCGGTAACTATGCGGCGACGGGATTCACCAAACGCTCTAGCTCTTGGGATATCTACCTTAACCAGGCCGAACAACTCTATAAAAAGATGCGTCTAGATGGTGTGATCGCCGAGCACAAGCATCCAGCAGCTAAATAACAATACTAAGCCTAAAAGAGATGATGATTATGAAAACTTTCCCACTTACATTATTGGCGACTAGCCTGTTTGTCGCCCCTCAAGTCATGGCCGAAGAACTTGTCGATTTTTATGGCCGACTCGATTATTCGGTAACACATTCCGACAGCGGTAGCGCGACCCATAGCGGCAAAAGTGGGACTATTCTCGAGAACAACTTCAGCCGTATCGGGGTAAAAGGGCAGACCGCACTGACCACAGACTGGTCACTATTTTACAAGATTGAGGTTGGGGTGAATGGTGCACAGCAAGATAAAGCGAGTAAGCCATTTTCTGCCCGTCCTACTTTTATCGGCTTTAAACATTCAAGCATGGGGCAACTAGCGGTTGGGCGCATCGATCCCGTATTTAAAATGAGTAAGGGTTTTGCCGATGCCTTTGATAACTATAGCCTAAAGCATGATCGGCTAATGCCTGGCGATAAGCGCCATGGTGACTCATTGGAATACAAGAGCCCTAAGTGGAACAAGCTACAATTGGGTGTGAGTTACCTGATGGAAGACAACTACTTTAACGACTCGGATCTGCGTAAAGATAACGGTAACTATCAAATCGCTGTGACCTATGCGGATAAGTTCTTTAAAACGAGTAACTTCTATCTCGGCGTTGCCTATTCCGACGGCATCGAAGACATTAAAGCCACTCGTTTAGTCGGCCATGTGAAATTCGATAAGTTAAAGCTAGGCACCATCATTCAGCAAACCGAACTTGCTAACCCGACTAAGCCACATTATCAAGACCGTGACGGTGTCGGTTACATTCTTAGCGCCACCTATCAGATCGAACAGCTGTTGTTGAAGGCTCAGTACGGTAGCGATGATTCAGGTACGGGCAAAATCGCGGGCCGTGTGTACGATGCGCTGGGCGAATCGGCCCTGGTCGTGCCTGAAGTCTCACAGTGGGCGGTTGGCGCCGAGTACCGTCTATCTAAATCTGCTCGTATCCACACCGAAATTGGTCAATTTGACGTGAAGCAATACCAAGATTTTGATGACACTATCGTCAGCCTAGGTTTCCGTTACGATTTCTAGTCTGTAAAGACAGTATAAAAAACTCCCTGGCGCATGGACGCGCCACTATTCTCGTAACTCTCGTTACACATACGTCTTTACACATCGGCCTTTAAGCATCAGTCTTTACACATCTCGATTCACTCCTCTGTCTTCACTCATCTTTCTTCCCGTTAGCTGTAGAATGTATCGCTTGCTGAGGTTTATCTAAAGTGGCTATCATAGCCAGCTGACTGACGTTGAGCGCACTAATAATAACAGGGAGTCCCATGCAAATTGAAAACAGTGAGCGTTTACGCTTTGAGGTGGTCACCAAAGAAGATGCACAGCTTCTATTCGATCTAAACCAAGACCCAGAGGTGATGCGCTATATCAATGGCGGCAAGCCTTCGACCATGGCAGAAATTGAAGACTATTTTATTCCTCGCATCGAAGGCTTTACCAACCTTGATGCCGGCTGGGGGCTTTGGAAGGTCACCACACTCGCCAGCAAAACAAGCCTTAGCGAGAGTTTTATCGGTTGGATCTTAGTGCGGCCGATGGATTTCTATACCGATACACCAAAACTTGAGGATCTCGAGGTGGGTTGGCGCTTTACCCAGGCCAGTTGGGGTAAGGGCTACGCCACAGAAGCGGCTAAGACCGTTTGTCAGGCTTTGGTAAAACACTCTCAGTCTAATGGCAACCCTTTACGCATTTCAGCGCAATCGCCGATCCGGCCAACAAGGGCTCGATCAACATAATGACCAAGCTTGGCATGCAGTATATTAAAAACGATAGCGTAGATACCCCTGACGGTGAGGTCGAGGTGGTGCTATACAGCATGTCCGTATAGGAGAGCATGACTAAGAGATATTCGGCGAGGATGGAGTGTTTTCTTATTCGGCGCCATCTGGCCTATATTTAGGCTGCGCAATTATCTTGAACCCTGGCATTAGACTAGCGTCTAACCAATTAAAGGCAGGGGAGTAATGTAAATTGATTTTCCTTTTGATAAAATGCCGCAAAATCTACTGTGAGAGTTAACTATGCCAATGTACGTTGTGGGTCATAAGATCCCAGATTCAGATTCAATTTGTGGTGCGATTGCACTGGCTTACCTGAAGAACCAAATCGGCGAAGAGGCCATTGCCGCTCGCCTGGGTGAGCCATCACCAGAAACCGCCTTTATCCTGGAACGCTTTGGTTTTGAAGCCCCGCTGTATAAAGAGCACTACGCCGGTGAGCAGGTTTATATCGTAGACCACTCTGAGCTGACTCAGGCGCCTGACGATATCGCCGAGGCGACCATTGTCGGTATCGTCGATCACCACAAGCTGGGCGACCTGACGACTTCTACACCACTTGAGTGTTGGATCCGCCCTGTGGGTTGTAGTAACACAGTGATCAAGATGATGTATGACTTCTACAACGTCGAAATCCCAAAAAACATCGCCGGTATCATGATGTGTGCCATCCTGAGCGATACGGTGATCTTCAAGTCGCCAACTTGCACCACGGCCGATATCAAGTGTGTCGAAGCACTGGCGGAAATCGCGGGTATCGAAGACTACAAGGCCCTAGGCATGGAGATGTTTAAGGTTAAGTCGGCGGTAGAAGGCACGCCGGTTCGCGATCTTGTGATGCGCGACTTTAAAGACTTCAATATGAACGGTAACCTGGTTGGTATTGGCCAATTAGAAGTGATCGACCTGTCTGTTTTTGATCAGGTTAAGGCTGAACTTGAAGCCGATATCGCGGCACTTAAGGCCGAAGGCAACCGTCACAGCGTGCTGCTGTTGCTCACCGACATCATGAAAGAAGGCTCTGAGATGTTGGTCGTATCCGATGATGCCGATCTGACCGAGCGTGCCTATGGTAAGGCGACCGAGAACGGTCGTGTCTGGCTCGATGGCGTCCTTAGCCGTAAGAAGCAGGTGGTTCCGCCACTGCAAGAAGCCTTTGCCTAATTGCGGTAATCGCACAGATAAAAAAGCCGGTCTTGTACCGGCTTTTTTATTGGTTAATGATTTGGATTCTAATCCTTTAGTCTTTAATCGTTAAACCTTAAACCTTAGCCTTTTCAGTGCGCTTAACGTGATCTCTTAGTTTCTGCAATCTGACATCGGCCAGGGCATAGAGGCTGTCTTTCGGATAGTCTTCGAACTCAAAATCGCGCTCACCGGCCGGGATGCCAGTTAAGATCTCAACCGCTTCATTGACGTGATCGATCGCCCAGATGGCAAACTCTCCCTTTTTAACGGCTTCGACGATATCACTTCTTAACATGAGGTTTTGCACATTGATGCGAGGAATGATCACCCCTTGACCCTGATGGCGTCCCTTTATCTTACAGACATCAAAAAAGCCTTCGATCTTCTCGTTTACTCCCCCTATGGGCTGCGCCTGACCGAACTGGTTCATCGAACCTGTGATGGCAACATCCTGACGCAGTGGTACCTTGGCAAAGGCGGATACGATAGCGCACAGCTCAGCCATAGAGGCACTATCACCGTCCACTCCCGAATAGTTTTGCTCAAAGGTGAGGTGAGTCGTGAGCGGGATCTTGTCCGTCTGACCGAAGATAGTCGCAAGATAAGCGGTCAAGATCATCACGCCTTTGGAGTGGATCTGACCGCCCAGTTCTACCTTGCGCTCGATATCAAATACGGCGCCTTCACCGAGGGAAACGCTGGCGGTGATACGACTCGGGGCGCCAAATTGATGATCCGAAGTCGCCACCACAGATAAAGCGTTGATTTGACCCACCACGCTGTCTTGCGTATCGATAAGGGTTGTACCGTTGATAAAGCTTTGCATCACATGGTCGCGCAGACGACAGACCCTGAGCTCATGATTATGCAGCGCCTGCTCCACATGGCCGGCGCGTATCATGTTCGACTTACTGGTGCGGGCCACATAGTTAGATTCGCGCAGCAAGTTGGCGATATCTGCCGAATGTAGCGACAACTTGTTTTGGGCATCGGCCTGGCGCGCGCTGAACTCTATGATACGTTTTATCGCGCCGCGATCGCAGTGCAGCATCTTGTTGCCTACGATGATACTGGAGATGAACTTAGCGTACTGCACCTCGGAGGCATCTGTGCGCGGCATCTCATCTTCAAAATCGGCAGTTACCCTAAATAGCTCTTTAAATTCAGGGTCATAGTGCTGCAATAACTGGTAGGTCTGGTAATCACCAAAAAGAATAATCTTCACATCTAACGGGATAGCTTCAGGATCCAGTGAGATGGTGCCCGACAGCGTCACCTCGCGCTCGAGGGAGCTCAGGCTGAGTTTTCGCGAACGAAGCGCGCGCTTCAGACCGTCCCACACATAGGGCTGTTCCAATACCTTGATGGCGTCGATCATCAACACACCGCCATTGGCCTTATGCAGGCTACCAGGGCGGATCAGGGAGAAATCGGAAAAGATGGTGCCCTTATAGGTCGCGTTTTCGATATAGCCGAAGATGTTGTGATAGTTAGGGCTCTCCTCAATCACAATCGGCATGGGGATATCGCCATGATTAACCAGCACGTTGACCTGGTAGCGCCGCGGCATCTTCTTGGCCAATGAGGCGTAGGAGAGGGCGATCTGCTCCTCATTTTGCTCGAGGAAGATATCCAGATTATCTAAGATATCTTTGTGCATCTCATTAAGGTGGGCCTTTACCTCGGGATATTGAGCATAACTTTCCTTCAAAGGTTCAAGCAGATGCACCAACACTTCCTGGGCTACCTGCTCGTCATGCTTCTGCTGTTTATCCGAGTAGCTCTCTTCCCAGGCGGTGAACTTACGCACCACCTCTCGCAGTTTAGACTCTAACGAACCGATGTTTTTCTCGAGTTTGGCCTGTTCCTTAGCGCTGAGCTCGGCAAAGCTCGACTCGGTGTGAGGCTCCTCGCCATTCATGGCGACCAGCTCGTAGCTGCCCTGAGGGTTGATAGACAGGCTGATCTGCTTGGCGGCGGCCTCTTTGGTGATCTGACCCAGTGCCGACTCCTGCTTGTCGGCCAACTGCGCCTTCAACTTTTCGGCCCGAGAATAGTAGAGCTCGTTGTCAAAGGCTAAGGGTAGGGCCTTGACCAGGCGTTTCATCAAATTTTCGATGTCTGCCTTGAAGGCCTGGGCCTGACCTCTAGGTAACTTGAGCACCTTAGGGGTTCGGGCATCGTCAAAGTTGACCACATAACACCAGTCGAACAGCTGGTGATGACCGTTAGGGTCATACCTGTCCAGGTAACGCATCACCATAGTGCGCTTACCTAGACCATTTCGGCCGATTGCGTAGATGTTATAGCCTTTGTCTTTCATTGACATGGCAAACTCTACTGCCTGTTGGGCCCGTTCCTGGCCAACGATCTCATTTAGCGGCGTCAGCTGTTTGGTCGATTTAATACTGGGATCGAGTAGGGCGAGTGTAGAAGAACGATAAAGCTTGTCACTGGCAAGAGGAGAAATTGACATAGGCGAGTGCCCTCATATGACAAATATTAAGCCCAGTGTAGGCAGCTCATTTTTCAATTTACAATCATTTTTTATGTTGAAAGAGGCATTTAGGCGTATCAAGCGGCTCGTTCGCTCATTATCTGTACAAATAGTGACAGCCTGGTGCAAAACCTCGACATGATGATGATTTTGACAATTTGTGAGCACAATACCGATTTAATTTAAATCCCGCAACGCCAGGCTAACTTGTTAATATAGCACTCGTAGTTAACACAACTATACTCTTGTTAGGTACAGGGAATGTCAGTTTAAATAAGAAGAGACCCTTGATATGCCGTATGACGCGTCCAATTTACATCCTGATCTACTCCAGTGCCTCGCTAGCGACAGTTATCTGTTGCAGCTAACATTAGACTCCCTACCTGTGCCTATCTTCTATAAAGATAAGGATGGTGTATATCTGGGCTGTAACCAGGCATTCGAGTCTTTTATCAAGCTTACCCGGGATGAGTTAATCGGGAAGAGCGTGTACGAGCTTTTCGACGATGACCTCGCCGAAGTCTACCAAAGGGCCGATCAGGCGCTTTTCGATAACCCCGGTGTGCAGATCTATGAAAAACAGATAAAAACCCTCGAAGGTGACTCGGTTTTTGTCCGTTTTCATAAGACAAGTTTTAATGATAATCGAGGCGAAGTGGCCGGCCTGATCGGTGTGATTTTCGATATCACTGAGCAAAAGGCATTAGAAGAACAACTCACACATCATGCCATCTATGACGATCTGACCCAGTTTTATAACCGGCGCGAAGGCATCGCCATAGGCGAGCGCTTGCATCATGCCTGTAGTCAACAACAGGGCGAACTTGGCGTCATTCTTATCGACGTTGATTATTTCAAGTTGATCAATGATAACTATGGTCACATGGCCGGCGACGATGCACTGCGCCATATCGCCGCGACATTAAAGCAACAACAAGATCCCGAGGATATATTGATGCGCTGGGGCGGTGAAGAGTTTGTCGTACTGGTTAATAGACCCTTTGGTGCAGACAAAGATTTTGAGATCTACCTTAAAGACACTGCACAAGCCTATTGCGATGCGATTAGAAAGAATCGTTTTCAGATAGGCGATGACTCACTGCAGATCACTTTTAGCTGTGGACTCAGTGCATTCGAGCCCAATAAGAGCCTTACTCAGATGCTGCACGATGCCGACACCGCGTTATACAGAGCTAAAGATGCAGGGCGAGATAATGTGAGCTGGTGACTTACATCGCCCGCAAACCGTATTTAACATAATATACATTGTGCGCAGTTATATTTGCCTGCATAGATGAGTGGATGCCTTTGCACAAGGTGCGTTGATTTAAGTCTTTCGGAGTTAACTGGAAAATACGCTACTTGTTTTAAGCAACAACATTGAAGCATTTTCTATTTAGTGGCTTTCTATCTGGTGACTATATCACAGGGTTCCTCATGCTATTTAGCAAAGATATGTTTCTCGTTGAGTGCTTTAGCTTATGCCTTACTGTAGCCAGAGCTCCTAGGTAATAACTAATTATTTCGTTATCGGGTTTTATGTTTCTCTGAGCTGTTCGATTCACGTTAGGTTTAATGTGGCTGTGCTCAATGCTGCCAATTGATGCCCGCATATAATCTATGTCCCAGTTTTCAGTGAGAGTCACTTTTTACCTTAAATCATGAAATTTTTAGGCGTTGCTACGTAAAATCTGATGGGGAATCCCCTTGATTAAGTTATTTCGTGCACGTAGCGACGCGTGTAATTTGGAACGAAATTAGCCTGGGCTCAGGGGTTATAGGAACTATTTAAAAAATCCTGCGCACCTAGAGTTAGTAATGCTATCTAAGTCTTTTCCTTAAACCAGCTTGAATATCAGCAGCAAACAGAATGTCAGCAAGTAAAGGACAAAGTTTATTGCTAGAACCTTGTTGGGTATGGCAACTTGCCGAGCAAAACTCATAGTGGTGATACTCTTTCATTCGAGTTCGACTAGTTTGAGTTCGACTAGTTTGAGTTTGACTAGTTTGAGTTTGACTAGTTTGAGTTTGACTAGTTTGAGTTTGACTAGTTTGAGTTTGACTGAGTTCTAAGTCCTTATTTCGTATTTCACAATCAGTAGCGTGACCAGTTGTACAGAGACTAGGTACAAATAGAGGCTCAGGCCGATGCTTTTTCTGGTCAATGCTTAGTCTTGTTAATGCTTTGGCTGCAATCGCAAGCCACTTATCAAGTGGTCCTTAAGATACTGACCATTAACAACGGGTCTTATCATTAAATCATAAGCGACTAGTCATAAGGCTCAATTCATGAAAACTAACCACAGGCCACTCAACGTCTGGCAAGCTTGAGTAAATCTGTCTAACGAGCAATCTTAAAACGAATAACGAGCACTGCGAAAATCAGTTCTATTAGCCAACAAGGCTTAAATCACTCTTTTGGTGAGATGCCGATAATGATACTTATCGGCATTAGTCTGTCTGGCTAATTGGGAAAGCACTTATTGGAAGTCACTATTTGTGATAATTCGAATCTAATATCCGGTTTAGACTTTGTGGTCAAAATTCGCTCACCTGGTCATCATAATGGTATCAACCTGAGAAAACATATTAAAAACATAGCATTATTAATGTGCAAAGTGTCATGGATGTGTCATCTAAGTGACATCGAACCGCAAAACAGTATCTTTAGACTAATAGAGTCAACTCAAATTAGAGCCCTATCTATTAAGTCTTTCCTGTTTGAGATACTTAAGCGATGCGACCGCTTTAGGCTCCCCCCCGTGTCTTCCCTGACACGGGCTTTTTGAGGATTCAATACTTGTTATTCGATGCCGGCTAACCTATCTATAGGTTTATTGGCTGCACTCTGATGCCTCTCCGCCTGAGACGTATGCAAATATTGCGATGTGGTGTCTATACTCTCGTGCCCTGCATCGGCCTGAACGTGGGAAAGCGGCCTGCCATTAAGGTTGATATCGTGGGTGATCCCCGTATGGCGGATACTATGAACGGTCAATTTTCGCATCACTTCTGCATCTTCTAAAAGTCCATCTTCTGCAGCGACATCGGCGGCCTGATTGATAAGCGACTGTACAGACTCCCTCACCTGGCGAATACCCAGATTAGCATCGATCAATCCCGCCTCGCGTCCTCGCCCGGCGGCCCTATGGCGAACAAAAATCGGGGTTTGTTCCTGATAACCAGGTAAAGGTGCCAGGCCTAAAAACTTTCTGTACTGTTTTAGCGCGGTCAATAACGCATTGGACAAGGGAATTTGTCGCTGTTTACCGCCTTTACTCTTGAGGATATGGAAACGCCAGATACCTGTCTGTTTATCTTGCTTAAATTGACCCATGATAGGACTGTAACCTGCTCTCGCACTCACGTCAGATACCCGCAGATAGCAACCGTAAATCAACTTGATCAAGAACAGACTACGTTGATATTGCTCAGGGTCAACTTTGGCTAGCCGTTCAACGGTTGAGATCACATAGGACCATTGCAACTCGGTAAAGGCGAGACCACTGCCCTCCTCTTCGCTCATAGCAAACTTACGCTTATGGGCAAATTTAGAATGGTTCATCCAGGCCTGGGCCGGATTACGCTCACAATAGTCTTCCGCCATGAGAAATCCATAGAATGAGGAGAGAATCGCCATCTTAGTCTTCAGGGCATTATCGCTGAGGTGATATTTTTCGCCTCGCTTGCCGACAAAGGGCCGCCATTGCGGGTTTGGCACTCGCTGCTGAGTCGATTTGTCGAGTTTAAACTGGGCGACGTTAAATTGACCGATCAAGTCTTGTGGCGGTGACTGGCAGTAAGCGACAAATCTATCCATGTCTCGCCTGCTGATCTGGCCGGGTGACTGCTGTACTACATCGAAGCACCAATGTAGGAAGCAGGTAATTTCACTGCGAAAGCTCTTATAGCTGTTTTCGTTTTCTCGCTGCGCGAAAAGAAGATCCGACGCCAGTTCATAAACATAGCCCGCGTCTTCGACGCAATTCATGGTAATTGCCGTAACATGCTGATTGACAGTGGGATTACCTACTTCGATATAGTCTATAGCTTCAAATAAGGGGATGGCGTGCAAGAGTCGTCTCCATAAAATTGAGGCACTTAAGTTTCGCTCAACCTACTATAGCAACAAAACATACAAAATATTCAATAGAATGCAGCACTTAGGCGAACAATTACTCACCTGGTTAAGATTCAAACTCTAGCTTGGATAAAAATATGCCGGAACCGTTACTCTCCCCGTTGTGGCTTAGCCATCCTTTATCTTGACGGAGCTGGCTAACTGCCTCATTTAATCTACAATTTTAATTTCTTGCCAGTCTAAATTCTCCAGCCAAATTGAGCGCAAGTTACTACACTAAATATTAAGGTCTATTAAATTCACCTAAGAGGGGTACGGATGCTGATTGATATGGCAAAAAAGAGTCCACTGTTCTCAGGTAAAAAGAAAGCAGCCGAAGCAGAAACAGGACCGGCCTGGCGCATACTCATCGTCGACGATGAGCCCGATGTACACACGGTAACCAAGCTAGCATTGTCTAGGTTCAAGCTAGATAACCGCGGCATCGAGTTTATTAATGCCTATAGCGGCGAAGAAGCTAAGCGGGTGTTACAAGAAGAAAAAGACGTGGCCATGGCGTTTATCGATGTGGTCATGGAGAGCGATCATGCCGGTCTTGAGCTGGTAAAATGGATCCGCGAAGAACATAACAATCAAAGCATAAGATTAATCCTACGCACCGGACAGCCCGGGCAAGCGCCGGAAGAAGATGTAATCGTTAATTACGACATTAACGATTACAAGGCCAAAGCCGAACTGGATTCTCGTAAGCTGATCACCAGCGTCTACTCTGCCCTAAGAAGTTACCGCGACATCATGGAAATCGAAGCGGCCAAGCAGACGCAAATTCGGTACCGAGAGGGACTAGAACGAGTCGTCAAGGCCACCTCAGGCCTGTTTGAATTGAGAACGCTGCATCATTTTGCCGATGGCCTGTTGACTCAGGTGGCCAATCTCCTCAACCTCAACAATGAGACTCTGCTGTTAACCTGCAATGCCATCGATGCAATGAGCAAAGAGTTGAGTACAGATAAACTCCACATCTTGGCTGGTACCGGCCAATTTGCCAGTCACCATGAAAAAGCCATACCCGAACCTATAGAGAAATTACTCAAACGTGCCTTGGAGGAAAAGACATGTCTGTATGAGGACAACTTGTTCGTCGGCTACTTCCCCGCCAAGAGTGGGTGGATAAACCTGCTATATATGGACAACATACATGCGATTGGCGATCTGGATAAGAAACTTATCGATATCTTTGCCATCAATGTGGGGGTTGCCTTTGAGAACCTGCTGCTGAACAAAGAGCTGGAAGACACCCAGTCGGAACTCATCTTCCGCCTGGGTGATGTGGTCGAGAGCCGCTCAAAAGAGGCCGCCAACCATGTTAAGCGTATGGCCGAATACTGCTATACCCTGGCAAAACTCGCAGGCCTAGACGATCAACAGGCTGATCTGATTAAACACGCGTCGCCGATGCACGATATCGGCAAAATAGCGACCCCGGATTCTGTGCTATTAAAGCCGGGTAAATTAACCGATGAAGAGTGGCAGATCATGCGCCAGCACCCTGCCATCGGCCATCAGATCTTGGGAAATTCCGAGCGCCCTATCCTCAACGCCGCTGCGATTATCGCCCTACAACATCATGAGAAGTATGATGGCAGTGGTTACCCTGATGGCTTGAAAGGAGAAGAGATTCATATCTTTGCGCGCATTGTCGCTATCGCGGACGTATTTGACGCCCTATCCCACAAACGTTGTTATAAACCCGCTTGGCCGCTGGATGAGGTGATTGAAGAGATTGCAAAAGGTTCGGGTACCCATTTCGACCCCGCGCTAACCACACTCTTCATCGACAACATAGAACATTTCAATAAGGTGCGATTAGCCCTGTCTGATGCCAATTAGCGAGTGCCATAGTTGAGCTGTGATGGGAACGAGTTTGGCTACACAGGGATCTAGGGCTAACTCGCTACACAAAGCAATCAGTACAATTTTTAGTCGTTGCGGCCTGAGTTGTCGGCCAAAAAATCGTACATAACAGTCTTAGACTGACCGTCTATCTCGAAGCTAGCGATAAGACGCCACACCATATAATTGCTGCTGCAAGAGCCGTATATTAGCGTTCCTTGATAGGTGTTTTTAGCCGTTTCACTTAAAATAACTGGAATAACCCCCATAAACATATCTCTGCCCTCAACCCTTACCTCGAGGTTATCAAGTGTTACACCACTAGTTAAGGTAACAGATAAGGGTTTTTCACTTGAAGAATCTGCTGGAGAAATCGCCAGCGAAATCAGGGTTTCGCCTATCTGCTTAGCGCAAGCGCCTTGATGAAAATCGCATAGGCTGGTGTCGATTTCAAAAGTGGCCTTAGTCGCGGATTTTAGCGCTTGTTCAGGTGCTTTTTGGGGCTTTTCACAGCCTGTTGCCAAGACCATCAAAAACAGGCTTGCAACGAGCGAAGTAACGGGGAAGTGTCGATTCAGTAGCACAATTATTAACCTTTTGAATCATAGTGTTTACATTCTATCCAGGTAGTTTGATCTGGATCAATATCCCTGGCCGCATAATTCCTATCTTTTTTGATATTGCTCAAGTATCATTGCGTTACTCGGCATTAATTTGCGTTAATGTTGCGTGACACATTGACACAATCTTGTTTGTTTCGTAGGGAAACAAGCCTTTGATGTCATTTTACCGGGTAAAGTGCCACTTTACTCAAACAATAAGTATAAGTAATAAGCAGTGGAAGCAATATGATGAACCATTCCCAGCCTCAAGGCGCTGATTACAATTACACCGTTGTCCGCCAATTTGCCCTTACCACAGTACTGTGGGGCATTATTGGTATGACGGTAGGTGTATTGATCGCGGCCCAGTTAATCTGGCCACAACTCAACTTCGAAACTCCATGGCTAACGTACAGTCGTCTACGACCTCTGCACACCAACGCCGTGATTTTCGCGTTTGGTACTTCAGCGTTATTTGCAACATCCTATTATATCGTCCAGCGTACCTGCCAAACCCGCCTATTTGCACCTAAGTTAGCTGCATTTACCTTCTGGGGATGGCAAGCCATTATTCTTTCAGCCGTTATTACTCTGCCGCTGGGTCTGACCAGCAGTAAAGAATACGCTGAACTTGAATGGCCTATCGACATCGCTATTACCATAGTATGGGTAGCCTATGCCGTTGTGTTCTTTGGCACAATTGTTAAGCGAACCACGTCACACATCTATGTGGCAAACTGGTTCTTCGGCGCCTTCATCATCACGGTTGCAGTACTGCATATCGTGAACTCTATGGCAGTACCTGTCAGCCTGTTCAAGTCATACTCATTATACTCTGGTGCCGTCGATGCCATGGTGCAATGGTGGTATGGCCACAACGCCGTTGGCTTCCTACTGACTGCTGGTTTCCTGGGTATGATGTACTACTTCGTACCTAAGCAAGCGGGTCGTCCTGTTTATTCTTACCGTCTGTCTATCGTTCACTTCTGGGCTTTGATTGCACTGTACATCTGGGCGGGTCCACATCACCTGCACTACACAGCGCTACCAGACTGGACACAGTCACTGGGTATGGTGATGTCTCTGATCCTGTTCGCACCTTCTTGGGGCGGTATGATCAACGGTATTATGACTCTGTCTGGTGCTTGGCATAAGCTAAGAACCGACCCTGTTCTGCGTTTCTTGATCGTTTCTCTGTCTTTCTATGGTATGTCGACCTTCGAAGGTCCTATGATGGCCATTAAGACTGTTAACGCATTGTCTCACTACACCGACTGGACCGTAGGTCACGTACACTCAGGCGCACTAGGCTGGGTGGCTATGGTATCTATCGGTTCGCTATACCACCTGATCCCTGCAATCTACGGACACGGTCGTATGTACAGCACACAACTGATTAACGTTCACTTCTGGTTGGCGACTATCGGTACTGTACTTTATATCGTTTCAATGTGGATCTCGGGTGTTATGCAAGGTCTGATGTGGCGTGCAGTTAACTCTGACGGCACCCTAACCTACAGCTTCGTTGAAGGTTTGGAAGCGTCATACCCATTCTACTTTGTTCGCTTCTTAGGCGGCCTGTTCTTCGTCACTGGTATGCTACTGATGGCATACAACGTGGTTAAGACAGTTAAGGCGCCAAAAGAATCTTTGCCAGCGTTGGCTGAAGCATAAGGAGTAGATTTGATGAAATTTAATCATGAGATAGTCGAGAAAAACATCGGTCTGCTTGGTATCTTTACCGTTATTGCTATCAGTATTGGTGGCCTGGTACAGATCACTCCCCTGCTTTTCCAAAAAGACACTACTGAGCCTGTAAATGGACTGCGTCCATACTCAGCGCTTGAGTTAGAAGGTCGTGACATCTACATCCGTGAAGGTTGCGTAGGTTGTCACAGCCAGATGATTCGTCCGCTACGTGCTGAGACTGAGCGTTACGGTCACTACTCTGTTGCCGGTGAGTCAGTTTGGGATCACCCATTCCTATGGGGTTCTAAGCGTACTGGTCCAGACCTGGCCCGTGTTGGCGGTCGTTACAGCGACAAGTGGCATGAAGTTCACCTACTTGATCCTCGCGCAGTAGTACCACAATCAAACATGCCTGCCTTCCCTTGGTTGGCCGAGAACGTCCTAGACGGCGAGCTAACGGCTAAGAAGATGGAAGTGTTCCGTGGTTTCGGTGTGCCTTACTCTCAAGAAGATATCGACAACGCTAAGAAAGCCGTTGAAGGTAAGACTGAGATGCAGGCACTAATTGCATACCTACAGTCGCTAGGTCACGCACTGAAATAAATTGGAGGCATAAATATGGATTACGGCACATTACAAGGGATCATTACCGTTGTTGTCATGGTGACGTTTGTCGGTATTTTTGCATGGGCTTATAGCGGTCGTCGTAAGGCTCAATTCGACGAGGCCGCTAACCTTGTTTTCTCAGATGATGAGAAGAACAAGGACTCAGGAGAACATAAGTGATGATGAGTAGCTTCTGGAGTATTTGGATTACCGTACTCACAATTGTGGTAATCGCAGGATGTTTCATCCTACTGTTTGTTGTCTCTAAAAACACCACAGGTGTTGAAGAAGGCAAATCAATGGGTCACAGCTTTGATGGCATTGAAGAGATCAATAACCCACTACCTAAGTGGTGGAGTTATATGTTCTACATCACCATCATCTTCGGTGTGGTCTACCTGGCGGCGTACCCAGGCCTAGGTAACTTCAAAGGTTTCCTCGGTTGGTCAAGCTCGAACCAAAGCATTGGTACCGATAAAGGTATCAAGGAAGATTCTGCCGCAGCCGTTGAACTGGCTGAGAAGGAACATCGCTGGGTTCAGTATGACCAAGAAGTCGTCAAGGCTAACGCTAAGTACAGCCCGATTTTCGAGGCGTACCTGGCTACACCGCTTGAAGAGCTAGTGAAGAACGAAGAGGCCCTCAAAGTGGGTGGTCGTCTGTTCCTGCAAAACTGTGCTCAGTGCCACGGTAGTGACGCGCGCGGTAGCAAGGGCTTCCCTAACCTGACTGATGGTGATTGGTTATATGGCGGCGATCTTGCCACCATCAAGACGACCATCATGAACGGTCGTCACGGCATGATGCCTCCAAAAGGCGGTCTACCTATCGAAGACAGCGAGCTGAAAGGCCTAGCTGAATACGTGGTGAAGCTGTCTGGTCGCGATCACGATGAAGCGTTGGCCGCTCAGGGTCAGGCATCATTCATGAAGGGGTGTTTCGCCTGTCACGGTATGGACGGTACTGGCAACAAGTTCATGGGTGCACCTAACCTCACCGACAACACTTGGTTGTATGGCGGTAGCCGCGGTGTGATCCAAGAGAGCATTAAGAACGGCCGTTCTGGCGTGATGCCTGCTTGGAAAGATGTCTTGGGCGAAGAGAAAGTTCATGTCATCTCAGCCTATGTTTATAGCTTGTCAAACAAGTAATTACATATAAGTAACACCAAGGCCTCGAGACAGATCGAGGCCTTTTTTTTAAGTGCTATCACTGCCATTTAACGGTAAGATATGGCCAACAAAAATAACAGGTAGTATCCATGAATAAACCACAAGCTTGGTATAAACAGTTTTGGCCTTGGTTTCTGATTATTTTGCCGCTGTGCGCCGTATTTGCCAGTGTGAACCTCATGTTCCTCGCAGTCGAAAACAAAGATTCCCTAGTCTCTGAAGACTATTACAAAGACGGCAAGGCCATTAACATGGACCTGCGTAAGATTAAACATGCCAAGCAGCTCGGATTACAGTTTGAGTTACATTTGGCGAAAGATGAGATCACCCTTACCCAGCACGGCGGCGAGCCTTATGCCGCGGCGCTCAATGTTGAATTCTATCACCCTACCCTACAAGAAAAGGACTTTGGCCAGGTAGCCACCGCCGATGGCAACATGGTTTACCATATCAAGCTCAACACGCCAATTCAGGGTAGTTGGGAAGTCAGACTTGAAGGGTTTGATCGCAGCTGGCGCATCCAGAAACGTCTCGAGCTAAAAGATAATCAACAATACTGGTTAAACTAATCTTTTATGGATGCGTTAAACTGCTTTCATTGCGGCGAGCCGGTGACTACCGGCCGCCAATTCGAGACCCTTATCGATAATGTTCCTCAGCCTATGTGTTGTCCCGGCTGCCAGGCCGTCTCCGCAGCCATCATAGAGGCGGGGCTCATCAACTATTATAAGTATCGTACCGAACCTGGCAGCAAGCAGACGGCGCTGGTGCCCGAGGCGCTCAATGCCTTTTCCGCATTCGATCTCAAAGAGGTCCAACAGGACTTTGTGCACCAAGACGTGCATCAAGACAAACAGAGTGCCAGTACCTCTCTTACCATAGATGGCATCACCTGTGCGGCCTGCGCCTGGTTGATCGAGCATAAGCTGCAGCATATTGACGGGATCAATAAGATAGCAGTTAACACCACCACAGAGCGCGCCCAAGTCAGCTGGGATCCGGACAAGATTAAGCTGTCGGAGATCTTGGCGCAGATTAGCCGTATCGGCTATCAAGCCGCCCCCTATCAGGTGGATGACGAAGAGATTCAGAGCAAGAAGAATAGCCGTAAATTCCTGCTTAGATTAGGGCTGGCAGGCTTCGCCACCATGCAGGTAATGATGTTTGCCCTGGCGCTCTACTCGGATTACTTCACCGATCTCGATGTGGAATTCAGAGACTATTTCCGTTGGGTAAGCATGATATTCGCCGCGCCTGTGGTCTTCTATTCGGCGCAGCCTTTCTATTTTAGTGCCCTGCGCGCCATGTTATCGGGCAGGCTCAACATGGACGTGTCGGTATCTATCGCCATCTGCGGCGCCTATATCGCCAGCTGTATCGCCACGGTGTCGGGCCAGGGAGAGGTCTATTTTGAATCGGTGAGCATGTTTACCTTCTTCCTGCTGCTAGGTCGTTATTTTGAGCAAAATGCACGGCAGAAGGCCTCCATCAGCTCTAATAACCTGCATAAACTGATCCCGCTAACTGCCAACCTGCTGGACGATGAAGGTAATCAAACCGAGGTGCCGGCCAAGCGCCTCAAGGTGGGAGACCTCATCATGGTCAAGCCCGGTGAGGTGATCGCCGCCGATGGCGACATAATCGAGGGTATGAGCAGTGTCAACGAGGCCATGCTCACGGGCGAGCAGATGCCGGTGACTAAAAACCTTAATAGCCGGGTATATGCGGGTACCATCAATGTGGACCACCCGATTCAGGTCAAGGTCACGGCGACCGGGCAAGATCAGCTAGTTGCCGAAATCATCCGCTTACAAGAGGCGGCATCGAACAACAAGCCTAAAGTGGCCCTCTACGTCGATACTATCTCGAACTATTTTACCTGGACCATCTTGGTCGTGGCCGCCCTCACCTATCTGGTGTGGAAACATTATTGGCCCGAAGATGCCTTTTGGGTCACGCTTTCCGTCTTAGTTGCCACCTGTCCTTGCGCGCTGGCGTTAGCAACGCCAACGGCGGTGACCTGCGCCACCGGACTCTTTACCAGGCTTGGGGTGGTGGCCCGCCGTCCAGGCGTGTTTGAAAAGCTGCCAAAAGTCGATCAGGTGGTATTTGATAAGACGGGTACCCTGACTTCCGGCAGTTTAACCCTGCGCGAAACGCAGCGTTTTACTCAAGAAGAATCCCTCGAGGTGCTAGCGATTGCCGCCGCCATGGAGTCACAATCGATTCATCCGATCGCTAAGGCGTTCGCCCCCTATTACCAAACGGGTTATCGGCTAAGTGATAGTCAGTATGTCGCCGGCGAAGGTGTGATAGCCAGCGTCAATGACACCCGCTATTTTCTCGGCAGCGTGGATTTTATTCGAGGTAACACTCAGCTTGGCGATATTGAAGGCAATCACAGCGTCTACCTCGCCGATAAAACCCGCTTGCTCGCCGGTTTTACCCTGAGCGATACGATTCGAGAAGATGCCAAGGCAACGCTGCACACCCTGAAAGAGATGGGCTTTGCCACCTGCATCGCCAGCGGTGACACCAGCGAACACGTCGAACAAGTCGCCGCAGAGGTGGGTATCGACACCTTACATAAGGGATTAAAGCCGCAAGATAAATTGAAACTTATCAATCAGCTAAGAGATCAGGGCAAACAGGTGGTCATGTTCGGTGACGGCGTCAATGATGCGCCTGTGCTTGCGGGCGCAAACCTGTCGGTGGCCATGGGGAGCGGCGCCGATATTGCTAAAAACAGTGCAGACCTCATCTTGCTTGGCGATCAGCTTTCACGCTTTCCCCAGGCGGTTCGTATCGCCAAGCTGACAGAGCAGATCATCAGGCAGAACCTGATCTGGGCCCTTGGCTATAACCTGCTTATCATTCCTTTAGCGGTAACTGGACACGTGTTACCCTACATTGCCGCCATAGGTATGTCGGCCAGCTCATTAATTGTTGTCGCCAATAGCCTCAGACTACTAAAGGTTCGTTTATGAGTATTATCTATGTATTGATCCCTATCGCCATGCTGTTTGTGCTGGTTGCCGTAGGCATCTTCTTCTGGGCCGTGAAATCTGAACAGTTTGACGATCTCGACAGGCAGAGCGTATCTATCCTGTTTGATGATGACATCAAGCAGAAGCCTAAAGACACCAAAGACGAGTCGACGCCAAGTTGATCGATTTTAGCGTTACCGGCGCCTTCCTCGTCGGCCTGATGGGCGCGGGCCATTGCATCGGCATGTGTGGTGGCCTGGTCGGCGCCTTCTCCCAGCAGCTCCCTAAAAAAGCCAGCGATAATATTCTGCTGGGTCAGCTCAAGTTTATTCTCAGCTATAACTTGGGGAGGATCTTAAGCTATACCACGGCCGGCGCTCTGGTGGGCGGCTCGGCCAGCCTGCTCAGTACCCTCTTCAGTATCGATGCCTACCTAATTGGCATGCGCGTATTCGCCGGTGTGATGATGATAGTGACTGGTCTGTATATTGCGCAGCTCTGGTCTGGTGTGGTGCAGATTGAGCGCGTGGGGAAATTATTGTGGCGTCTCATCGGTCCTATCGCCAATAAGTTACTACCGATAAAAGATTTAAAACAAGCCTTTGCGGCAGGCCTACTATGGGGTTGGTTACCCTGCGGCCTAGTCTATAGCACCTTGACCTGGGCGGTCGCGGCAAATTCGGCGCAGCAAGGCGCCTTGATCATGGCGGCTTTTGGCCTGGGCACCCTGCCCGCACTGGTCAGCGTCGGTGTCGCAGCCCGCTATTTCGCCCAGTTGGTTCAGGCTAGAAAAGTAAGGCTTATCAGTGGCTTAATCTTAGTAAGCTTTGGCATACACACTTTGTATATTGCATTTGCTCAGCTAGGCTAGCTGTCACTATTAAATTAGTTTAACATAAGCCTAATTGAGAAATTCGAGAGAGATTATGACAGATATTATTAAAAGTCGTCGTTCGGCTGTACCCGGATGCGCCATTCATTGTCATGACTGCAGTATGGGTACGTTATGTATTCCTTTCACGTTGAATAACAACGAGCTAGATCAGCTTGATGACATCATCGAACGTAAGAAACCGATACAGAAAGGCGAGCAAATTTTTAAGTCTGGTGACTCGTTAAAATCTCTCTATGCGATACGCTCAGGCACCATCAAGAGCTACACCATCACGGAGCAAGGTGATGAGCAGATCACCGGCTTTCACCTGGCAGGCGATGTGATAGGTTTCGATGGCATTCACTCGCAAACCCATCAAAGTTTTGCCCAAGCCCTAGAGACCTCTATGGTCTGTGAGATCCCGTTCGATACCTTAGACGAACTCTCAGGCACCATGCCTAAGCTCAGACAACAGATCATGCGTCTCATGAGCAACGAGATCCAAAGCGATCAGGAAATGATCTTGCTGCTGAGTAAGAAGAACGCCGAAGAACGTCTAGCGGCCTTCATCAGTAATCTGGCCAGTCGTTTTGGCAGCCGTGGATTCTCTCCCAAGGAGTTCCGCCTCACCATGACACGCGGTGACATAGGTAACTATCTTGGTTTGACCGTTGAAACCATCAGCCGTCTGCTGGGACGCTTCCAAAAAGCAGAATTGATCGAGGTAAAAGGAAAGTACATTACCATCGTCGATTTTGACTCGCTTAATAAGTTAGCTGGTAACAATAAGATAGGCCGCTAATTAGCCGGTTTTCTGGGCAAATTTGATCTAAAACAAGGCAATTTGCCCTATATCGCTCATTATTTAAGTACCACCTCAGATAAAGGAAGAATCTATGAAGGACTATCATAAGATCCTTGTTGTAGTGGATCCAACAAGCGACAAGCAATCTGCCCTCGCCAGAGCCGTTGAACTCGCCTCTAAAAACCAAGCGTCAATCACCGTTTTTCTCTCTATTTTCGATTTTTCCTACGAGATGACCTCTATCCTCTCGGGTCATGAGCGCGAAGCCATGCGCCAGGGAGTCATTGCGCAGCGTCGCGCCTGGCTCGACGATATCCTGGCTGGCTACAAAGACAGTGGCGTAGCCATCGATAGCGAAGTGATCTGGCACAACCGTCCTTTCGAGAGCATTATCCTTCACGCCATCGAAGGTGGCTATGATCTGATCGTTAAGGGTACTCACGAGCACGATAAGCTCAAGTCAGTGATCTTTACCCCCACAGATTGGCATTTGATGCGCAAGGCGCCCGTGCCTGTCCTTCTGGTGAAAGAACACGACTGGCCGGTGGCCGGTAAGATCTTGTGTGCCATCAACGTGGCCTCGGAAGATGATGATCACCAAACCCTTAACGGCAAGATCATCGAACACGCCCAAGACTTAGCCAAGAAGTTTGATGCTCAGGTACATCTGGTTAACGGCTACCCTGGCACCCCGGTCAACCTTGCCATCGAGCTGCCGGACTTTGACGCACACACCTACAGCGAAACCATTCGCATGCAGCATGAGCAGCGGGTGTGTTACCTGGCCAGCAATTACGGCATCTCTAGCGACTTCTGTCATATCAAAGAGGGTTTACCAGAGGATGTCATCCCTGAACTGGCCGAACAGCTCGACGCCGAGCTGGTGATTCTTGGAACCGTCGGCCGCACTGGCTTCTCGGCGGCGCTAATCGGTAACACCGCAGAGCATGTTATCGACAGCATTAACTGCGACCTACTGGCGATTAAACCCGACGGTTATAAGTCACCACTAGAAGAGGAATGATCGCCTTAGGCCATCTTCTTTAGCCACATTTTTTAAGATATACTACGCGCCCAGAATTTTACGATACTAGGCGCGTTTTTTATTATGTCTGAAGAAACCCTCTCAAAGAAACAGATAACTCGGCTAAACAAGCTACAAAAGCGTCTTAGACGCGAAGTCGGTAGTGCCATCGCCGATTACAACATGATTGAAGAGGGCGACACCGTCATGTGCTGTCTTTCCGGCGGCAAAGACAGTTATGCCATGCTGGATATCTTGGTCAATCTGCAGCAAAGAGCGCCGGTTAATTTTAATCTGGTAGCCGTCAATTTGGATCAGAAGCAGCCAGGTTTCCCAGAAGACATTCTGCCAGCCTATTTAGATAGCCTAAAGGTGCCTTACCATATCCTCGAGAAGGACACCTACTCTATCGTTAAAGATAAGATCCCCGAAGGCAAGACAACCTGCTCGCTCTGCAGCCGCCTGCGCCGCGGTACCCTGTATGGTTTTGCGCAGAAGATTGGCGCCACTAAGATTGCCCTGGGCCATCACAGAGACGACATCATAGAAACCATGTTCCTCAACATGTTCTACGCCGGTAAGCTTAAGGCGATGCCGCCTAAGTTGCTCTCAGATGATGGCGCGAACGTGGTTATCCGCCCTCTCGCCTACAGCCGCGAGAAAGACATTGCCGAATATGCCGAGTTAAAGGCGTTTCCAATTATCCCTTGTAACCTGTGTGGCTCTCAGGAAAACCTGAAGCGCGCGGCGGTAAAAGAGATGCTCAAGAGCTGGGATAAGCAGTTCCCCGGCCGTATCGAAACCATCTTCACTGCGATGCAAAACACGAGCCCGTCACAGGGTGTCGATAGAGAGCAGTTCGACTTTGTCTCTTTGAAACAAGATCCCGACGCACCGATGAAAGGCGATGTGGCCGAGTCGGATCTGCCGGCGTTTGACTTCCTGGACCTGGCTAACAGCGGTCATATCGACCTCGACGCGGCCAAGCGCAGTAGCGATCAGCTTAAAATCGATGTGGTGAGCACCTATACGCCTTAGGTTTTTACATAGCAGCTTGTATGAATTGTCTTTATAGATAATAAAAAAGCCCTCTCTTGAGGGCTTTTTTACGTCTATGACTGTCTTTAGTCTGTCTATGTCCGCGGTATTAAACCCGCTAACTAGGAACTCTTGACCCAGGGGCTGATAACCTTAGGCGTTTCACTAAAGCTTATCTTGGAAAGTGCGTTTATCTTTTCGTTCGCTAAGCGGTAGATACCATCGACTTGTTGCATCTTACCATCTATGGTCACCTGCGCCTTACCGGCAAACTCAAAGTTAACCCCGGCAATATCCTCGGCGAAATATTTCATCGGAAAGCCCTGCATCTGCTTGAGCAGTTGATCCATCTGCATGGCAAGCTCACTTAGCGCAGCCTGGCTATATACATTTGAAGGTGACTTGGCGCGGATCTGCATCGCCACCCCACAACGCGTGGCATCGTTCTTCATCTGTAGATTGATGAGGGCACGGTCTGACTTCAAGGTTTCATCGAATGGAATATAGAGGCGTTGGTCTCCGGAGAAGGTCAGCGGATAGTTACGCTTCTCTGTGGTGATTGAGCCGCTCTCGATAAAACAGCCATTTTCCTTAGGCACAGAGAAGGCGATGTCGATAAGCGAATAGTTGCCTTTATTCATCTGCTTCATTCTTTGATAGAAGCCCTGATAGTCGAGAGAAATGGGCGTTGCCTGAACAACACTCGTTGCCAGAAGCAGGCAACTACACAGCAGGGCTTTGTTCATGATTTTCCACCAAAAATTGATTGTTATGACGTAGCATATCAAGCAGCTCTTCAACGTAAGCTTCCTGACGCTCTGAGTAATTCATTAGGCCGTAGACTAACTTCTCGGCGCTTACCGGCTGATTCTCAGCCCTTAAATCGGCGCGAATGGCCCGAAGAAGCGAGTAGGCGGCGTTCGAGTTAAGGTTGCGCATGTAGGAGCCGACCGAATCTTCGACGCTCTTAAACACCGCAACTTCGTGGCTGAGCCCTTCGGTGCGCGACTGTGGCACTAGACCACAACCTTTCTTAAAACACCACTGACCGAAAAAGTTCATCCCTTCCCTGGCAAAACGACTACTGCCCCACCCGGTTTCGTTAGCCGCCTGAATCAACACCAAATCTTCTGGAATGGTGTCGACCCGCGTCAATAACTCATCCAAGGATTCGAGGGTGGCACCGCGCATCGAATACTGATATTTGCTTGCCAGTTGCAAGATGCGATAGGCCTCTGCCTCGGACAAGGGTTGTTGGTTCGCTAGATGGAGACGAGATTGCTCTAAAAACTTACGCTCGTCACTAATCACGGCATTGTGGTGCCTGATCGCCGGACGAAGAAAATCGAAGAAAGCCTGTTTCTTGGTCGCAATATCGCTAATTGCCTGGAAATCTGGAATGGCACTAAATTGACTGCGATTCTTTAAAATCGTTCCCGGCGCCTGTTCTGGCTCGGTCTTGCGCTCTATCAGAAATAGCTTTACCGCCAATACCGCTAACGCAACAATCCCTAGGGATAATATCAACTTATTGATGTGACCTGTTCTCAAATGCTTCGCTCTTATTGGGAGTTCATGGGCGGCATTATATGTCATCTTAGCCATGAACAAAACCGCTATACCTATAGGACGAATGGGTTATAATGGCCGGCAGGTAAATGGGGATTCAGGAAGGAAATACCCGACATGCGCGATTACGCCATCAATCAATATCAACATGTTGTCGCCATCGGCGGAGGCCACGGACTGGGCCGAGTCTTATCCTCTCTCTCGTTTCTCGGTCCAAAACTCACCGGCATAGTGGCCACCACGGACAATGGCGGTTCAACCGGACGCCTACGACAGCAACAAGATTGTATCGCCTGGGGCGATCTGCGTAACTGCCTGTCTCAGCTCGCCAGTCGCCCCTCTGTCGGCTCCTTATTGTTTGAATACCGATTCGGCGGTAACAGCGAACTCGCCAACCACAATCTGGGTAACCTGGTGTTGATGGCGCTGGATGACCTTTGCGTGCGGCCGTTAGATGCGGTCAATCTGATTCGCAAACTGCTTAATATAGAGACCCAAGTGATCCCTATGTCGGAGCAACCTACCCACCTGGTCGCCATTCAATCTTGCGGTAAACGTATCTTTGGAGAAGTCGAGGTAGATCAAAAGTGTGAAGATCCTATCGCCCTCTCGCTGGAACCCATGGTGGATGCCACCCTCGAGGCCTGTAATGCGGTTAGACAAGCGGATCTCATTATATTAGGCCCAGGAAGTTTCCTGACCAGCATCATGCCGCCACTGCTGTTGCCTAAATTGAGCCAGGCACTACATGACTCCAAGGCGAAGGTGGTCCTAATCGATAATCTGACCGAGGAGCCTTCCGCTGCGGCTAACTTTAGCCTGGAGGAGCGCCTTAGCTGGTTTAAGCAGGTCATGGGTAATAAACCGGTCGATCATGTGCTATGTCATGGTGACAGGTATCTTACCACAGGCATAGTCACTCGTTATCCCCTGCGTAGCCGCCACCATCAGGCGCTTCACGACAGAGCCGCGCTGGCCGACGCCCTGTCTCTCATTGTTGAGCCCCAGACGCTCGACGCACTGGCATAAAAAAACGCCACGTTATTAACAGCGTGGCGTCTTTAGCAGCGTTTTGCAGCTTATAATACCTTAGCGATCGCCCGGCAGATGGTATCCATGTTGGCGCGGGTCATGCCGGCAACACTAATGCGGCCAGAGCCGACGATATAGATACCAAACTCATCTTTCAGGCGTGTCACCTGATCTTTATTAAGGCCAGAGAAGCTAAACATACCGTTTTGCGCCGAGATAAAGCTGAAATCTTGCGACACCCCCTGCTGAGCCAACGTCTTGACGAACAGCACTCGCATCTCGGCGATACGTTCGCGCATCTGTGTCAGCTCTGCTTCCCATAACTTTCTTAGCTCGGCATCACCAAGAATTGTGGCCACAATCAATGCGCCATGGGCCGGTGGATTAGAATAGCTGCTACGTATGGTGCTCTTAATCTGGCTAAATGCACGCTTCGCCGTCTCTGCATCTTCTGCTACTAGTGTCACTGCGCCGATCCGCTCGTTGTAGAGACCGAAGTTTTTCGAAAACGAGTTAGCCACTAACAGTTCGGGGACCTTACTGGCCACCAGACGTAGTCCTTGCGCGTCTTCTTCTACCCCGGCGCCAAAGCCTTGATAGGCGAAGTCAAACAAGGGGATCAGGCCTTTGTCGACACAAAGCTGGGCAATCACTTCCCACTGGCTGATGTTGAGATCGATACCCGTTGGGTTATGGCAGCAACCGTGAAGCAGCAGTAGATCGCCTTCCTCTGCTTTTTCAAGGCTAGTGAGCATGGCATCGAAGTCGATATCGTGACTGGCCGCATCGTAATAGCCATATTGCTTAACGGTTAAGCCGGCAGATTGAAAAATGTTGTTATGGTTTGCCCAGGTTGGATTGCTCACCCATACGGTACGTGAATCAGTATTACGCACCACAAACTCGGCGGCCATTCTCAGGGAGCCTGTACCACCTGGCGCCTGAGCCGTTACCGCTCGCTTCTCGCTCATTACTGCGTGATCTGCACCAAACAACAAGCCCTGTACCGCCTGGTTGTAGGCGACGACGCCGTCGATACCCAGGTAACTCTTGCTGGTTTCAGTTTCTAGCAATTTTTGCTCGGCCAACTTAACTGACTTAAGAATCGGCGTCTGGCCTGACTCATCTTTATAGATGCCAACACCTAAATTAACCTTATCTGCGCGAGGATCGGCCTTAAAAGCATCGGTAAGACCAAGAATGGGATCTGCGGGAGCCAGTACAACCTGGTTAAATATCATGGTGATGTTCCTAAACGTCGTCATAAGAAGGGGTTCGGGGCTAGTTATACCACTGTCTTAGCGCCCTTCATAGCGGATATTTTTCTATATCAATATTTTTCTTGTCTCGCCCTGGCTTTGCTGATTTTTGTTGGGTAACTGGGCCATGATTTTAAGAATTATTGATTGAACTGAGCAAAATTTAGAATAATCTTTAAGATGAGATCGGGCTCACACTGAGCTAATTTGGATGACTAAATGAGTGCACTGAAATTTGAAGATGATAGCCAGACCGATTGAGCAGGAGTCATAGAAGGAGCTTTTATACCAATCACAGTAAACATGTGATCAGAAATAGCGCAGGAAAAACGCTTGAGAACAAAGCAGGATTTTTAGATAAGTAGTTATTCTACGATTAAAAATACTAATACAGTTATCGAGCGTTTTAACAAGCTAGAATGATCAATTATTTATTACGATTGGTATTAGGCTAGCTTTTTACCCCAGATACAATAAAGCCCCACTTATTCAGTGAGGCTCTTTTCAATCCGGTTCTATTAACTCAGATTGGTACCCGAGGACGGACTTGAACCGTCACGCTGTTACCAGCGAGGGATTTTAAATCCCTTGTGTCTACCGATTCCACCACTCGGGCCTAGTGTGTTTTATCGTGATTTACGTTAAAACGGAAAGTGGAGGCGCGACCCGGAGTCGAACCGAGATCGACGGATTTGCAATCCGCAGCATAGCCATTCTGCCATCGCGCCTTTATCTGAAGCGGTTTACGGTTTGACCGTAAATTTGGAGCGACATATCGGGTTCGAACCGATGACCTATACCTTGGCAAGGTATCGCTCTACCAACTGAGCTAATGTCGCATCTGAAACGCTTGCCAGCCAAGTGCCCTATCGAGCTTTTCCCTGACTGCGGAAAGGAATTCTACCGATTTACCTAAAAGTGTCAACGTCTATTTATGGCTTATCATTGGATTGTTGCATCGATTGCTGCATTAATCACCTTTATGTCGCTTTGTTAAGCATATTCAACTTGTTATGGATAAAAAAACGCCCCGGTATTAACCGAGGCGTTTAGATTCAGCTAAGTTAAAGCTTACGCGGCAGGCAGAGACTGGTAGTTAAGACCCAGCATCTTCTGCATTACACCAACCACCTGGCAGCTGTAACCGAACTCGTTGTCATACCAAACATAAAGAATGGCACGGTTACCGTCGGCGATAGTGGCTTGCGAATCGACAACACCCGCGTAGCGAGAACCAACCAGATCCGATGACACAATCTCAGTCGACTCGGTGAAATCCACCTGGTTTTGCAGCTCAGAACAAAGCGCCACATTACGTAGATACTCGTTCATGTCTTCTTTGCTGGTTTCGCCATTCAGGTTCAGGCTGATGATAGCCATAGAAACGTTTGGCGTAGGTACGCGGATGGCGTTGCCCGTCAGCTTGCCGGCCAGCACTGGAAGCGCCTTGGCAACAGCTTTAGCCGCACCCGTCTCGGTGATAACCATGTTTAGCGGTGCACTACGACCACGACGATCGGCCTTGTGGTAGTTGTCGATCAGGTTCTGGTCGTTAGTGTATGAGTGAATCGTTTCAACGTGACCGTTTACGATGCCATACTTGTCATTGACCGCCTTAAGTACAGGAGTAATGGCGTTAGTGGTACAGCTTGCCGCCGAGACGATAGTGTCTTCGTCTAGGATGTCATTTTCATTTACGCCGTAAACGATGTTCTTGATCGCGCCCTTAGCCGGTGCAGTCAATAGCACCTTAGAGGCGCCGTTACATCTTAGGTGCAGTCCCAGGCCATCTTCGTCTTTCCAGATACCTGTGTTATCAACCACCAGCGCATTGTTGATGCCGTAGCGAGTGTAATCCACTTCGTCTGGAGAGTTAGCGTAGATCACCTGAATATATGTGCCGTTGGCGATGATTGCGTTGTTCTCTTCGTCTACCTCAACAGAGCCGTTGAATGGACCGTGTACCGAGTCACGACGTAGCAGGCTGGCGCGCTTCTCTAAGTCGCCCTTGCGACCACCGCGCAGAACGATAGCGCGAAGACGCAGCTTGTTGCTCACGCCAGTTCTTTCAATCAGTAGACGCGCTAATAGACGTCCGATACGACCGAAACCATAGAGCACTACGTCGCGTGCTTCTTGGTTGTCTTCATGATCGATTGCCGAGGCCAGCTCTTGGGCCATGTAAGCTTCGATCTGGCTCGCATCGTCATGCTCGCGCCAGTAGTTAACCGCTAACTTACCGATATCGACTTTACATTGCTTCACCTCTAACTTGCTAAGTGCCTCAACAAAAGGAAAACTTTCGCGTAATCTGAGTTTGTCACCCACATGACGACGCACTAAACGGTGTGACTTAATGATCTCGATAGTGGAAGCATTAAGAAGTGGCTTACCGTATAGAACGACTTCTACACCTTGGTTACGATACAACTTACCAAGTAGAGGCTGCATCGCCTCCGCCATTTCGAAACGTTCTTGCCAGCTTTGTAGGTGTTTATCAGCGGTCATTTACAGATCCTTTATCTCACTTTTACTACATTTATTGTAGAAATGATTGAGTAACAAAAAGAAAAGACCAATACTCTATTATTATCGGACGTCAATCCTGTTATTGGTCGGCGCCATTGTAATGAAAAGTGGGCTTTCGATCTAGTAAGATATTTTCTCTAACCATGTAATATTATTAGATAAAATCTAAAGGGGACGCACTTTTGAGATTAAATTTTGTAATCATTACACCATTATTGTCTCTTTTGGCGATTTTCGGCCTGTTTGGCTGCGATAATGCTGCTAATACCGCCACGATTTGTAAAAATAATCCTGAGCTTTGTGACGATTTACATCGCGATAGCTGGTGCAGATATGAGCGAGCAGACCTGATCCGCAAGCGTTTTGCCCTCAAAAACACCCCCTCGCCTTCTGGCAAACAGATCTACCAGCATCTGATCAATCTCGAAAATTACAATAAATGCATCGAACTCGCCGCCGGAGTGCAGCACATCATGCACCCCGAACGCACCAACGATCGAGTGAGAGCCTTCGGTATCAGCGCGCAGAACCTGCAGCAGTTGCGAGACACCACCAAGGACAACCCAGATCTCTATCTCTCCTACTATCACTGGATACGCTTAAATGATCAGGCGGCACTGTCCCGAGTCATCAAGGCACAACAGGCAGGTTTGATAGAGGATATCGAGATCCTGGCGAGTCTCGCCTCCTATTATCAAAAGTCGAATCTCAACAAGGCAAAGGCTCTCTACCTGCAACTGTTAGACCAGAGCGACCCTGACAACTTTAACCCCGACTGGTTGCTGGGTCTTGCCAGTATCTACCACCAGCAAAACGATCTGGAAAAAACCTACCTCTTCTCAAAAGCCAACGTATTGATGACGCGCAACACGGCTTCCGATGCCAAAATGAACGCCTTAATCAAGGGCAACCAACAACTGGCGCAATTTTTAGATGAACAAGCCGACACCTTAGTGGAACATCTTAAAAACGGTGACTACGCTTCTAGTGAGATCCGTGCTCAGTTAAATACCTCATCTTAATTGGGCTTTTTTAATGCTGGCAAAATGTTTGCCACTAGTATTTTTTTTACAGAAATCTGGCCGTTTTTTGTAAAAAATCTGATCTTTGTAAAGAAAACAGCAAATTTGTTAAGCTAACTAGCCAATTAACCCCGATATTGCTTGACGATAGCTGTCAATTTGGTAATTTTACTACCAGATATTTTTATACATTTACCTGAGGGATATGAGATGACTATCCGCGTAGCAATTAACGGCTATGGCCGTATCGGTAGAAACGTACTTCGCGCACTATATGAGAGCGAAAAGCAGTACCCCATCCAAATCGTTGCGATCAACGACCTGGGCGACGCCTCAATCAACGCTCACCTAACCAAGTACGACTCTGTACATGGTCGCTTCAATGCAAAAGTTGAGCACGACGATGAGGCTATCTACGTCAACGAAGACAAGATCAAAACTTTCTCTGAGCGTGACCCAGCGAAACTGCCTTGGGCTGAGCTTGAAGTCGACGTGGTTTTCGAATGTACCGGTATCTTCACTTCTAAAGAAGCCGTTCAGCCTCACCTAAATGCTGGCGCCAAGAAAGTGATCATCTCTGCACCGGGTAAGAATGTTGACGCAACTGTTGTTTACGGCGTAAACAACGATGTGATCACCTCTGACATGACAGTGATCTCTAACGCTTCTTGTACCACTAACTGTCTGGCGCCTTTCGCTAAGCCGCTAAACGACGAGATTGGTATCGAGTCGGGTCTGATGACGACTATTCACGCTTACACCAACGATCAGCGTCTGTCAGACGTTTATCACACTGACCTGCGCCGCGCACGTGCCGCTGCCATGTCTATGATCCCAACTAAGACTGGTGCTGCCGCAGCCGTTGGTCTAGTGGTTCCAGAGCTGGCTGGTAAGTTCGACGGTATGGCAGTACGTGTACCGACGGTTAACGTATCGCTGGTGGATCTCTCTTTCGTTGCCGCACGCGACACCACAGTAGAAGAGATCAACGCCATCATCGAGAAGGCGGCAAGCGTTGCACCAATGAGTGAAGTGCTTTCGGTCAACAAAGAGCCATTGGTGTCTATCGACTTCAACCACAACCCATACTCTTCTAACTTCGACGCTACACAAACCCGTGTAAACGGCCGTCTGGTTAAGGTTATGGCGTGGTACGACAACGAATGGGGCTTCAGTAACCGTATGCTAGACAACGCGGTTGCCCTGATGACGGCTAAGTAAGCCAAGCCATCTAAGTAGTGCACATTCATAAAAAAGGAGCCGTTAGGCTCCTTTTTTGTATCTGGCAATCTTCAAGGTCAAGCCATCTAAACATCACTGTGTTCAGTTAACCTTTTGATGCGCTCTAAAAACGTTTGATGCGCACCACTTTCATCACCTCAAAATCGAAACCTGCTACGGTTTCCGTTTCTGGGTAATAGGTCATATTCACCTTGTGGCCCTGCAAGCTGCGGTATTTCTTGGTGCGGCGAAACTTAAAGGGGGCGTCACAGCCTTCTATGGTTACCGTATGTTGTACCCATTCGTCAATCTCTCTCTGGGTATGGGATAAAATTTTTACGCCCTCTGAATGCACCAGTTTCTGATGTTTATCGAGCATCTTATCTACAACATGTTTCATAGCGGGTAACCTTTATCGATGAGTATTTGCCTGATTAAAAAAACGACAGTAGCAAATTATAGAACATCTCATCGGCTTTGCGTGTGATTAGGCTATGGTAACAAAAATTCGCCGCTAACTGTACCTATCCCTTAGCCAAGCATATTGATAATAAGCACTTTGTCCCAATCGTCTTAGGTGCGCGAAGGGAAACTTAGGCAGAGGTGTTCGATAGAGCGGCAGATCAGGCAGGCGTTCACCGGCAATATGCTGTGCCAGACGATAGGCCGCCTGCGCCGAGAAGGCGACTCCGGCGCCGCAGTACCCCAGACTGTATCCCATATCGCCCTTACTATAGACATGAGGCATATCATCCAAGGCGGCGGCAATCCATCCCGTCCAGTTATGGTCGATAGCGATATCGGTCAATGCCGGGAAGCAATCTGCCATCGCGCTTTTTAAACGTTCGCCATAGCGAGGATCTCTGGCATCCTTACCGCTTATCGCGCCGCGGCCACCAAACAGTAATCTATTGTCACCCAGCAAGCGGTAATAATACTTAAGGCGGCGGGTATCCATCACCACCTGATGTGTCTTAAGACCCGTTGCCTCAAGCTGCGCCTCACTCAAGGGCGCCGTCACTATGATGTTACTCAGTATGGGCAGATATCGATTATCGACCGCCGGATTAAAATGCTTAGGCGTATAAGCATTACCGGCGCTGACGACCTGCCTGGCGATAAGCTCGCCCTTGTCGGTGACCAACCTGTGGTGCGCGCCCTCTTTCAGCCAGGCTCTCACGCAGCTCTCTTCATTCAAGGGCACACCGAGAGACTGCACCGCACGTTTGTAGCCTAAACAAAGTTTTAAGGGATTCACGCCAAAACCATCATTGAGACGCAGGGCACCATAGGCTTGATGATTGTCCATATAGACCGCTTTTAGCTCGGATGGTGTGAGAAACTCGGCATCATCCCCCAGGTGCTCGGCGATGAAATTGGCCGCCGCTTTTAGTGTGCCGTATGCCTTGGCATTATGCGCAATCTTAAGATAGCCCTTGGGTTGGGGATCACAGGCGATATCATGCTGTTTTATCAACTGCTCGACGCGGCGCACCGCCTGTGAAAATTCATCATAGATCCCTCTGGTAGTTTCCATGCCCCACTTCTTGGCCATCTGGCTATAGCCCATACGACCTGAACCTTTGAGCACGAAACCCGCGTTACGTCCACTGGCGCCGAAGCCTATCTGGTTTGCCTCAAGTACCCTAGCCTCGATATTAAATTCGCTGGCAAGATAATAGGCCGTCAGCAGGCCGGTAAAGCCTCCCCCCACAATGGCCACATCGGTCTGTACCCGGCCGTTAAGCGCAGGCAAGGGCTCGGGCCGCGTAACTGTTGTGGCCCAGTAGGAGTCTGGCCAGGGTTGGCGGTCTGGAAAGTCGTTGAGTAAGGGATCGTAAGACATAGGGTTTCTCGACTAATGTTTTTCGCCTAAAGTTTCTCGCCGATAGTATCTGGCAGATATAAAGTGATGACGCTTAAGATGTGATGACTAGTTAACACCTCAACTTAGAAAATGAGGATCATCTCGCAGGCAACGCAGTGACATTCGCTGCCACACAAGACGCAAACATAGTCGGGATGATCAGGATTATTGTTCCAGCGCTCAGGATGTTCCTTAATAAGCTTGCCGCCCGCATTGGTAAAGTAGCCCACGGCGGAGTTATCCGGACTCTGTTTCCACAGGTGACTGACCCCGGCCAATGCCCCCTGAGCCTTGCAGGCCTCTATTGAACTTTGCAATAGGGCTTTACCTATGCCGAGTCCTCTCGCCTCCTCGGAAACGGTATTGCACTTGAAATAACAGCAATCTTCGGCAGCAACCGGCCAGAGCGTGGGCGAACACCAGCGATCCAGTGACCAATTTCCCGGCGCATAGGTGAGCCTAAACCCCACTAACTCTCCCCCTCGATAGGCGACAAAGTTAGCATTGATCCCCGATTTATAGGCCTTATCTTGCATCTCACTCAGCATCTGTTCATCGAGATAGCCATCACCGTGTACCAGATTGCCTAGCGCGATAACCGTCTCAAAATCGTCCTGATTTAGGGGGCTAATTTCTACCTGGCTTTTCATCGCCTTACTCGTCTGTTTACCTTAAATTAACCTCAAGGTAACATAAAAACCCTTAGATAGAGTATGGATGCGACTAAGCGCATATTTCTTGAACAACCCCAAATCATAATGGAGTCATTGGGTGAATATAGATTTCTCACAACCTGCGCTGGAAAACAAATTAAAACAGGCCTCTTCAGTCCCGCAAAGATTCATGCAAGGCCTTAGAAATAAGTGGCAACGGCTAACATTGCCTCAAAGGCTCTATCTATTGGCCGCGCTTTTGCTAATGAGCGAACATTTAGGCTTAGTGGCCATCATCACCACCATTGCCCTCACCCTTGAATTTTGGCCCGTGTTCGAGCGTGTCTGGCACTCTCTCGCGGGTAAGGCTGTATTGCTACTCTTTTACGCCATAGTGGCCAACTACGCGCTGGCGATGGCCAGCGCTATTGTCAACGAGGTGGTGGGTGTGCCGGCGACCCACTTTAACTACACCCATAACTTTGCCATCTTGCTGCTTCTGCCAGCCTGGATATTGGGTATTAGCGCGGTGGGACTCTTGTTTGCACAGATCTTGATGCCTTTCTACCTGCTGATCGCCCTAGTATTGAAGCCCATTGGGATCAAACTCTTTTCCCTTACGGGTAACAGCCACTATCGATTTACGACGCTGATGGTCAGGTTCATCCTCTCTTTCGTCCTACTCTACCATTTGCTCCTACTCATGGGAGACGTCGAGGAGAGAGTGGAATCGGCCCTGAGTGACATAAAAGCCATAGAGCAGACGGTAAAGGGAGATCTAAACCATGATCAGGACAAGTTAGCGACAATTAGCCTTGATGATACTGTTGCCGACAAGGAGATGAACTCACAATTCGCCGCAGTTGATCCAGAAGTGCAAGGCGGACTCGCAAACGCCGAATCAGACGTTGAACCAGACGTTGAATTAGACAAGGAAAAGAATAAAGCAGCTAATACAGAACTGAATAAAGAGCCGAATAAAGCAACAAACACAGCAACAGCAGGCCGCCAGGACGGTGGTAAAGAAGAAAATACAACTGATATTCAAGCAGACCGCAGCAAGACAGCACCACATCCCTTGCAAGAGAATACGCTTCAATACGTCACGCCTATCAGGGAGAGATACGCGAGTTAATCGCCCAGTTTGCCTATCATTTTGAGGCAGACAGCCGATCGCGCTGTGAAAAGCAAGAAGATGCCAACGTCGTCGAACTCAACGACTATGAAATTCTCGAGGTGGTACCGGACGACACGGCAAAATACCATTATCGCTTTACCGTAAGAAAGTGTATTTCACCCGCCTTTCCTGCCACCTAGTGCCAACATTAGTGTCGACATACAAGGAGCTGATTTACTGCTTGGGCGCTAACAGGCGCCCATGACTTTTTACGCCTGGCATGTTGACACGTGTCACTGTGAATAGCCCCGAGGTGAAACCCGGCTTAGCCGGCTACCAGGGGATCACCTTGCCATCAAAATTCAAAAATTGCCCGGACTGGCTCGCATCTAATCTATCGATACAGGCAGCCATCTGTTCTACCGCCTCATTAACCGTGATCAAGGCATTGGGCCCACCCATGTCCGTCTGTACCCAACCTGGATGAAACGCGACGCAGAAGATCGCTTCGCTACGCAAATCGATAGCCAGACTCTTAAGCGCGGCGTTGAGACCCGCCTTTGATGAACGGTAGAGATAGCTTCCACCACTCTGATTATCGGCCATGCTCCCCATCTTAGAGGAGATACAGATCACCTTAGCGTTATTCGCCTTGCGCAACATGGGGTAACAGATTTGGGTGACCATAATGGGGGCTATCGTATTGACTGCCAATACCTTTTGCCATTCTTCAGCCCTTAACTTACCGAAGCCAATCCCCTTAGGTCCATAATAGCCGGCGTTGTTGATCAAGATGTCGATAGCTGTATCGTTGAGATGTTGCGGCAAGGCGCGCAGCGACGCATCATCTGTCACGTCCAGCTGAATAATATTGAGGTTGGCGTGGATTTCTGCAAGCTGAATTAACGCGCTCGCCTCGCCGGGCCGTCGGCAACAGGCTGTTACACGATCACCTTTAGCCAGATAATACCTAACAAAGCCTAAGCCTATCCCACGATTTGCTCCAGTGATCACCACATGGTTAGTCATAACAACTCCTTACGCCATCATTAGATATCATCAGTTAACACCCAGAATCATAACCTAAGGCGTAAACTTTTGCCTGCATCCTAGCGTATCGGGGTCAATGTTTAGGCCTTAGAATTGGTATAAGCATAGGCTTACTATATTTATCCCAGTCGTTATTTTCATTCTCAATAGCAACAAAACAATAGCAACAAAACAATAGCAGCAAGACTATTGCAGCCTTTCCTCGGTTTTTATTGTCTGCGACAATGAGGCAAATTGGATGATCCCAATAGTGCTTTCATAACCCACTCACCCCCAAGGAACCACCTATCTTGAATATTGAGCAAATGCTTTGCCAAACACTCTCCTGCCAAAAGGCCACAAAGCTAGGCATGTTGCAGACGCTCTGGAGTGGCTATGGCGAGATAGCCCGTTATCAGCTAGATGGAAAAGGAAGTTCTCAAACCGTCATTGTCAAGCATATCGCGCCGCCAAGACAAAGCACCCATCCCCATCAATGGGATTCAAAGCTCTCTCATCGGCGTAAGATGCGCTCCTATCAAGTCGAGCTAAATTGGTATCGGCACTACGCCAACCGTTGCCAAGACCGACTTAATCTCCCCACTCTTTTAGCGGCTCATCAAGACAGTGAGACCCAGGAGATGCTGCTGGTAATGAGCGATCTCGACGCGCTGGGATTCAACATGCGTCATATGACGCTTACAGAGTCTCAGCTCTATGCCACCATCGACTGGCTGACGAGATTTCACGCCCTGTTTGTCTACGAAAATTCACAGGGAGAAACCCCATTTGCGGGCCTTTGGCCAATCGGCACCTACTGGCACCTTGAGACTCGCCCCGACGAGCTTGCGGTAATGGCAGCATCTTCACTGAAACAGGCCGCAGCAGCTATCGATGCCAGACTCAATCAGGCCAGGTTTAAGACCTTAGTACATGGCGATGCCAAGGTGGCTAACTTCTGTTTCCACCGCGATAGCGACGCTATGGGAGTCGATGGTGTGGCGGCGTTAGATTTTCAATATGTCGGCAGCGGTGTTGGCGTTAAAGATTTCATTTATCTATTGGGCAGTTGCCTCGACGAGCGGCAGCTTTCTACCCATTATGACACCGCTTGTAACCGCTATTTTCAAACGCTTAGCATGCAGTTATCCGCTAAATGGGCGGCCAATGAAATCGACGAACTGATAGAGGAATGGCAAGCCCTACTCCCTTTTGCCTGGGCCGACTTTGAACGCTTTCTTGCCGGCTGGCAGCCACAGCATCACAAGCGAACTGGCTTTAGCCACAATATGACGGAGCAGGCGCTCAAAGCGCTGATTTAAAGACTTTCTAGGGAACTCTTTTAAGCACATTTTCAGAAAGATTACTCTATACTTGAAAGGCCATATATCGGCATTAAAAAGGTTCAGCTGAGGCCCGAAAACACGGGGCAAATCGCCTCAAATAGCGCTACAATCATACTAAGAGAGTGCTCGATATACGCAAACGGGTGAGTACCCAAATGTGCTATCTAAGTTAGCCAATAACGCGGCATCACACTCTCTTTCTAATGCCTGGTTTTTAATATCGGTTTTCGTTATTGGTTTCTATCGCTGCTTTTTTGTCTCTTTCTTGCCTGTTTTGTGCCTCTTTTTTTGACTCTAAGTATCTGGCGTTAGCCTTGGGTGTTTGCACCGGCATACTTTATTGAGCTCAGGATTGCTCGAAACAGAGCTATACGCCTTCATCCGCTAGTGCTTAAGAACGCAAAGTTTAACAAGGCAGATTACATACCTGTTTACATTTAACCGCTTTAACAAATCCCCCATTTCGATAACATTTACCCTGCAAGAAGTCTTTCGCCAAAGTAAGATATTGTTTTTATCAATAGAATTAACATCATAGCTCCAACAAGAGGAAGTGTTTGTGGCTACTGCAAAACAGATCGTATTACCTATCGTCGTGCTGGCCGTCGGTATCGGCACCTTTGCCGTGCTAGCGTCGATGAAAAAACCACCACAAGAGAAACCCGTCGCTGACAATACTCCCGTCGTGGCAGTCGACATAATCGACAAGGAACCCATGACTTTTACCGTTAACTCCTACGGCATCGTCAACGCCAAATATGAGACCGAGCTTGTCTCACAGGTCTCAGGTGAAATCGTCTACCTGAGCGATGCCTTCGTTCGCGGTGGCTTAGTCAAGAAAGGCCAGATCTTGGCAAAGATAGATCCCAGTGATTACGAGGCGGCTCTCATCGACGCCAAGGCTACAGTGGCCAGTGCCAAAGCGACTCTGGTGCAAGAGAAGGCTTATGGCAAGGTAGCCGCCGAAGAATGGAAACGGATCGAAAACGGCACGCCTACCGAACTGAGCCTGCGTAAACCTCAGTTGGCACAAGAAGTTGCCCGTCTTAACTCATCCGAGGCCGGCCTCAAACGAGCCACCCGCAATCTAGAGCGCACGGTGATCAAGGCGCCTTACGACGCCTTAATAGAGAGCCGTCATATCGGCCTGGGCTCTTACGTCTCTACCGGTACCCAACTGGGTAAGCTGCTTAGCACAGAGAAGGCCGAGATCCGCCTGCCCCTACCCGATAAAGAGATCCGGTACCTGGATAACAAGGGCCTGGGCGCTCAGGTCATTGTCAGCGGAAACTTTGCCGGTGAACAAAAGACTTGGCGTGGTCAGATCGTGCGCAGCGAGGGTGTGATAGACAATCGCAGCCGCATGACCTATCTGGTAGCTGAGGTTATCGACCCCTACGGTCTCAAAGACAACAAACAGCCCCTCAGATATGGCAGTTATATCACCGCGAGCATCCATGGTTCTCAGGCGCAGGATGTTACGACCATCGCCAGACACCTGGTGGTTAACGATAAAGTCGCCATCATGACGCCGGAAAATACCCTGGCATTCAGATCGGTCGATATTCTGCGCCAACAAGGCACTCAAGTGGTGATCGGTGAAGGCTTAAAGGATGGCATGCGCCTCATTACCTCGGCGCTGGACTATCCCATTGAAGGGATGAAACTCGCCCTTGCCTCTGACAAGCAGGAGGCTGCTGAAGATGAAGCGGTCGTCCAACAACTTGCAATGGAAGACAAGGAGTAAGGGCGAATGCCAGATCCAAATAAAGGCTTGATCGCCTGGTTTGCCCGCAACAGTGTGGCGGCAAACCTATTGATGATCATCATCATTATCGGCGGACTGTTAACAGCCAGCACCATACGTAAACAGTTCTTCCCTCAGACCGAGACTAACTGGGTCGAGTTTAGCGCCTTCTATCCTGGCGCGGCGCCGCAAGAGGTTGAAGAAGGGATCACCATTAAGGTCGAAGAGGCGCTCGAACGTATACAAGGCCTGAAACGTGTGATCACCTATTCAAACCGTAACTCGGCATCGGGCTACTTCCGTATCGAAGATTCCTATGACCCTCAGGTGGTGCTTGATGAAATCAAGTCGGAAATCGATTCGATCTCGAGTTTTCCCGATGGCATGGAGCGCCCCCGCGTCGAGCGCATTAAAAATAGACAAGAGGTGTTCTATATCAGCCTCTATGGCGATCTGCCCCCCAAGCAGCTTAAGGAGTTTGGCGAGAAGATCCATGATGAGCTGATGCAACTGCCGCTGGTAAACATCACCGAGTTTTATGGCGGGCTGGACTATGAGATGTCCATTGAGGTCAGCAAAGATAAGCTTCGCGAATACAACCTCTCCTTTAACGATGTGGCCAAGGCTGTGCGTGGCTATTCGCGCAACATGTCGGCCGGTCAAATCAAGGCTGAGAATGGTTACATCAGCCTGAGGGTGCAAAATCAGGCCTATGTGGGCTATGAGTTTGAAAACCTGCCGCTGATCACCTTAGAGGACGGCACTAAGCTAATGCTTGGTGATGTCGCCAATGTGATAGACGGTTTCGAAGAGGGGATCCAATACTCCAAGTTTAACGGCAAGAACTCGGTCACCTTCTTCGTGGGCGCCTCAAACGATCAGAGCATGACGGATGTGGCTAAGGTGGTGAACCAATACGTCGAGGATAAGCAGGCCACCCTGCCCCAAGGGCTCAACCTAGAGACCTGGGTCGATATGACTTATTACCTTCAGGGGCGATTGGATCTCATGCTCGACAGCATGAAGAGCGGCGCCATCCTGGTATTTATCATGCTCGCCCTCTTCCTGCGGGTTCGCCTGGCCTTCTGGGTCATGATGGGGCTACCTGTCTGCTTCTTAGGTACACTGCTGCTGATGCCGACGGCCATGATAGATGTCACCATCAACGTGATCAGCCTGTTTGCCTTCATCCTGGTACTGGGGATAGTGGTCGACGATGCCATCGTCATGGGCGAGAGCGCCCATACCGAATGTGAAGAAAAGGGGCAAACCCTGGACAATGTGATCCGCGGCGTAAAGAAAGTGGCTATGCCCGCGACCTTCGGGGTGTTAACCACCATCGCTGCCTTCTTACCTATCACCATGGATGACGGCCCCTCATCGGCCTTCGGTCAATCTATCGGTTATGTGGTGATCCTGTGTCTTTTATTTTCTCTGGTAGAGTCCAAACTCATCCTTCCGGCGCACTTAGCCAAGATGAAACCGAAAACCGAGATTAAACCCGGCTCAAAGAATCCCATCAATCTGCTGCGTATCGGTGTGAACTACCTGCAGGGCAAGGTGGACGCCGGACTTCAATTTGTGATCTATCGTCTGTATCAACCTTCACTGACCCTATCGGTAAAATACAGATACATGATCATTACCCTGTTCGTCAGTCTCATCTTGGTATGTGCCGGCCTCTATTCAGGTGGCGTGCTTCGCTATGTGGGGCAACCTAAGATCCCCCATGACTTTCCGAGGATCAGCGTCGAGATGAACCTGGACTCATCTGAGCATTCGACCCTCTCCGCGGCATTGGCAATCGAGCAGGCACTGCACAAGGTCGACGATCAGCTCGAGCAGGAGTTTGGCCAGCGGATGATTGCCGATATGCAGGTGGATCTGCAAGGCAGAACCCGTGCCCAGGTGATGACCAAGCTGGTGGATCCCGAGCTGCGCCCTATCGATACCTTCGCCCTTGCCGAGCGTTGGCGTATGGCCATGCCTCAGATCCCTGGGGTTAAGTCGTTCAATATTCGCGACAACCTCTTCGGCGGCGGCCGCGACGATGGTGACATCAGCTTCCGCCTCGAAGGCAAGGACGAAACACAGCTGGTCGCGGCGGCCAAGGCACTCAAGGCCAAGCTCAATAGCCTACAGGGCGTAGGCGATGTCAACGACAGCCGTCAATCCAGTGCCAAAGAGGTGCAGTTCAGCCTTAAGCCACTGGCCAACAGCGTCGGACTCACCCTCGCCGATGTGGCCTCTCAGGTCAGTGCCAGCTTCTATGGCCTCGAGGCCCAGCGTATTTTGCGCAACGGAGAGGAGATCAAGGTGATGCTGCGTTATCCCGAGGAGCAGCGTAACTCCATCGCCCATGTGACAGAGGTGATGATCCTCACGCCACAGGGCGCAGAGATCCCGCTCTCAGAGGTCGCCGAGATCCAGGTCACCCAAGGGGTGAGTGGCATCAGACGTGAAAATGGCAACCGCACCATCAACGTCTGGGCCTCGGTAGATGCCTCACAGGCAGAACCCTTCAAGTTAGCCCAGGACATTCGCGATAACTTTATCCCTGAACTGCTGCGTCAGTACCCAAGGGTGAAGAGTGAAGTTGCCGGCAACATTCAGGAGCAGCTCGACAGCGCCAATACTCAGATGCGTAACTTCATCATCTCGCTACTGGTGATCTACAGCCTGTTGGCCGTGCCCTTGAAATCCTATGTGCAGCCTATGATGATCATGTCTGTCATCCCCTTCGGCATCATTGGCTCTGTGCTTGGCCACATGCTGTTAGGGATAGATCTTAGCGCCCTCTCCCTCTTTGGCATCATCGCCGCCGCGGGTGTGGTGGTTAACGATTCCCTGGTGATGGTTGATTACATCAACCGAGCCCGCCTGGCTGGAGTCAGCATGAAGGTTGCCGTGATTGAGGCGGGTTGTCGTCGTTTTAGGGCGATTCTACTCACCTCGCTCACCACCTTTATCGGCCTGGTACCGATTATGAGTGAGACCAGCATGCAGGCGCAGATGGTTATCCCTATGGCGGTATCACTGGCCTTCGGCGTATTGTTTGCCACAGTCGTGACCCTGGTGCTGATCCCTTGTCTCTATGTCGCCATCGAAGACACCAAGGCATGGTTGAGTAAGATCTACAACCGACTCGCTGGCGTTAAGGTGAATCAAGAGGTAGTAGCAGAGCAATAAGCGAGCTACCGACAAGCACAAACTCAAAAGGCTTCCAGAGGTGGAAGCCTTTTTTCTTGATGAGACAGAGAGGACTGATAGATAGTGGGCTTAAACGTTAGGAACCCGGCCATTACTCGAATGCTTTAAGCTAGATAGCGGGCTTTGTTAATATGGCGCAGAGATAGCCAGATGTAAATATTAGGAAGCCTAGGTTCAATTTACCCGTGTTTACCTGATAACAAATGAGTTCTTATCGAGGCTAAAACGAAAAAAGGCTTCCATTTTCTGGAAGCCTTTTCTCTTAATGTGGCTGAGAGATAGCGGGCTTAAAAACGTTAGGAACCCGGCCATTACTCAAATGCTTTAAGCTAGATAGCACAAAGCCCGCTCATTAGCGGGCTTTGTTAATGTGACGCTGAGATAGCTAGATGTAAATGATAGGAACCCAGGGGACAAATTCCTGCAGCTGTTCCTAGAAAAATTTACGTAGCAGCTAAAACGAAAAAAGGCTTCCATTTCTGGAAGCCTTTTTTCTTTATGTGGCGGAGAGATAGGGATTTGAACCCTAGACGGGCTATAAACCCGTGCCGGTTTTCAAGACCGGTGCATTCGACCACTCTGCCATCTCTCCGAACGCCGCGAATAATATAGCGCCCTATTTCACTTGTAAAGGGAAAATATCCCTAAAAGATCTATTTGGCGAACTTACGCTCACTTTGTCGAATCTTCCTCCTGATGTAGCGCGATTTTCGCCGGATCCGGGGTCGAGATGGCACTGAACACGCCGCACCAGTTGTCATAGCCTCTGACCTGATACCCTATCAAGACACCTATTGCACTGACTACTATGCCTACACCTATTGCCTTCTCGCCGGCATTTGCCCATAGGGCAACCAATGAGGACGCGCCGAAGGCGATACTTATCTGCAAAAAGTTCTGTAACCCTGCCGCCTTGGCCGAAGCCTGCTTAAAGACCTGCAGCGCCGTATTGACCACTATGGGATAACAGGCGCCGTTGGCCGCCGCCATCACAGAGAAGATACTCAATAGCGGCCAGATGGTACTCGAAGGATAACATAGGGTAACCAGGGCGATTCCGGCGACACAAGCCCCAAACAGCAGCAGGATCCAGGTGAGCGTCACCTCGGCGCCATAGCGACGAATAAACAGCTTACTCAGGTAGCCGCCGACGATAAACATCACGGTTTGCGGAATGAAGCTCAGACCTATCGCCTTGGCCTCATAGCCATGCTGCTCCATCACTATGGGCCAGAGGGTTAGATAGGAGAAGAAAGCCGCCGAGCAGGCACCAAATACCAAGACATTACCTAGGTATCTTGGGCTGGCCAGCATGGTAAAGTAACTCACCCGAGCGACGTCTTGGCCTTGGCCCACTTTCTCATCTTGTTCAGACAGAGCATTGCTCCCTGAGGCTTCACCTCTAACTCGTTGGACTTCTTTTTCGACCCAGGCAAGTGTTGCTAGGATAAGCAACAAGCTTAAGCCGCCCAGGATAAAGAAGATGCTGTGCCACTGCTGCCACTCCAATAGATAGGCCCCCAAGATAGGAGCCAAGGCTGGCGAGAGTGCCACGAGCGGCATGATGTTACTAAACACCTGTTGCGCTTCGCTGGCCTTGTAGCGATCGATCACAATCGCCTGCCAGATAACCGATGCGCTGCAGGCGCCCAGAGCCTGAAAGAAACGCGCCACATTAAACATGGCAATCGAGTCGCTATTGGCTATCGCCAGGCTGGCGGCGCCGAACAAAACAAGCCCTGATATCAGACTCAATCGTTTGCCTATCGCCTGCACTAAGGGCCCGTACAATAGCTGGCCCAACGCCAGACCGGCGAGAAAGAAAGTCAGTGAGCTGGCGACCTGGGTAGCGCTTGCATCCAAACTTGTTTCAATTGCTTTGAAAGCAGGTAAATACATGTCAGTCGCAATAAAGCCCAACATGCTCAATAGTGCCAGATAGATAAGAAAAGAAAAATTAGCGATTTTATTCATAAAAATAGAAGATTCACTATAACTAAACAAAGGAGTCGGTGAGTCTAGTGACTTGCCAATTGCTTGTGAAACGTTTATTTTTGCTTACAGCCTTCAAATATTCTCACGGCAAATTTAGGAGCTTTTCGAGATGCTTTCAGAACAGTCGATGCAATTAATTGATATGGTGGCGCGGGTCGGTAGTTTTACCGCCGCGGCCAACAAGTTACACAAGGTGCCTTCTGCCGTGAGTTATGCCGTTAAACAGGTCGAAGAAGAATTGGGGGTTATTCTGTTTGAGCGCCATCACAGAAGCGTGAGCCTCACCCCGGCTGGCGAACACTTCGTTAAACAGGTGCGCTCCATGCTGACCCACTTGGCATCACTGAAGGAAGATACCAAGCGAGTCGCCAACGGCTGGCAACCCACGCTCTCCATCGCGCTGGATAACATAGTGCGCGCCGATAAGATAAGTAACCTGATCGCCGATTTCTATCGCCATTTCGATAATGTCGAACTCATCATACGTATCGAGGTCTTTAACGGCGTATGGGAAGCCATTGCCACCGGTCGCAGTGATATCGCCATCGGAGCAACCACAGCTATACCTGTAGGTGGCGACTATCGCTTTAAAGATATGGGGGATATCGAATGGACCTTCCTGGTGAGTAAGCATCATCCCTTAGCGGCCATAGATCGCCCCTTGCTCGACGATGAGCTGCGCACCTATCCCTCAATTTGTCTGGAAGACACATCGCGCGAGATCCCCAAACGCATGACCTGGCTGCTGGATAACCAGCGCCGTCTGGTAGTGCCCGACTGGATCCGTGCCATCAACTGTTTCCGTGAAGGACTGGGCATAGGCTACATGCCAAAGCATTTCGCCACTCCCTTCGTGCAGGCAGGTGCACTGATAGAGAAAGAGCTAGAACGCCCCAAGGCGACTAGCCCCTGTTGCCTAGCCTGGAATGACGCCAACATGTCACCTGCCATGGCCTGGGTGCTCGATTATCTGGGTGATAGTGAAAAACTACAGCGTGACTGGTTTAATTAACCGACAATCAAGCAGATGGGCTTTCACCCTCCCCTTGGCTCGGTTATGATAATAAGCCTGTAAAACAAGTTAAATCCGGTTCATGAAATGGAACTCTTGCAATCGATTTGACTCAAATAAACCATCAAGTTAGTGATAGTCACTGGAGATAAAGATGACGCAAGAAACACTATATGCAAGCCATGCTTCGACACAAGAAGTGAATAAGCTGCTTAAAAATACCTATCTGCTGCTCTCGATGACGCTGGGCTTCTCCGCGCTGTGTGCGGGGCTGGCAATGGTGTTGCAAATCAGTCCTCTCATGTCTATCGGTCTCTCGATAGGTGGTTTCATCCTGTTATTTGTCACCCTGAGAAAGGCCGAGTCGGCCGCGGGTCTGTTTTGGGTGTTTGCCTTTACGGGTATGGAAGGTGCCTCGCTTGGCTACATGCTTAACCATTATGCCGGCATGGCCAACGGCCCTCAGCTCATCATGCAGGCCTTAGGCTTGACTGCCGTAGTGTTCGTTACCCTGAGCGGCTATGCCATCACCACCAAGAAAGACTTCTCTTTCATGCGTGGCTTCCTGCTCGCCGGTTTGGTCATTGCCATCGTTGCCGGTATCGCCAACATCTTCATCGGTAGCGGCGTGGTATTCATGGCCCTCAACGCAGGTATCGCCCTGTTGATGACAGGCTTTATCCTGTTTGATACCAGCCGCATCGTAAATGGCGGTGAAACCAACTACATACGCGCGACTGTCGCCCTGTATCTGGATTTCTTGAACCTGTTTATCTCGATTCTGCATCTGTTAGGTGCCGGCAGCGACGATTAAACTGTTTAGACATTAAAAAGGCCCGCCCTATCGGCGGGCTTTTTTATGCCCAAAGTACATGATGATATTCGCCCAAACCTCAGTCGTATTCGCTAGACGTTTGGGATCGCGACAAAAAAACGCTAGAATAGCGCCCAGAATCGGCGCCAATGCGTCACGACAATAAGTAAAGGTTAATGAGTAAGCTCATCATTCAAGTCAATCAGGCGGGATACGGCCAGGGTAGCAGCTATCAGGCACTACAGTTTACCCAAGCTGCCATCGACGCCGGCCATGAAGTGCTCAAGGTCTTCTTCTATCAAGACGGTGTATTGTCGACCAATCATCTTCAGTCGCCGGCGTCAGATGAATTTGCCCTCTACCAAGCCTGGCGGGAGTTGGGACAGACGCACAAGGTCCCCTTGGTGAACTGCGTCTCGGCCGCACTGCGCCGTGGTGTGTTATCTGCTGCCGAATCGGCGGAAAATCAGTTACAACACTGGAATCTCGAGCCTCCCTTTCAGATGGGTGGGCTGGGCGAACTCGTGACCGGCATAGAGCAAGCCGATCGCGTGATCTGTTTTTAAACGCCAGATGTTAAGCATTCGCTTTTTGGAAAAATGATGAAAAAGATCACCATTATCTTCAGACACGCTCCCCATGGCAGCGCCAAGGGTCGGGAAGGACTGGATTTTGCGCTGCTCGGTGCCAGTTTCGAGCAGGAGGTCAGCCTTATCTTCGCCGATGAGGGCGTGCTCAATCTGATCCCACAGCAGGCACCGGAAACCATAGGCGCCAAAGACTTCCTCGCGGCCTTTAAAGCCTTGCCGCTATATGATATCGAATCCGTCTATGCCTGCCAGCAGAGCCTGGAGGACTATCAACTCGATGAGTCGTCATTGGCAATTCCACTCGATGTCAGAACGCCAGCAGAGATAGGTGAGCTGTTAACCCAAGCCGATGAGGTCTTTGTCTACTGATGATACTGCATGTCGTTCAATACTCGGCGGTACAAGATAACGCCCTTGCCACCTGCCTTCGCTATATTCAGCCACAAGACACGCTCTTGTTGATTGGCGATGGCGTTAACGCCCTGTTGCTGCGTAAATGGCAACAAGCACTGCATGACACTAAGGTCTGCCTACTCGAGCAAGATGTCGAAGCCAGAGGCCTGCAGGCACGGTTAGGTCAGTATCAGCAGCTAAGTCAGGCCGAATTTGTCCAATACTCGTTAACTCACGCTAAGGTGATCACTTGGTAAATTTTATAATGCATGGGGATAGTCAGATCCCGACCGATCCCCAGGGCTACCTGAAAAACGTCGGTGACTGGAATGAAGAACTCGCCGTGATTATCGCCGCCGAAGAAGATATCACCCTCACCCCCGCCCATTGGGAAGTGGTGCACTTCGTGCGCGAATTTTATATGGAGTTTAAGACTAGCCCTGCCATTCGCGTGCTGGTCAAGGCCATCGGCCAGAAACTCGGCGCCGAAAAGGGTAACTCTAAATACCTCTACACCCTCTTCCCGCTCGGTCCGGCCAAACAGGCGACCAAGATTGCTGGCCTGCCAAAGCCCGCAAAATGCATCTAAGCGAAAGACTTAAAACCTGTCTCGTAGACTAGCCTTAAAGATAAAAAAACCTTCGCATTAGCGAAGGTTTTTTTATGGTTAGAGATTTTTCATCACTAACATAATCGCTTTCCCAAATGTTGCTAACATTACTGCGGCGAAGATACAGATAATGACGACATAGGTCAGCCACTGAAAATAGCGCCCACCGTTATCCATGTTTCACACTATCTCTCTATCGCGTTAGCCTATCTGGGTCAGGCCGCCCATGTAAGGACGTAGTGCTTCGGGCACTGTAATAGAGCCATCGGCATTTTGATAGTTCTCCAGTACCGCCACTAAGGTACGTCCAACCGCCAGGCCAGAACCATTCAAGGTGTGCAACAGCGCTGGCTTCTTGGCTGACTTAGCCTTGTAGCGTGCTTGCATGCGACGCGCCTGGAAATCCTGCATGTTGCTGCAAGATGAGATCTCGCGGTAGGTGTTCTGCGCTGGTAACCAGACCTCAATATCGAAGGTCTTCGCCGCACCAAAGCCCATGTCGCCGGTACAAAGTACCACGGTGCGATATGGCAGGCCTAAGCGTTGCAGCACAGTTTCCGCGTGTTGTGTCAGGCTCTCGAGCGCCGCCATAGACTCTTCTGGCTTCACCAACTGCACCAACTCAACCTTGTCGAACTGGTGCTGACGGATAAGACCGCGTGTATCGCGGCCGTATGAGCCAGCCTCACTGCGGAAACACGCCGTGTGGGCCGTCATCTTAATCGGCAGCTCATCTTCGTCGATAATGGTATCGCGAGCCAGGTTTGTCAGCGGCACCTCGGCGGTCGGGATCAGGCTAAGGCCCTGACCTTCTTCGGTGGCTGGCTTGGTGTGGAAAAGATCTTCACCAAACTTAGGCAGCTGACCCGTACCCAGTAGGCTGTCTTCGTTAACCAGAAGCGGCACGTATGTTTCGGTGTAACCATGCTCTGTGGTGTGCAGATCCAGCATAAACTGAGTTAAGGCACGGTGCATACGGGCAATTTGGCCCTTCATCACGATGAAACGTGAGCCGGTGATCTTAACCGCACTCTTAAAATCCAGGCCGGCATGTTGCTCGCCCAGATCCACGTGATCTTTCACTTCAAAATCAAACTGCTTTGGCTCGCCCCAACGGCGGATCTCGACGTTGTCGTTTTCATCAGCGCCAATAGGTGCCGACTCGTCCGGCAGGTTAGGTACGCTCATGGCGATGGCGTTAAGCTCTTCGAGTAGCTGGCTGAGTTCGGCCTTCTTGCTGTCTAACTCGGCTCCGAGATCGCCCACTTTCGCCATGATAGGGGCAACATCTTCGCCCTTAGCCTTGGCCTGGCCGATAGATTTGGAGATCGCATTACGGGACGCTTGCAGCTCTTCTGTAGCCACCTGTAGTGACTTACGCTTTTCCTCTAATTTGCTGAGACGATCCACATCCAGGATAAAACCTCGGGTGGCGAGACGCTCGGCGGTCGCTTCTAATTCAGTACGTAAAAATTTGGGATCTAACATGTTTTAGTTTCTTAATAGTTAAATGCGAGAAAAAACCAACTGCTGTCCTAAGTAAACCATGAATAAACATAGACATAGGTTCAGAGCGATATTTGTAAATGCTTTCAACCAAGCGCCCTGCTGCATCAATAACAGGGTTTCGTTCGAAAAAGTTGAAAACGTCGTAAGTGCTCCTAACAACCCAACACCTACTAATGCTTTGATTTCAGGACTGACCTGACTCGCCTCACCTAGGGCATAGATCACGCCCATCAGGAAGGAGCCGATCACATTGACCATGAGTGTACCAAAAGGAAAAGAAGAGCCAAACACCTGAATCATGAATATTGAAATAAGATATCGAAATACGGCACCAATAGAGCCACCCAAGGCCACAAAAATGAGATTATTCATAGCGTTTCACCTCACTTGCCCTGTCCATTTCCGCCAAGGTAGCGAGCTTGGTCTTGATACGCTTCTCGAAACCATGCTCACTGGGATGGTAAAACTGTGTACCTGCCAGCGCCTCGGGGAAATAGCACTCGCCGCTCGCATAATGATTGGGCTCATCGTGAGCGTAACGATACCCCTCGCCAAGGCCGATGTCGGCCATCAACTGAGTCGGCGCATTACGCAGATGGTTCGGCACTGGCTGACTACCGGTTTCCCTTGCCAACTGGCGCGCCGCCTTGAAGGCGGTGTAAACGGCGTTACTCTTGGGCGCGCAGGCAAGATAGACCACGGCCTGTGCGATCGCTCGCTCCCCTTCGGCCGGACCGACCCGATGAAAGCACTCCCAGGCGTTGACCGCCACCGACATGGCAACAGGATCCGCGTTACCTATGTCTTCTGAGGCGATGGCCAGCAAGCGACGAGCAACATAAAGCGGGTCACAGCCCCCTTCGAGCATACGGCAATACCAGTACAGCGCCGCATCTGGCGCCGAGCCCCGAATTGACTTATGCACGGCGGAGATAAGGTCGTAATACTGATCGCCATTCTTATCGAATCCGGCCAGCTGCTGTCCCGCCACCTCGATGAGCATCTGGGCAGTAAACTCGCCGCCATCCGCCAGCATGTCGCTCATCAGTTCGATAAGGTTTAATGCCTTGCGAGCATCGCCGTCACACAGGTTAGCCAGCTTCTCGGCGACCTCATCTGGCATACTTAGCTGTCGCTTACCCAAGCCACGGGCTTCATCTTCTAGCGCCTGACGCACTATCTTGATGATCTCGGCGTCTTGCAACCGCTTAATCAGATAGACTCTGGCGCGAGAAAGCAGCGCGTTATTGATCTCAAACGACGGATTTTCGGTGGTGGCGCCGATGAAAATGACAGTGCCATCTTCGATAAAGGGCAAGAAGGCATCTTGCTGACTCTTGTTGAATCTATGCACCTCATCGACGAACAGTAAGGTTCGCTGGCCGCGAGACTGGGCCACGCTTTTGGCATGTTCGATGGCGGCGCGGATCTCTTTCACCCCAGAGGTGACCGCAGAGATACGCTCCACATGGGCATTGGCATAATGAGCGACCAACTCGGCTAGCGTAGTCTTACCTGTGCCCGGCGGCCCCCAGAACATCATGGAGTGGGCTCTACCCGCCTCTAGCGCCTGACGCAGCGGCTTACCCTCACCCAACAGGTGATCTTGGCCTATATATTGTGCCAGGGTTTCCGGTCGCATTCTGGCGGCGAGCGGACGAAAATCGGGCGCGAAATCGAAACTTAAGCTAGACACAAATAGCCTTAATCCAATGACTTAAGACGTTGATCGTCAATATCTACGCCTTCGGGGACGGTAAATTGAAACAGCTTGGCATCGGCCTCGGCCAATGGCGCCTGGGCTGACAGGTTAAAGACGCTGAGGTTACCCTGCTGATCGGTCAGCTTCATCACCTCGAGTTGCTTCTCCTTAAAGCAGACTTCTACCCCTGTCACGCTGGCATCGACCGCCTTAGGCGCTATCTGGTAGCAATCGTCCTGGCGCTCTACTCGATAATCCTGCCAGGTCGCCTCGTCGCGATGAACAAGCAGCGCGATCGGAGAGGCATCGATGGCCTGATTAAAATCTAAAACAGAGACCTCTTCGGCGAATGGATTATAGATCCACACGTCCCGGCCATCGGCAACGATAAGCGATTCATCTGGCTGAGTCAGATGCCAGTAAAACTGATTTGGCACCGCCAAGGCAAAGGTACCAGAACCTTGCTGAATCATCTTGTTGTTTACGTCTGTCACCTGCTGGCTAAAATTTGCCTTGAGGTTGTCCAGCTGCGCCAGCGCGTCCTTTAATGCCGTGGCATCGTCGGCGTAACAGGATGCCGCCATCATCAGCGGCAAGGCACAGACTAATTGAGATAAGGGTTTTAACATTACAAATCCTTTCATTTCAAAGCGCTCGCTATTAACTAGGGTTACTCCCGCAAGTGTGTCACGAGAATGATTAACGAGAGCTTAATAATCTTTCGGCGGTGGCGGCGCAAGCACCTCACGGTTACCATTGTGTCCCTGTGAACTGACGACACCTTGCATCTCCATCTGTTCGATGATGCGAGCGGCCCGGTTGTAACCAATCTTAAACTTACGCTGCACGCTGGAGATAGAGCCGCGACGGGTCTCGGTAACGAAAGCTACCGCCTCATCGTAGAGTGAGTCCATCTCTTCGTCGCTCTCGGCGGCCTCACCAGGCAACAACACCTGCTCGCCCTCGGCAGAGCCTTGCAGGATCTCATCGATATATTGTGGCTTGCCGCGACTGTGCCAGTCGGCCACCACAGCATGCACTTCATGGTCATCGATAAAGGCACCATGAACACGGATAGGCACACTGGTTCCCGGCGGCAGATAGAGCATGTCACCCATACCGAGCAGGGTCTCGGCGCCCTGTTGATCGAGAATGGTCCGAGAGTCGATACGAGAAGACACCTGAAACGCCATACGAGTTGGGATGTTTGCCTTGATTAAACCTGTGATCACATCTACCGACGGACGCTGGGTCGCCAAGATAAGGTGAATACCGGCCGCACGCGCCTTCTGCGCGATACGGGCGATCAACTCTTCCACCTTCTTACCCACGATCATCATCATGTCGGCAAATTCGTCGACAACCACCACGATTGACGGCAGCTTATTCAGCTCAGGCGCCTGCTCTTCCATGCTGTCTTGCGAACGCCACAGGGGATCGGTGATCACCTCACCGCGTTCCTTGGCATCTTTAATCTTGGCGTTATAGCCCTTGAGGTTACGCACCCCGAGAGCCGACATCAGCTTATAACGACGCTCCATCTCACCGACGCACCAGCGCAGCGAGTTGGCCGCCTCTTTCATGTCGGTCACCACCTCACAGAGCAGATGCGGGATCCCTTCGTACACGGAAAGCTCCAGCATCTTAGGGTCGATCATGATGAAACGTACATCGTCCGGCCCTGACTTATAGAGCAGGCTGGTGATCATCACGTTGACCCCAACAGACTTACCCGAACCTGTGGTACCAGCCACCAAAAGGTGCGGCATCTTGCCAAGGTCGACGACCACAGGCTCGCCTGAGATATCCTGACCCAGCACCATGCTCAGATGAGACTGGCTATGCTCGAAGGCTTCGCTACCGAGCACGTCGCGCATGAACACGGTTTCGCGGAACTTGTTAGGGATCTCTAGGCCTACATAGGCCTTACCCGGGATAACCTCGACCACACGTACACTTTCGGCAAGCAGCGAGCGCGCCAAATCTTTAGACAAGTTAGTGATCTTAGAGGCCTTCACACCAGGTGCGAGTTCTAGCTCGAAGCGGGTAACCACAGGACCCGGGAAAACGCCGACCACCTTGGCTACAATATTAAAATCGGCCAGTTTGACCTCAACCAGCCGCGCAACCTGGTCAAGTTCCTCCTGGCTGATAGGGTTAGTCTTGCGATTGGGCACATCGAGCAGTGAAATATCCGGCAATGGCGCCACAGGTTTCTTAGGCTGCGCCTCTTCCCCACCGGGTAGCACGACGATGCCATCGACTATCTTAGCCTGCTCGACTTTCTGCTTCTTAGGCAGAACTGCCCCCGTTGACTGCTTGGTATCAAAATCGATCGACACCTCATCGTCACCTTGGGCGCTGAAACTCAAATTAGGCTCTTGTGCTTCAGCCGCTTGTTTTTCTGCCTCGAACGCAGCGGAACTTGGTGTTGGCAGGCTAAAACTAGGTTCGGAATAACTAGGCTCCTTAAAACCAGGTTCTTTAATACGCCCGCGAGAGGTTGAGCTGTCCAGAGCCTCATCCTCATCATAGTCGTCATCCTCGTCTTCGTAGGCGTCCTCTTCTGCTCTGGCCAGTGCCTTCTGGCGGCGAGACTCCTTGAATCTGTCGACTACCGACATGAAGCCTTTGGTGTCTTCGGTTTCGGGCGCACTCGAGAACTTCTCGGGAACATGTTTAAGCTGCTTCACACACCAGATGGTAGCAAAGCCCACCATTTCGACCACGGTTAACCAACTGATCCCGGTCAGGAGCGTAAAGCCTGCTCCGACGAAGCAGAGTAGCAGCAGTGTGGTACCTAGCTGATTAAAATAGGGAAGCATGGCATCGGCGATCACATCCCCCGAGACGCCGCCCGCAGAGAACTCGTAAATATCATTGGCATTCATACTGGCCAAAGATGCCAGGCTGAAAGTGATCAGTAGGAAGCCGATCAGCCTTAAACCCACTGAAAAATAATCTATCTCCAACAGGCGGTGAATACGTTTAAATAGCAACCAGCCGGTCACCGCCACTATGATAGGAATAAGGTAAGCCGTGTAACCAAAGAAATAGAAAAGCACATCGGCGAGCCAGGCGCCCACAGCACCGGTAACGTTTTTAATCTCGCCTTCAAAATTAGACTGACTCCATCCCGGATCAGACGAATGGAAGCTACTCAGTGCTAGCAGAATATAGGTGGCGACCATGCAGCAGAAGATGAGTCCGCCTTCGAGCAGACGCTGCAGACCGCTGAGTGTTTTGACACTATTTCCCTTAGACAAAAGACAACCCACAAAGCAAAAACAAAAAAGGTGAGCCTAAGATATCAAAATAATTCGCGCCATGCAGCGTTTTACCTGCCTATACAGCACAATAGCGAGGTAAAAGCCTATCATTGGTGAAAAACTATTCGAGATGAAAAAAAAGGAGCCTTGACGGCTCCTTTTTTACGACATAAATCGTTTTTAAGACTCAAGCGTTACATTGATTGCAACTCTATTGGTCTGCTTGACTTCTTCCATCACAACGTAGGTACGAGTATCAGAAACAGCGGGCAACTTAAGTAGAGTTTCACCTAACAAGCGACGATAGGCAGACATGTCAGAAACACGGGTCTTCAATAAATAGTCGAAGTCGCCAGACACCAGATGACATTCTTGAATATCATCGAGCAGCTGTACGGCACGATTAAACTTATCAAATACTTCTGCAGTATCGCGATTTAGCGTGATTTCTACGAACACAAGTAATGAAGCCCCAAGGTAATGGGGATTTACTAGCGCAGTATATCCATTGATGTAACCTTGCTTTTCGAGTCTTTTAACTCTCTCTAAACAGGGAGTGGGGCTCAGCCCTACACGCTTTGACAACTCAACATTGGAAATGCGGCCGTCGATTTGCAACTCGTTAAGGATGTTACGATCGATCCGATCTAAGTCTTTTATAGGACTCTTTTTATTATTAACCATATTTATAACCTTGCTTTATCACTAAAACAACATTTACTGCTACGTATGTCAAAAGTTCAGCAGCATTAACTGCCGAAGTGATACTATACTAGATTTCCCTGAAACAATCACGTTCAGGACCTATAAAATAACAATTCAACCCAGAATAAATGGGTTTTTATTCAATTTGAGGCTCGAAGATGATAATTGGTGTACCTAAAGAAATCAAAAACCACGAATATCGTGTTGGTATGGTGCCGTCAAGTGTCCGCGAATTGACCCTAAAAGGTCATGAAGTATTTGTAGAGAAGAATGCAGGTGTTGGGATCGGTTTTAGCGACCAGGACTATGTCGATGTAGGCGCATCAATCTTAGACACTGCAGCTGAAGTGTTTGCTAAAGCAGACATGATCGTTAAGGTTAAAGAACCTCAAGCGGTCGAGCGTGCCATGTTGCGTGAAGATCAGTTGCTGTTCACTTATCTTCATCTTGCCCCCGATCTGCCACAAACTGAAGATCTTATTAAGAGCGGTGCCGTGTGTATCGCCTATGAAACCGTTACCGATGCCCGTGGCGGTCTGCCACTACTTGCCCCTATGTCAGAAGTCGCCGGTCGCATGTCGATCCAAGCCGGTGCGATGGCACTAGAAAAATCTAAGGGTGGCCGTGGCATGCTACTTGGTGGCGTTCCAGGTGTTGAGCCGGCCAAAGTGGTCATCATCGGCGGCGGCATGGTAGGTACCAACGCAGCGCAGATGGCCGTAGGTCTGGGCGCCGATGTGGTTATCCTAGATCGCAGCATCGATGCACTACGTCGTCTGAACGTTCAGTTCGATAACCGCGTCAAGGCTATCTACTCGACAGCCGACGCTATCGAGAAGCACGTGCTGGAAGCCGACCTAGTGATCGGTGGCGTACTGGTTCCAGGTGCTGCTGCACCTAAGCTAGTGACCAAAGATCACATCAAGCGTATGAAGCCGGGCAGCGCCATCGTTGACGTCGCTATCGACCAAGGTGGTTGTGTTGAGACTTCTCATGCGACCACTCACCAAGACCCAACTTATATCGTCGATGAAGTAGTACACTACTGCGTGGCTAACATGCCTGGCGCGGTTGCACGTACCTCTACCTTCGCACTCAACAACGCGACACTGCCTTACATCATCAAGTTAGCCGACATGGGCTACCGTGAAGCACTGCGTCAAGACAAGCACCTGCTAAACGGCTTGAACGTAATGCACGGCAAGGTAACCTGTAAAGAAGTTGCCGAAGCCCTCAACTTCGAGTTTGTTGATCCAAGCGTACTACTCGCTTAATCAACCAAAGGGTGTAAACAAAGGGAGCCAATGGCTCCCTTTTTCGATTAGGACAATCTAAAAGATTGCCTTTACCCCTTAGGGGAAATTCCCTACAATCGCTGCAATTCGCTAAAGGCACGGAGAAAAAGATGAGCCAAGCTAGACACTGTAACTTATTAATTTTGGGTTCGGGCCCTGCTGGGTACACCGCCGCTGTTTATGCTGCCAGAGCAAACCTAAAGCCTGTTTTGATCACGGGTATGCAGCAAGGTGGTCAGCTGACGACCACAACTGAAGTCGAAAACTGGCCAGGCGACGCCGACGACCTAACAGGTCCGGCTTTGATGGAGCGTATGCAGAAGCATGCCGAGAAATTCGAAACAGAGATCATCTTCGACCACATCAACGAAGTGAACCTGCAAGAGCGCCCTTTCCAACTTAAAGGTGACAGTGGTGAGTACACTTGTGATGCACTGATCATCTCTACCGGTGCATCGGCCATGTACCTGGGCCTTGAGTCAGAAGAAGCCTTTAAGGGTAAAGGCGTATCGGCTTGTGCTACCTGTGATGGATTCTTCTACCGCAACCAGAAAGTTGCCGTGATCGGTGGTGGTAACACAGCCGTTGAAGAAGCACTTTATCTGAGCAACATCGCATCAGAAGTTCACCTGATCCATCGCCGCGACAGCTTCCGCTCTGAGAAGATCCTGACGAAGCGTCTGATGGACAAGGTTGCTAATGGCAACATAGTACTGCACCTTGACAGTACCTTAGATGAAGTCGTTGGTGACAACATGGGTGTGACCGGTGTGAAGATCAAGAGCACCAAAGATGAAAGCATTACCGAATTTGATGTGATGGGCGTATTCGTCGCCATCGGCCACAAGCCAAACACTCAGATGTTTGAAGGCCAGCTGGAGATGAACAACGGCTACATCCAGGTGCAAAGCGGTCTTGGCGGCAACGCCACGCAAACCAGTATTCCTGGTGTGTTCGCCGCAGGCGACGTGATGGATCAACATTACCGTCAGGCGATCACCTCTGCCGGTACCGGCTGTATGGCGGCCCTAGACGCAGAGCGTTTCTTAGACGCACAATAAAGCGCATTATCCTTCATAAAAAAGCAGGCCTAGCGCCTGCTTTTTTTGTGTTGATGATCGAGTAATACCAATCACAGTAAATATGTGATCAGAAATAGCGCAGGAAAAACGCTTGTGAACGAAGCAGGATTTTTAGATAAGTAGTTATTCTACAATTAAAAATTGCTAATACAGTTATCGAGCGTTTTAATAAGCTAGAATGATCAATTGTTTATTACGATTGGTATAAATAAATTTGCGATGATCGGGCACAAAAAAAGGGACCCTGGGGTCCCTTTCAAAGCAAAGCTCACTAATTACTTAGCTAGAGCTTCTTTTGCCTTTTCAACTAGAGTGGCGAAAACCACTTTGTCGAATACAGCGATGTCTGCCAAAATCTTACGATCGATTTCGATAGACGCCTTTTTCAGACCGTTGATGAAACGGCTGTAAGACAGACCATTTTGACGAGAAGCCGCATTGATACGTGCAATCCACAGTTGACGGAATTGACGTTTCTTCTGACGACGGTCACGGTAAGCATATTGGCCAGCTTTGGTTACTGCTTGCTTAGCAACACGGTAAGTACGTGAGCGAGCTCCGTAATAACCTTTAGCTAGTTTTAGTACTTTCTTGTGACGAGCACGAGCGGTTACACCACGCTTAACTCTAGGCATTGTTCTTTACTCCTCTAATTAAGCGTATGGTAGTTGACGTGCAATTGCTGGCACATCAGACTTCGCAACTAAACATTTAGCACGTAAGTGACGTTTACGCTTAGTGCTCTTCTTGGTCAAAATATGACGTAAATGGGCTTGCTTGCGCTTAAAACCGTTAGCGGTTTTCTTAAAACGCTTTTGTACACCCTTGTCTGTTTTCATTTTAGGCATTGCTAAAACTCCGCATTGGGAAATTAATAAAACGCAAGGCGAGCAGAGTCCCTCAGAGAGGTCTCTGCTACTTTTAAATTTGCCTTACTATTTCTTTTTCGGCGCGAGTACCATCACAGCCTGGCGACCTTCCATTTTTGGAAAAGCCTCCACGATTGCTATCTCAGCCAGGTCATCTTTAATACGATTCAAAAGATTCATACCAAGACTCTGGTGAGCCATCTCGCGACCACGGAAACGCAGCGTTACTTTCGCCTTGTCGCCGTCTTCTAGAAAACGCTTCAGGTTGCGTAGTTTTACCTGATAGTCGTTTTCGTCAGTACCGGGACGGAATTTTATTTCCTTCACCTGTATCTGTTTCTGCTTCTTCTTTTGCTCTTTTTGGGCCTTAGCCTTATCAAAAAGATACTTTCCGTAGTCCATTATGCGACATACAGGCGGCTCTGCGTTTGGGCTGATCTCTACGAGATCTACGCCAGCTTCATCTGCAAGTTCTTGCGCTTCGCGCAGACTTACAATGCCGATAGTTTCACCGTCTAAACCATTAAGGCGTACTTCTGAAACGCCAACAATGAGCTCGTTAATTCTATTCGCCGCTGCTTTACGCACGTCTGTTTTCTTGATCTTTATGACCTATTCCTCCAACAAATTTAGACTACGGAGCGAAATCTGTTCTTTGACCATGGCGGCAAATTGATCGATTTTGATCTTACCTAGGTCAACACCATCTCTGGTTCGCACCGCGACTTCCCTATTTTCCATCTCTTGATCGCCCACGACCAATAGATAGGGAACACGCCTTAGGGTGTGTTCGCGTATTTTAAAGCCAATCTTTTCATTCCTCAAGTCTTTCGAGGCACGAATTCCCTGATCTTTAAATAATTTGACCACTTCGTCAACATATTCAGACTGTTTATCCGTAATATTCATCACGACCGCCTGAACTGGCGCCAACCAGGTTGGGAACTTGCCTGCGTATTCCTCAATCAGGATACCCAGGAAGCGCTCCAGTGACCCCAAGATAGCGCGGTGGATCATCACAGGTGTCTGACGGCTGTTGTCTTCGGCAACATAGGTCGCACCAAGACGTCCTGGCAGTGCATAATCAAGCTGCACTGTGCCGCACTGCCACGCCCTGTCTAAGCAGTCATGAAGTGTGAATTCGATCTTAGGACCATAGAAGGCGCCTTCACCCGGAAGGATCTCATACTCGATATTGTTGGCTTTTAGTGCGTCCATCAACGCCTGCTCAGCCCTGTCCCACATGGCATCGTCACCGATACGCTTCTCTGGACGGGTAGAGAGTTTCACCACGATATCGTGGAAGCCAAAGGTCGCGTAGGTGTCGTACACCATCTTGATACAGCCGCTAACCTCTTGCTGCACCTGTTCTTCGGTACAGAAGATATGCGCATCGTCCTGAGTGAAACCACGAACGCGCATCAAACCATGGAGAGAACCAGATGGCTCGTTACGGTGACAGCAACCGAACTCCGCCATACGCAGTGGCAGGTCGCGATACGACTTGAGGCCTTGGTTAAAGATCTGCACATGACCCGGGCAGTTCATCGGCTTAACGGCATACTCACGGTTTTCTGAGTGAGTAGTGAACATTGCCTCGGAGTACTTATCCCAGTGACCACTGCGCTCCCACAATACGCGATCCATCATCAAGGGGCCTTTAACCTCTTGATAGGTGTACTGACCCAGTTTCTGACGAATGAATTTCTCAAGCTCGAGGAACAGGCTCCAACCATCGTTGTGCCAGAACACCATACCTGGCGCTTCTTCCTGCATATGGTAGAGGTCAAGTTGCTTACCTATCTTACGGTGGTCGCGCTTAGCCGCCTCTTCAAGGCGAGTCAGGTGCGCCTTAAGGGCCTTCTTATCTGCCCAAGCCGTACCATAGATACGCTGCAGCATCTTGTTGTCTGAGTTACCGCGCCAGTAGGCGCCGGCCACACTCATCAATTTAAAATGATGGCAGAATTTCATGTTAGGCACATGGGGACCACGACACATGTCGGTATATTCTTCGTGATGATAAAGCGCTGGCTGATCGTCTTTGCTGATGTTCTCATCCAAGATAGCCATCTTGTAGCTTTCACCGCGTGACTCGAAGGTATCGCGGGCTTCTTGCCAGCTCACGACGCGCTTCACCACGTCATAGTTTGTCTTAGCCAATGCCAGCATGCGCTTTTCTAGCTCGGCTACATCTTCCTCGGTCAGCTTGTGGTCGAGATCAACGTCATAGTAGAAACCATTATCGATCACCGGGCCAATGGCCATCTTGGTCTCAGGCCACATCTGCTTAATGGCGTGCCCCAGAAGGTGAGCACAAGAGTGACGTAAGATCTCTAACCCTTCATCGTCTTTTGCGGTGATGATTGCCAGTTCGGCATCTGTCTCAATCAGATCGCAAGCATCTTTTAGCTCGCCATTGACGCGGCCTGCGATACAGGCTTTTGCAAGACCAGGACCTATGTCCGCGGCGACATCTAGGGTAGATACGGCGTTAGCAAACTCGCGCTTGCTGCCATCGGGAAGTGTAATTACAGGCATGTATTATCCTTATCCAGTGGTGACCCCTACGTAGGGCCACTTGGTCATATTGAGAAAAATTTAAGCAACTGAAGCGCAAAACATTACCGGAGTTTTGATCTACTTCAGCGCAGGCCTGTCATTCTAGGGCTGCATCAGGTAAATCGCAAGGTTTAAGGCCGCCGCTGTAGCCTAAAATCACCAACTAACTGACTCGCTAGTCGTTGCCAGTTAAATCTGTCACCAATTGTCAATCTGGATGTCATCGAAAAGTCATGGACCGCCCCTACTCTAGCCGCCATATCGTTATGGCTAATTCGCTAAGGAGCCCGACCATGATGAAGCTAATATTATTGACCGCACTCTTCTATCAGCCTTTGTATCCTAATGACGGCACTCGCGGCGCGTCTATGCTGGAAACTGCTACGCAGCAAACTCAAGTGCAGGCTTTCGAAGCCAAAGGTATCGAACTGCAAACATCGACTATTGGCCTGGATGTGAGCCAACTGGAAAGTGAGATAGCTATTGAGCTCGACCAGCAGCTCAAGGCGCTACATGCCGAACTGCCGCAGCAAGGAGGAGATCAGGAGCTGCTCGCCAGCCAAAACTGATAACGATTGAAGCCGATCACGTCAGTTGTCTCGGGCTTCAACTGCACTATAGGCCTGCTATTGCCCGAGCACTTGCTACGCTATTGCAACCTATTGCTATACAGAGGAAAGTCATCCAAGATTGTGCTCAAAAGATAATGAGCAACTTAGATGACAAAGAACAAATGGGCACTGGTAACCGGCGGCGCCAAACGTATTGGTGAAGCGATCGTATTAGCCTTGCACGGTAAAGGCTTCAATATACTGCTGCACTATAATGGCTCTGAAAGTGAAGCAAGGGTGCTCGCAGGCAAGCTTAATCTCAGCCGCGCCAACTCCTGCATTGCTGTGCAGGCGGATCTTGCCACCGAACAAGGGCCTCTTAGCCTTGTCCAACACATTAATGACCATCAACTCCCGCTTGGCGCTCTTATCAATAACGCCTCTCTGTTTGTACCAGACAGCAATACTGAAGACTGGCAGTCGAGCCAGCAGCTGTTAAACCTTAATCTGTTAGCGCCCTATCTGTTAGCCACCAAGCTTAGTGGCAATCTCGCCAGTAATGACGGTTGCGTCATCAACCTGGTGGATATTCACGGCGACCGCCCCTTAAAACACCATGGGCTATACTCAATATCTAAGGCAGGATTAAACATGGCGACGCGGTCCCTGGCTCAGGAGTTAGCGCCTAAGGTAAGGGTCAACGGTATATCGCCAGGCGCGATACTCTGGCCATCCCAGAGCGATCAAGCGGCTATCTCCAGCGTCACTCAGGCCATCCCTCTGGCGAGAGCCGGCAGCCCCGAGGATATCGCCGATACCGTGTGTTTTATCCTGGAGAGCCCCTACCTTAATGGCCAGGTGATCGCTATCGATGGCGGTCGTAGCGCAACCGGATATACAGGAGCCGACGGATGAAAATTTTTGATAAAGTGATCTGTTGTCCCCACTGTGGGCACCATCAACATATCAACTTAGATATCAGCTGTGGCGATCAGGACTACTACGACGATTGTCGCGTATGCTGCAACCCAATCCATTTTCGAACCCACATAGACGATTCCCGACAGAAAATAGAAGTCTATGTGGACTCGGACGATGAGCAGTACTATTAGGCCAAGGCTGTTTAAACTTATAGGTAACTGTATCTTATCGCCCGCTTAATCTTATAGGTTGCTAGGGACTTGCCACAAAAAGCCTTGGCTTATTGTCTGCGTTGCTAAATTTAGCCAGATACAAGGTCACCCGCACTTGGCCGCACCTTAATCTGAGCCTCAACGCCAAGCCTTATCCGTTAACCAAAACGTTTAACCCAAACGCTTGGCCAATACCCGCTCAACCGTATCCACGATAGCCTGAGTCTGGCTGTCTATCTCGATATTAAGCATGGTGCCGACAGAAACCTCGTCTAAGTTGGTGATCTCCAAAGTTTCTGGGATCAGATGCAGCATAAAGCCAGTTTCGCTGACCTCTCCTACGGTCAGGCTACAACCATTCACGCCAACGAAACCTTTGTAGAGAATGTAGTTCATCCATTTAGGGTCGACTTCGAGGCGGATATCAAAATGGGCAGGCGTATGACTCACCTCGACCACAGTGGCCTGAGTGTGTACATGACCCGATAACACATGGCCACCTATCTCACTGCCATAGGTCAAAGAACGCTCGATATTAACTTGGCTACCCACAGACAGACCGGCCAGATTAGTAAGCCTCAATGTCTCTTCCATTACATCGAAAAACACCCTATCATCTGCCATCTCGGTAACGGTCAGACAGACGCCGTTATTGGCGACACTTGCACCTCGCTGCAAGTTTTCCTTCAGGTGTGACGGCATCGCAATTTCGATTGTATTAAGACCATCTTTTTTATGAATAGCCACCACTTCACATGTGGCTTGAACAATACCTGTAAACATTTTTTACTCTCTGCATTAAGGCGTTTTCATGAATCAATTCGGCTTTCAAGCCAAAAAGCTCGTCCATCTCGCGTTGCCTGTGCTCATCGCTCAGGTCACCCAAACCATGATGGGTTTTATCGATACCGTCATGGCCGGACGGGTCAGCGCTTTGGATATGGCCGCGGTGGCCATCGGTGGCAGTCTTTGGCTGCCGGCACTCTTATTTGTACAGGGCTTGCTCGTAGCCTTTACCCCGGTATTTGCCAGCCACCATGGCGCCGATAATCAAAACGCCATACGGCCAATGGCCTATCAGGCTGCCTATATTGCCATAATCGGCGCCGCTGTTGTCATCGCCTTTCTGCTTTTTGCGCCACAGATCTTTAAATTAATGGGTTTATCTGCCGATCTTGCAGAACTGAGCATCCGTTATCTCCATGGCTTTGCCTGGGGCGTGCCCGCCTTCGTCCTGTATCAGGTGTTGCGTGGCTGCAGCGAAGGGATCTCCTACACGCTGCCTACCATGGTGATAGGTTTCGTTGGCCTGGCGGTGAACATTCCGGCCAACTATATCTTCATCTATGGCCATTTAGGCGCGCCAGCGATGGGGGGGGCCGGCTGTGGACTTGCAACGGCGTTGGTGTTCTGGGCCATGTTCATCACCATGATCATCTATATGCAACTCCATAAACGCTTCGCAGCCCTAGCGCCCTTAAGTGCCTTCCACCTGCCACATTTGGCAACTATGAAGAAGATGACCAAGCACGGCATGCCCATCGCCATGGCACTGTTTTTCGAGGTAAGCCTGTTTGCCATCATCGCGCTCTTGCTCGCACCTTTGGGCGCTGACGTCGTCGCTGGCCATCAGATAGCGCTCAACTTCTCATCAATCGTGTTTATGCTGCCCCTCTCTATCGGTATCGCGGTCTCGATTCGGGTTGGCTACTATCTGGGACAAGATAAGGTTGAAATCGCTAAACTGGTGACTAAAGTCGGTCTGATTATCGCCTTTAGTCTGGCAGCCTGCACAGCGGTTTTCACTGTGGTGTTTCGCACTCAGATCGCGCTGCTCTATAACCAAAACCCAGAGGTAGTTGCCTTAGCGAGTAGCCTGATGTTCCTGGCCGCCCTGTATCAGTTGTCTGATTCGGTACAAGTTGTCACGGCAGGCGCCCTGCGGGGTTACCACGATACCCGTAGCGCCTTCTACATTACCCTGGTCTCCTATTGGGCCATCGGCATGCTAATGGGTTACCTCTTGGCAGAGACCGACCTCTTGGTGCCAGCTATGGGGGCGCACGGTTTCTGGATTGGCTTGATTGCCGGCCTCACCAGTGCGGCGCTGCTTTTTGCCTTAAGGCTGAAGCATATTCAAAAGCACCCAAAGCGACTCGCCTTGGTCGAGCAGTCCGTTAATCACTCAGATTTATAGCCGTTATAAAAACCGCCAAGGTGATGTTTAACTCTATAATCATCATCTTGGCTAATGCGTTGGTCTTAAGCTTTGCCGAATTTACCGCCGCTTTGGCGTTAAATAGATCAAGTTGCACAGCAAATCACCGCTTGATTGAAAAATTACGATTTTTTGCTTGCAACTCACCTTACATCCCTCGTAATATAGCGCTCGTTCGCTGGCCGACTGGTCGTGAACGGTAAAACAGTACAACCGTAGCTCAGTTGGTTAGAGCACCACCTTGACATGGTGGGGGTCGGTGGTTCGAATCCACTCGGTTGTACCAATTTTACAAGAGATAGCAGTACAACCGTAGCTCAGTTGGTTAGAGCACCACCTTGACATGGTGGGGGTCGGTGGTTCGAATCCACTCGGTTGTACCATCTTGTAAAATAGAGAACAGCCAGCGCAAGCTGGTTTTTTTATGCCTGTCGCCTACTCTGCCCTGTCTTTGACCAGCTCTGCCCCGTTTTAGTCACTCGCAACCTAGCCTACTTTGCACTAACCATTACCACAATCGGTTCACCCCCAGTAAAAGTTTGATTGTCGGCAAGATCGATAATACTCACCTTGGTCTTCACCCTATTGGCGATAGAGGAGTGACGCTCGAGGAAGAGATAACTTTGCTGCGCCTGATATTTATGAGAGAACTGCGCCAGACTCAGTCCATTACAGGAAATACTGTTCACACCAAAGCGCATGTTATGGTCATAGTTAACCAATTTGCGTTTTAGCGCCGAACTGTTGTCGCTACCCGCCGCAATACAGATCTTGGTCTCGACACTATTGTCTTGTGCCACAAATTGATAGTGAGGATTGGTATGATTGGCGACCGCCGAGGTTTCGCTTAAAACCTGCGGCGAACTCAAGGCTAAGCCAACCGCCGTAACGGCCACACCGATAGAAAAAAACGCCCCTGTTTTCATGTTGAACTCCTTGAGCCGTTAAGAAAAACGGCACTGTGACGTCAGGATGTTACTGATTAGGCGAGGCGACGCCTAAATTGACGAAAAAAACCAGCCTCGCCAAATCAGCCCATCTCAAGTAAAGCCTAAAAGTGTCGACAAGGTTGTTAACCCTTGATGTCAAAGTGTTGCAAGCTGTGTAGTGGCCTAGTGCTAACGTTTGGATGGGGCTTATCCTACTAAAATCCTAGAGAAAAAAAGTACAACTGAGTTACACTGTCCCTTGGCGAGTGACAACAGGAGCCGGGAATGAGCCAGCGTACATTACACACCCTATTTAAACCTAAGTCGGTGGCCATCATAGGTGCCTCCAATGGCGCCAAGCGTGCCGGTAATGTGGTGATGCGTAACCTACTGTCTGGCGGATTTTCTGGGCCTATCATGCCGGTGACGCCTAAATATGAAGCCGTGATGGGCGTCTTGGCCTATCCCAATATCGAAGCCCTGCCCCTTAAGCCTGATCTGGCCATCATCTGCACTGCGGCCAGCCGCGTACCCGCCATCGTCGAGAGACTCGCTCAATTTGGTTGTAAGGTGGCGATCATCAATGCCTCGGGCATGGCCAACCAACTCGATGAGGAGGGCCAAAACCTGTTAACCCTGACACGCGCCCATGCCAAACGCTATGGCATGCGCATCCTCGGCCCTAACAGCCTGGGGATGATGTTGCCTAATTTGGGACTCAATGCCAGCCTGGCACACACCAGCGCCCTGCCCGGTAAAATAGCCTTCGTGTCACAATCTGCCGCCATCTGCACCACTGTGCTCGATTGGGCCAACAATAAGGGGATTGGCTTCTCCTCCTTTATCTCCCTGGGAGATGCCACCGACATCGATTTCGACGAGCTACTGGACTTTCTCGGTCGAGACTCGCGCACCACGGCCATCATGCTCTACATAGACTCGGTTAACGAGAAACGTCATTTCCTCTCGGCCGCCCGCGCCGCCGCGCGCAATAAGCCCATATTAGTGATCAAATCGGGTCGCAGCCTTGAGGGCACCACGGCCGCCAAGCTCCACACCGGCGGCGAGGTGGGAAACGACGCCGTCTACGAGGCCGCGTTTAGACGTGCGGGTATGCTGAGGGTCAACGATCTCGTGGAGCTGTTTGCCGCCGTTGAAACCTTGGCCCACTCCGCGCCGTTGCAGGGTGAGAGGCTCGCCATTCTCAGTAATGGCGGCGGCCCTGCCGTGTTGGGGTTAGATCAGCTCATCTTGGGCGGCGGTAAGGCAGCCACCCTGGACGATGATACCTTCGATAAGCTCAATGCCTTGTTACCCGATACCTGGTCGGGACAAAACCCAGTAGATATTGGCGGAGATGCCGATGCGAAACGCTATACCCAGAGCCTGGACATCTTGATGAATGCCGATGTTGCCGATGCCATCTTGGTGCTGCACTCACCCTCAGCCCTCGGAGATGGAATAGAGATAGCCAACGGCATCGTTGAGGTAGTATCCAAACATCCGCGGCGTCACAAGGTCAACGTGCTCACTAACTGGAGCGGTGAAGACTCGGCCTATCAGGCAAGAAAACTCTTTAACCGCGCCGGCGTGCCCACCTATCGCACCCCAGAGGGAGCAGTCGGTGCCTTTATGCACATGGTCGAATACAGGCGTAACCAAAAGTTACTGCAGGAAGTGCCGCAATCTATACCGGATAATATCCCAACCGATGCACAGTTGGCCCGCTCGCTGCTGCAACAGGCGATTGCTGCAAACAAGCAGGTTATCGAGACTCACGAAGCCAGCGCCATACTTAAAGCCTATGGGTTAAACACCATAGAGACACACTTTGCCGCCAGCCCAGAGCGCGCCGCCGAGATCGCCGAGCAGATAGGCTATCCCGTCGCCCTCAAGGTGCAATCGCCGGATATTCACCATAAATCCGATGTACACGGCGTCACGCTCAACCTCACCTCCCACCAGGAGGTGTTGCAGGCCGCCGATGCCATGGTCGGCCGGGTACACTCGCTCAACCAGGACGCCGACATACAGGGACTTATCGTGCAGAAGATGGCCCTAACCGCCGGCACGCAGGAGATCCGCGTCGCCGTTACCCATGATCCTGTGTTTGGTCCGGCGATCTTA